>JAWAEV010000003.1:0-95628 GCA_038891095.1 Candidatus Altarchaeota archaeon
CATATAGACCAATGACAAATTCTGAGAAGGAAGAGCTAGAAAGCTTAGTTAACAAAGTTTTTGAAAATTTTATTTTTGAGATAGCAGAGAATAGAAATCTATCTTTTGAATATGTAAAAAGCATCGCAGATGGAAGTATCTACCTTGGTGAAGAAGCAAAAAAACTTGGGCTAATTGATGAAGTTGGCAATATGGATGATGCTATAAGAATTGCACAAGAGCTCGCAGGAATAAAAGGTAAGGCGAATGTTAAGGAAATTTCAAAAAGAAAAACAATATTTGATTTATTTTCAATAGAGGAATAAAATGGGAAGAATAAAACAAACTTTTTTGAAAAGAACCGCTAAGGAGTTAATGGAGAGATATAATGATGAATTTGGTACAGATTTTGATAGTAATAAGAAGAAGGTCCAAGAGCTTAGTAACATTGAAAGTAAAAGCATAAGAAATAAAATTGCAGGGTACATAACAAGGATAAAGAAAAGAGAAGAAAAAGAGAAGAAAAAGATGGAAGAAATGATTTCTCAAACAAAAGAAAAAGTTGCAGCGACTACTTAAACTTCATAACAAACATCTTTGAAACCACAGCTCTCACATTTCTTCCCAGAACCATGTGGGCATATTTCTGGCAACTCACCAGAGAGAATTTCAAAAATTTTATCTCTTGTGTATAGAACATTCCTTCTTAATTTCTCAGAGGTCATTACAGGCCTTCTTTCTTGAATTCTTGTATATTCAACAAAACCATAAGGAATTCTTACCTCAAGTTTCTCTTCTAATAGCATTGCATATGCACATACTTGCAATCTATCGGCATCCCAAATACTCTCAGCAGGATTCCCTGTTTTTATTTCTATAGGGAAATAACTTTCATCTTTCATAACTTTGTCAACTCTACCAGAGAGCTTCATTCTTTCTGATCTTAGAGAGAATTCAACCTTCCATGGAGTTACTCTTCTAAGGGCTTCAGTAATTCCGAATTTTTCTATCATTGTCCTGACTCTTTTTTCCATAATTTTTATCTCCTCAACGATCTCTGGTTTAATTTCTGGTAGAATTTTCTCAATTTCGATAGTTTCAATCTTCTCTCTATAGATGTGAGGTATGTCCCTAAGGATATTCTCAAGTTCTTCCATTAGTATTGGTCTAATCTCATCAATATCTTTTATTTTAGCTATTATCTTTGCTTGTCTCAGTGAAAATTCCTTTCTTATTGCATGTCCAAGGATACCTTTTTCTTGTTCTATTGATAGTTTCGGAGCTATTTTTAAGACATTTGAAAAGTAAATCGTTCTTGGGCAGAAAACATACCTGTTTATGTCAGAGACATTTACAAGCATCTTATTATGTAAATAGATTCAGTATGTCATTATATAAAATTTTTATCATAAGTGCACCAGCAATAAAAGTTCCAAGTGAGCTTCCAATATTTGAAAATGATATAACAAGCAAAATCCTTGTTACTTGATTTTTCCATAAATCTCTAAAGCCATTAATTTTATAAAGACCTTCAAAATCTCTTACCTTAGGTTTTCTTAACCAAAGCTCTGCAAAACCAGCAAACCATCCTGAAGCAAGTGCAGGATGCAATGATGTGAATGGTGCAGCAAAAAATGCAACCATTATTGCTATAGGATGTGCCAATGCTAAAGCAGCACCAATTGCTGAGAGGAATGCATGAATTAAAAACCATTTTGAAAATAGATCAAATGTAAAATTTAATCCATGAGAATAAAAACTGAAAGCAAAAAGTGAAAAAATTAAAAGAGTTATAGCGTAAGTAAAAAGTTTAAGTGCACTTTTTTTCTTTGGAACTTTTCTAATTTCTTTCAAAGAAAAGTCAATTTTTTTCTTTTCTAAGTTCTCTTTTATGCCTTTAACATGGCCTGCTCCAACAACAGCTAAAATTTTTTTCCCCCTCAAAGATAAAATTTTTTTTGCTATATATGCATCTCTTTCATCAACCAAAACTTTTTTTACTGAAGGTATTTCTCTTCCAAGTTCATTCATCATCTCTGTTATCACATCACTATCTTTAAATTTCTCTATTGTCTCCTCTGTGATTTCTTCTTTTATAAAAATTCCTGAGAGGAATAGATATAAAAGTTTAAATTTCTCTCTTAGTGACATTAAATTAAATGCTCTGCTTAGTGTAACATTTACATCCCTATCAACAAGCGCTATTTTTGCATTTTCTTTTTTTGCAATTTCAATAGCTTGTAGCATTTCTGCACCTGGTCTAACACCAAATTCGTCACCAATCTTTCTTTGAAAATTTGTAAGCAAGAGTTGCATTAGAAACAAGTTTGTTTTACCTTCTTTTATTATTTCTATAATATCTGATTCTTCCCATCGTTTTTTATCAATTAATGCATGATAACGATCGCTACATAATTCAACTGCAACAAAATCTGGTTTTTCTTCTTTTATCGTTTTCTCTACAAGCAGTACAGATTCCCTTGAAACATGTGCAGTTCCAAGCAAAAGAATTTCTTTTTCATCAACAAAAACTCTTGTTATTTCGTTAAGCATAACATAGATAATTTAGAATTTAACAAAAAGAATGAAAAGGGATAATGAAAAGGAGATAAATAAAAATGATAATTTTCATTACAGGAAAGCCAAAATCTGGGAAAACAATATTAGTAAGAGAAATTATAAAGGAATTAGAAGGTAGGAAAATTTCAGGAATAATAACTCCTGAATTCAAAAATGAAAAATTCGTAAGAGAAGGCTTCTTTATTAAGATTTAAATTCTGGTAAAAGAGAAATTCTTGCATCTGTTAAGATAAACTCTAAACAAAAGTTATTAAATATTATTTGGATACTGAAGCTATAGATAGAATTCTTGAATTATTTCCTAGATTATTTCAAGATTCTGGAATATGTAGTGCAGATAACTCGAGGCTATGGAATTAAAATCAAAAAAATTTCAAAAGATAGAAAATATCTTAGAGCATAAGAAATTTTTTATTATTGTTTTGCATAGAAATCTAATTGAGAAATACAAAAGCAAAGGAGAGCTTTTTTGGATAGAAAAAATTTTGATGAAGTTAAAAAGAGGATAGTTAGCATGATAAATTGTAGTGCCTAACTTACCAACCAAGTTTTTAATTTTTCTTTTAAAATTCTTTACATGAAGTTATCTAATGCTATAAAGCTAACAATTGTTATGTTAATTTGGGCATCATCATGGATCTTTATAAAATTTTCCTTAGGATATGTGAAACCATTCTCATTAGCATTTCTAAGATTTTTCTTAGCTTCTATTTTGTTATTTCCTATAGCTATGCTCAGAAAAAAGGGAGAAATGCAAAAATTTTCTTTAAGTGATTTGAAAATCTATTGCATTCTTGCATTAACAGGAGTAACATTACTTTATGTCTTTGAGTTTATTGCTTTGCTTTATACAACAGCAATAAATGCTTCTCTCTTAATAAACCTTTCAGTTATATTCGTTGCTTTGTTTACATTTTTTTTCTGGGGTGAAAGATTAGAAAGGAGTGCTTTAGCAGGAATAGTTATCTCTTTAGTTGGAGTTTTCCTAATAGTAACAAAAGGGAAGCCATTTGAATTTTTTACTGAGAAGAGCTTTATTGGTGATCTCCTAATTATATCTTCAGCATTTCTTTGGATGGTTTATACTATTGTTGGAAAAAAATTTCTTGAAAGAAAAGATCCGTTAGTTGCAACAGCATATACATTCGCCTTAGGCACAATTTTTTTAATTCCTTTTGCTTTTTATGACAATTTAGCATCGATATTTGAAATCCCATTCATAACATGGCTTGCAATTCTTTATTTAGCAATTTTTTGCTCAGTAATTGGATATTTTATATGGGCTCAAGTTATAAAAGAGGAATTAGCATCAAAGGTTTCAGTTTTTCTGTATATGGTACCTTTATTCACTGCAGTTTTCTCAGTTATATTTTTGAATGAAGAGATAACAATTTTCATTATTTTAGGAGGATTTTTAGTTATTTTTGGAGTTCATTTAGCGGAAAAGTAAAATGTTACACTTGAAAGTTAAAAAAAGCGAAGGTGAAAAAACAAGAAAAATTTTAATTAAAAAAAATGTATTAAACAAAGATAAAAAAATTTTAAGTAAAGATAACTTTTTGTTTTTTCCATTAAAGAAAAAAGTTAATATCTCTGGGGAAATTGTTGATATTAAAGCTGGAAAAAAAGAGGGGAGAAAGAAAAGAATAGAAGATTTCTTAAAGGGAAAAATAAGTGAAGACGAAATTAAGCTAATTCCAAGATCATTTGATTTAGTTGGGGATATAATAATTTTAGAGCTAAATGAAAAACTTAAAAAAAAGAGAAAGATTATCGC
This sequence comes from Candidatus Altarchaeota archaeon, assembly GCA_038891095.1. Lineage (GTDB taxonomy): Archaea > Altiarchaeota > Altiarchaeia > IMC4 > QMZM01 > JAWAEV01. The sequence continues at coordinate 4,337 of JAWAEV010000003.1, forward strand.
TGAAGCCTTTTTAAATGCAAACAAACATGCAAAAACTGTTCTAAGAAAAATCTCAAAAAGAGAAGGCGAGTTCAGAATAAGAAAATTTGAGATTCTTGCTGGTGAAAATAAAACTGAAACAATTCATAAAGAGTATGGCTCCTTGATAAAGATTGATGTAGCAAAAGTTTATTTCTCTCCAAGAGAAGCATTAGAAAGACAAAGAATAGCCTCTCTTGTTAAAGAAAATGAAAAAATTTTAGTAATGTTCTCTGGAGCAGCACCTTTTGCAATACAAATTGCAAAAAAACAGCCGAAATGTAGTATTACATGTATCGATTCAAATCCAAAAGCGATAGAATACGCAAATGAAAATATTCGCATAAATAAAATTTCTGACAGAGTTAAAAATTATTGTATTGATGTTAGAGAAATTCAGAAAAAAATTAATGAAAAATTTTCCCGCATAGTAATGCCTTTGCCAAAAGGTGCTCATGAGTTTTTAGATATTGCAATACCTTTGTTAGAAGATGGGGGAATTTTGCATTTTTATCATTGGGCAAAAGAAGATGATCTATTCTCAGAAGCTGAGAATTTAATTAAAGAGAAGGCAAAAAAATTTAAAAAAAATGTAAAAATTTTGGATAGGAGAAAAGTTTTACCTTATGCACCAAGAACTTGGAAAATTGCTTTAGATGTTTGTTTTTCAAGTGAAACTAAACACTCACAGGAAGTGAAAAGAGATTCCATCCAAAATAAAGTGGAAAAGTAAAGATAACTCTCTGCTTGCTATCGCAGGTATATTTACAACTCCAAGTGCTTAGATCGTTCCAATTATCACTTGTATTGCAAGTGTTATTGCCACCAATGTTACCAAGGCTATTTGTTGTTATATAAATGTCCTTATTTAAATTACCACAGAAATTGTTGCTTAATAAGCTATTATTTGATGACTGACTTAGATAAATTCCATAGTTATTTAAAATTGCAGTGTTATTATCAATAATATTTTTGTCTGAAGCTTCGATAAGTATGCCATAGCCATCAGTTATGTTCATGAGAGTATTATTGCATATGCTCTCATTAAAAGAATTCATTATATGCACGCCAGAACCATCATTCATGTTATAGACTAAATTTTTATAAATTTTATTTTCGTTGGAGCTAGAGGAGTAGATACCATCACCATTACCACTACTATCAAAAACTTCATTTTCTATCAGATTATTAAAAGAACTTTCTGATAGACCTATACCATTTAATATTCTATAAATTTTATTATGTGAAATATCTGTTTTATTTGATAACTGCAAGAGGATGCCATCCCACTTAATTGAAGTTATATTATTATACTCTAAAGTATTGTTCCGCGAACAATAAAGATGAATTCCATAGCTGCTACCAATTATTTCGTTGGCTATTATTCTATTATTTTCAGTTCCTTGATCTAAAAGTACGCCTTTTGTGGAGTTTACTATTTTATTTTCAGCAACATAAGTATCTTTTGTCATACCTGTCAGTTCAATTCCATAATTAGAAACATTTTCTATGTAATTTTTTGTTATTCTAATGTTTTTCGTTACAGAAGGCGTAATCCCATCAAAAGTGCTATTTATTATCGTGTTTAATGTTATGTTATTTTCCTCACTATCATCAATTGAGATACCAGCTGTATTAAATAAGCTGTTATTCTCGATTAAAGAATAATTAACATAATAAAAATAAATTCCATAACTGCTGGCATTATTTATTAAATTATTTTTGATTATGCAACCTAACGAATTTTGAATAGATATGGCATCTTCTGCTGTGTATATTTTATTGTCTGTTATTTTAATAGCAGTGCTACCATCATAAGCATAAATTCCTTGATTATTGCTATAATAAACTGAATTGTTAATGATAGTGCTATTCCTACTGCTACTAAGACCTATTCCCTGATTACTATATGAAGCAATATTTTCTACTATAACATTTTCATCAGAAAATCCACTTAGATAAATTCCATCATCTCCAGTTAAGCTTAAATTATTCTTGCTTATATTGTTATGACTTGAACTATCAAGATAAATCCCTTTTTGAGTGGAATTTATTATTGTATTTCCTTCAATGTTGTTATAACTGCTTCCGATAATGTAAATTCCATAATTGCAATTTTCCAAGTTATTTTGGCTTACATTAACATAGTCATTATCACCTTCCCCATAAATTTTGATACAATAATAGTTATCATAAATATTATTGTTTATCGTTTTTGTGTAATAACCATCATCCCATATTCCTGCATCATGTACATCAGTACCGGAATGCCCATGTATGATATTTGATATAATACTGTTATTATTACCACCAATTTCTATTCCACTCTGCCGATTTTTATAGATAGTGTTGGATGAAACGAAACTATTGTTACCATCAAGTCTTATTCCTATAGTATTATTATACACAAAATTATTTGTTATATTGTTGTTTTTTGATGAAAATAATAAGACAATTCCATACATACCATTTGAACTAGCATTATTCCCCATTAATATGTTGTTAGATGAAGAGGATAAAAGAATTCCTTCATTATTATTCAAATAAAGATTATTATTTGTCAATTTGTTGTATGATGAGGAATATAAAGAAATTCCATAATTATTTGAACTAGCATTATTCCCCATTAATGTGTTGTTGGATGAAGAGGATAAATAGATTCCAGCACCACCATTTGAGTTGACATTCCCTATCAATGTGTTGTTTAACGAAGAGGCTAAATAAATTCCTTCATCAAAATCGCTGATTACACAATTTCTTATTGTGTTGTTTTGCTTTTCATTTAAGTAAATTCCTTTACTATATTTTGTGTGAGTTCCATCAATTCTATAGCCTTGGCAGTCAAAAATTTTATTTGAGAAATTTTCAGGGTTGTTTATACAAGTTCCTGAAAAGTTAATTATGTCTTGGGTTAATTTTATGGTATCATAGCAATTTGTATTATCATTTAAAGCATTCACACAATCAATACAAAAACTACAGTTACAAATTCCATCTCCTTCAATATTGTATCCATTTACACATATCGCAAAAACAAAAAATAAAATAAATTTAGGAAAATTTAAGTAAATTGACTTATTTTTCATTTTGAATATTGATTAATTTATATAGCCTTTCATCATATTTATATAACTTATATAACCCCTGGTATATAAAAAATTCTAAAAATGGTTGTTGAGTATGAGGAATATAAAGGAAATAAGTTGATTGTTTTAAAAAGGGATGAGAACGATCGTTTTGGCTTCAAATTCGGAAAAAGAAAAGCAAAGTTAATCGTTGAAAATTTTGAAGCAATAAAAGAGTTTGCAGAAAAAGAGTGAGGATTCTTAGCTTGTTAAAAAAGCTTGCCTGAGCTATTGAAATGAAAATAGGGAGAGAATTTTATTTTGATGCTGCACACTTTTTGCCAAGATATAAAGGAAAATGTGAGAGATTCCATGGACATACTTATAAGTTTGAAGTTATTATTGATGGAGAAATTCAGAAGAATGGTATGGTACTGGATTTTAATGATTTGAATAAAATTGTTAATGAAAAAATTTTGAATTTTTTAGACCATAGAAACTTAAATGAAATTTTTAAGCAGCCAACTGCTGAGAGAATTGCAGAATGGATCTTTTCTAAATTAAAAAAAGAATTGCCTTGTTTATATTCAGTAAAACTTTGGGAGGGTAAAGGTAAATGGGTTTTGATAGAGAAGTGATAATAAAGTTAAAAAGATGGTAGCTTAGGTTGTTATTCAAAAATATAAAAAACTAAACTATTTTTGTTAATCCTTTTTAATATACTCTATACCACAATGAAGAAAAAGGCAATCTGTTTGCTCTCAGGTGGTTTGGATTCAGCAGTTACAACTGCAATTGCCTCTCAAAATTATGAAATTTTTGCCTTAACTTTTTTATATGGGCAAAAACACAAAAAGGAGCTAAATTCAGCTAAAAGATTAGCAAAGTTTTTCAAAGTAAAAGAGCATAAAATTTTAAAAATTCCATTACAAGAGATTTCTTCTTCCTCATTAATAGACAAAAAGGTAAAAATTCCAATAGGCAAAAGCTACAAAGAAATAAAAAAATCTAAAGTTATACCAACAACCTATGTAGCTGCTAGGAATATTATCTTTCTTGCATATGCTTTAGCATATGCTGAAGAAGTTAATGCTGAGAAAATTTTCATCGGAGCTAACCAGATAGATTACTCGCATTATCCTGATTGTAGAAAAGCTTTCATAGAAAAATTTCAGGATATTGCAAAAGTTGGAACTAAAGCAGGAGTTGAAGGTAAGTGTATAGAAATTGAAGCACCTCTATTAAAAATGTCAAAGGCAGAAATAATAAAAAAAGGTCATGAACTTAAAGTTCCTTTTGAGCTAACATGGAGTTGTTATCAAGGCAGGAAAAAAGCTTGTGGTGTTTGTGAAAGTTGTATTTTAAGATTGGACGGATTTAAAAAGGCTAATCTAAAAGATCCTCTGGAATATGAAAAAAGAAATTAAATTTTTTGTAAATGAAATTTTTCAAAGCATACAAGGTGAAGGTCTTCTCTTAGGTACAGGGATGAACTTTATAAGGTTTACAAAATGCAACAAATCTTGTAAATGGTGCGACACAAATTTTAAAAAAGGTAAAGAGATGAATATTAAAGAAATCTTAAAAAGATTGGATAGAAGATTTAGATGGGTTTCTCTCACTGGTGGTGAGCCAATGCTGGAAAAAAATCTCTCAAAATTGATAAAAAGATTGAGAAAGCAGAAATATAAAATTTTTTTGGAAACAAATGCTACTCTATTTGATGAAAAAATTTTTTCTATATGTGATTTTATTTCAATTGGTTTAAAAGCGCCCTCAAGTGGAAATTCATATTATAACGAAAAGGTTTTTTCTTATGCTATAAAACATCCAAAGAAGACTCAGATAAAAGTTGTAATCCATAGCAAAGAGGATATTTCTTTCTTCAGAAAAATTTATAAAAGTAATGAAAAATACAAAAATTGGATCTTACAACCAGAGTGGTCTGTAATGAAAAAGTTAGATTATAATGCCATAATAAGAGAATTTCCAAAAGTTAGGATAATTCCTCAAACTCATAAAATTTTGAAAGTAAAATAAAATGAATGACACACAAGACAACTTACCAAAAATTCAAGAAAATTTAGAAAAAGTTGGGATAACAAATTTAAGAACACTTATAACAACAAATTGGAAAGGTAAGGAGTACAGATTTATTCCAGAAATTGAGGTAACTCTTAACTTAGACAAAAAAAAGAAAGGAGTTCATATGAGCAGGCTTATTGAGTCAATCTCTGAAGTTGTTGAGAAGAAAATTAAGAAAAAGTATGGTTCAATTGAAGAATTAGAGAGAAGTATATTAGAGGAAATAAAAAGAAAACATAACTATAAAAAGGCTGAAATTTCAATGCGCTCTCAATTAATTCTTGAAAAGAAAACACCTATAACAAAAAGGCAAACTTTTGAAACTTATGATTTTGAAATTTGTGTTATCTCAGATAAAGGATTTTCAAAATTTCTTAGAGTTGATGTGGTTGGAGCAACATCTTGTCCACATGCAATGAAAAATGGTAAAACCCATATGCAAAGAGCAGTTGCAACTCTAAAAATTAAAACTTCTTATGAGAATGAAATTGAAATTGAGGATATGATTTCTTGCGTTGAAGAGTGTTTTTCATCAGAAGTTTACACTCTATTGAAAACAGAAGATGAAAGACATATAATTAACAAAATGTTCTCAAACCCAAAATTTGTTGAAGATGTCACAAGAGAAATTCTCCACAGAGCAAAGAAAAAATTTAAAAATTGCGAGATTTCTGCGAGAACTATCTCTTATGAGTCAATTCATCGTCATAATGTTTTAGCTGAGGGGAGATGCAAAAGCTAATGTTATTTATCTTATAATGTTTATAATTTAATAAAAATTGAAAATATTTGCTGAATTTTTATTTGTGCAATTTATAAGTTATCTTTCTATTTTTGTTTTTACTCCAATTTTTTATAGTGAAAAATGTTTTATATAATTGGTAAATCCGATATAGGAAAAAGCCGTGATAGAAGTGGCGGCTTGAAAAAAATTAAGCAAAAACCCCACAAAAAGGAAGGAGAAGTCATGAAAATTGCTCAGAGAAATGTTTTAACAATACATGAAACAATGCCTATAATAAATGCTGCAAAACTTATGGAGAAGAATGACTTCAGAAGATTGCCTGTTGTTGATGCAGGCACTAATCGCTTGCAAGGCCTAATTGTTGCGATTGACATTCTTGATTTCTTAGGTGGAGGAGAAAAATATAATATAATTCTAAAAGACTATAATGGAAATTTTCTTTCAGCAATAAATTGTCCAGTGGGAAAAATAATGAGAAATGCGAGCTTTGTTGATAAGGAAGCGAATATCACTGATGTTATTGACATTATGGTGAAGAACAGAACTTCTGCAATTCCTATTGTCAACAACACTGAAGATAGGAAGGTTATTGCAATTGTGACAGAGAGAGATGTTCTACCAAAAAATGAGAAAGTTGGTATAAAGGTTGAGGAGGTCATGGAAAAGAATGTTATAACACTAAGTCTTGGAATGATGATATCAGATGTCTCAAAGGTCATGGTAAGAAATGGTTATAGAAGATTACCTGTAATGCAAGAAGATAGACTTATTGGAATTGTGACTGTTTTTGATGTTTTGAAATTTTTAGAGTATGGTGAATTTAAAGGTGTTGATGCTGATGAGGTGCTATCAGAGAGAGTTGAAAAGATTATGGAAAGTGATGTTATAACTGTTAGGAAAGATCAGGATATAGGAGAAATTTCTGCATTAGTAAAAAACACAGGAATTGGCGGCTTTCCTGTTTTAGAGAAAAATAAATTGATTGGCATAATAACAACATCCGACATAATCCGCGGAATTTATGAACATGGTAAAAATTTTTATTTTTAAAGGTTTAATCTAAAGTATTAATTTGCACTTTTTGTTAAAGCTAAAAATTGAAAAATATACTTGTTCCTAAACATGAGGTATTGAGTGCTGAAGAAGCTGAACGTGTTCTGCAAAACTATAATGTAACAAGAGAGGAAATGCCAAAAATTAAAATTCACGATCCTGGAATAAAAGGCTTGAATGCAAAGGTAGGGGATATAATAAAAATTACGAGAAATAGCCCAACGGCTGGTGAAGCTATTTACTATAGAGTTGTTATAGAATAAAGAATGATTAGAGCTAAAGATTTTATCAAAAAAGAGGACCTTATAAAATTTCAGATAGAATCATTTAACTATCTAATAGATCATGGTCTGCAAGAGGTTATCAACGAAAGAGAATTAATAGATATTGAAATTCCTGGTTATGAACTTGAGTTTGGAAAAATTCGTGTTGGGACTCCTGTTGTAAATGAATCTGGCCAAGGTGCTGAAGTTCGTTATCCATATGAATGTAGGTTAAGAAATTTGACTTATTCTGCACCAATATATCTTGAATTTATAGAAAATGGAAATCCTGTAGAGGTGGAAATTGGGCACCTCCCAGTAATGCTTAAATCAAAAATTTGTCTCCTAAATGGATTGAGCAGAGAGGAGTTAATTGACTTATATGAAGACCCAGAAGATCCAGGAGGATATTTTATTATAAATGGTACTGAACGCTCACTCGTTATAGTTGAAGATTTAGCTCCAAATAGAATTGTAACAACAAAGGAAATTGTAACTGGGAAAGAAGTTTTTATAGCGAAAGTTTTCTCTGTAAGACAAGGTTTTAGGTCAAGAGTAACTGTCGAAAGAAGAGAGGCAAGTTCATCAGGAACACTTTTTGTAACATTCCCAGGAGTTCCAAATAGAATACCACTAACTGTTTTGATGAAAGCTCTTGGTTTAGAGGATAAAGAAATTTTAGATCTATTCTATGATGAAAATTCAATTTTGGAAGTTCTTTTAAATTTAGAGCTAAGGACTATGTCAAAGGAAGAAGCATTTGACTATTTATGTAAGAGGGTTGGTGCAGGTCATGCTCGCCAATATCAATCAACAAGAGCGAATCAAGTTATAAATAACTTCCTGCTTCCACATATTGGTAATACAGAGAAAGATAGAAAGGCAAAAGGGATATATCTTGGGATAATGGCAAGAAAAGTTCTTGATTTAGTTTATGATTTAAGAGAAGCTGATGATAAAGATCACTATTCAAATAAAAGATTAAGACTTGCAGGAGATTTAATGCAAGAACTTTTTAGAGTTAGCTTTAATAAAATTGCTCGTGATATAAAATATCAGTTAGAAAAGCAACACGCCAGACATAGAAAAGTTAGCATAAAAACAGCTGTCAGAAGCAATAATCTTACTGAGTCTTTATGCTATGCTTTAGCAACTGGAAACTGGACTGGTGGTAGATCTGGGGTCTCTCAAGTTCTTGATAGAACAAATTTCCTCTCATCAATTGCCCATCGCAGAAGGATTTCTTCTCTACTTTCTCGTTCACATCCACACTTTGAAGCTCGTGATTTACATGCCACTCAATTAGGAAGAATTTGTCCATCTGAAACACCTGAAGGACAAAATTGTGGCTTAGTTAAGAATTTAGCAATTAGTGTTGTCATCTCAAATGATGAAGATGAAAAACCAATAGAAGACTACTTACAAAAATTTGGAGTAAAAGAAACATCACATGGAAAAACATTTGTATACTTGAATGGTAGATTAATTGGGGAACACTCAAGACCAGAGTTATTAGTTGAGAAGCTCAGAGAGCTAAGAAGAAGCAATGTTATTGCCTTTGATATTTCAATAAGCTATCATGAAGAAAATAGAGAAGTTCAAATTTATACCGACAGAGGAAGAGTTCTCAGACCATTAATTATAGTTGAAAATGGAAAACCAAAATTGAAGGAAAAAGATATTGAAAGAGTTAGAGAAGGTAAGATAAAATTTTTTGATCTTGTAAAAGAAGGTTTGATTGAGTATATTGATTCGGAAGAAGAAGAGAATACTTATATTGCTGAAAGTTTGAATGAGTTGACTAAGGAGCATACACACATGGAACTCTCTCCTGAGCTTATACTTGGTGTTGCAGCTGGCTTAGTGCCATATCCTGAACATAATTCATCTCCAAGAGTAACAATGGGTGCAGCAATGGCAAAACAATCTCTTGGTTTATATTGCTCAAGTTATCATTCAAGATTTGATTCAAGAGCAAATATTTTGCACTATCCACAATTACCATTAGTTAAGACAAGTATTTCTGAGAGTTTTGAGTATGGGAAAAGGCCAGCTGGTCAAAATTTTGTTGTTGCTATAATGAGCTATGAGGGTTATAACATGGAGGATGCTATAATCCTAAATAAATCTTCAATTGATAGAGGTTTAGGAAGATCTACATTTTATAGGACATATTCAACCGAAGCTAGAACTTATCCATCGGGCCAAAGTGATAAATTTGAGATTCCATCACCAGATGTGGAAGGTGCACAAGCTGAGGAGACATATGCAAAACTTGGTAAGGAGGGTATAATTTTTCCTGAAACTTATGTCTATGATAATGAAGTCCTTATAGGAAAGACATCACCACCAAGATTCTTAGAGGAAATTGGACCTTATGGCATGGTAAAGGAGAGGAGAAGAGAAAACTCTGTTACAGTAAGACATATGGAATCAGGAATAGTTGATGGTGTTCTTCTAACAGAATCAATTGAGAGAAATAAATTAGTTAAAGTTCGTGTTAGGTCTCCGAGAATTCCAGAACTAGGAGATAAATTTGCATCACGCCATGGTCAAAAAGGAGTTGTTGGTTTAATTGTAAATCAAGAGGATATGCCATTTACTAAGGATGGAGTAGTACCAGATTTGATATTGAATCCGCATGCAATACCATCAAGAATGACTATTGGTCATTTAATTGAAACAATTGCAGGTAAAGTCGCATGTATTGAAGGTAATGTTGTTGATGGTAGTGCTTTTGAGCATGAAGAAGAAAATGACCTAAGGAAAAAACTTGAGAAATATGGATTTAAATCAACAGGTAAAGAGGTAATGTATAATGGAAAAACCGGTCAAAAATTTGAGGTTGAAATTTTTATTGGTGTTGTTTACTATCAAAGACTACATCATATGGTTATAAATAAGATCCACGCACGATCTCGAGGACCAGTGCAAATGTTAACAAGACAACCTACTGAAGGTAGGGCAAGAGAAGGTGGCCTTCGCTTTGGTGAAATGGAAAGAGATTGCCTTATAGGTCATGGAGCAGCAATGATGTTAAAAGATAGGCTTCTAGATGAATCAGATAGAATTTATGTCCCTGTTTGTTTGAAGTGTGGTTTAATTGCAACAACTGATGCTGAGAAAAAAGAGACTATATGCCCAATTTGTAATGACTCTAAAGTTGAGATGGTTGAAATCGCATATGCCTTTAAACTTCTGCTAAACGAATTAATGGGTATGTGTGTATATCCAAAATTGATTTTGAAAGATAAGGTTTAATTCACAGAAAATGATAGTAAGAAAAAAAATTAAGGCTATAGAATTTGGACTTTTTTCTCCAGCAATGATCAAAAAGCTATCTGCAGTAAAAATTTTTACTTCAAATACTTATGATGAAGATGGTTATCCTATTGAAGGCGGTTTAATGGATCCAAGATTAGGGGTAATTGATCCAGGTATAAGATGCAAAACTTGTGGTGGTAGACTTGGAGAATGCCAAGGACATTTTGGGCATATTGAATTAACAAGACCAGTTATTCATGTTGGATACGCAAAAGAAATTTATAAATTGCTAAAAATAACATGTAGAAGTTGCTCAAGAATTTTGCTTTCTGAAGATAAAATAAAGAAGTTAAATTCTATAGATGAAATAATTGAAAATGCTGCAAAGGTAAATGAATCTCAAGGTAAATGCCCTTATTGCAATGAACAACAAATAAAAATAAAATTTGTTAGGCCATATTCCTACTATGAAGGAGAAACATCTTTATTGCCAACTGATATAAGGGAGAGATTTGAAAAAATAACAGAAGATGACTTAAAGCTATTAGGAGTTAAAATAAGGCCTGAATGGATGATTCTTTCCGTTCTGCCTGTTTTGCCAATAATAGTCAGACCTTCAATAACTCTTGAATCAGCAGACAGAAGTGAAGATGATTTAACTCATAAATTAGTTGATATTTTAAGGATAAACCAAAGATTGGAAGAAAATATAAATTCCGGAGCACCGCAACTAATTGTTGAGGATCTTTGGGATCTATTACAATATCATGTTGCAACTTATTTTGACAATGGTATCATAGGAATTCCACCTGCAAGACATCGATCTGGTAGACCATTAAAGACAATTACTCAAAGACTTAAAGGTAAAGAAGGTAGATTTAGAAATAATTTATCTGGTAAAAGGGTAAATTTCTCTGCAAGAACAGTAGTTAGCCCAGACCCAGAGATATCGATAAATGAAGTTGTTGTACCAAAAGTTATCGCAACTGAGCTAACTATTCCTGAAGAAGTTAATGAAAGAAATATTAAGAAACTTAGAGAACTTATATTGAATGGACCAAACGCACATCCCGGAGCTAAAAATGTGATAGTTGAATATGGAAGAAAAAGAGTTATGGAGAGTAATAAAAAGGAAATTGCAGCATCTCTAAAAGAAGGCGATATAGTTGAAAGAACTATAAAAGATGGCGATTTAGTTATATTCAACAGACAACCTTCATTACATAGAATTTCAATGATGTGTCATCAAGTTAAAGTTCTCCCATATAATACCTTTAGGTTAAATACTGCCGTTTGTGCTCCATATAATGCAGATTTCGATGGAGATGAAATGAATTTGCATGTCCCACAAACAGAAGAAGCAAGAGCTGAAGCAGAGATACTTATGAAAGTTCAGGAATGCATTCTTTCTCCAAGATATGGCAGGCCAATAATCGGTGGTAGACATGACCATGTTACTGGAACTTATTTGCTTACTAAGAAAGACTCAAAATTTGATAGAAAAACAGCATTAAATTTGGTTAAAGACTTAGCTGAGCTGCCTAAGGATAAAAAAACTTTTACTGGAAAAGAAATTTTTTCATTTCTTTTACCAAAAGATTTTTCTGTTAAATATAAAGCAAAATTATGTAAAAAGTGTGAAACTTGTAAAAAAGAGAAATGTGAGGATGAAGCTTATGTTGTTATAAATAATGGTACATTAATTTCAGGAGTAATTGATTCTCAGGGAATGGCAGGAACATTAGTAAATGAATTGTTCCTTAGATATGGCTCAGACATAACAAGAGAATTTATTGATAAATCTACAAAACTTGCAATAAGGGTTGTTATGCTTCATGGCTTTACTATTGGTATAGACGAGGAAGATCTACCTACAAAAGAGATAAATGAAATAAGTAAAGTTATATCAAAGAGTGATGAGATTGTGAATTCTTTAATTAAAGAATTTAATGAAGGTAAATTAAAACCAATTCCTGGAAAGTCATCAGAGGAATCACTTGAAGATTATATAATGGCTGAATTATCAAAAGCAAGAAATGATGCTGGTAAGATAGCAGAGAAATTTGCAAAAGATAACTTTTTAGCTGTAATGGCAAAGATAGGTGCTCGAGGCTCATTATTAAATTTAACTCAAATGAGTGCTTGCGTAGGTCAACAAGCAGTTCGTGGAAAAAGAATTAAGAGAGGTTATTTTGCAAGAACACTTTCTCATTTCAAAAAAGGTGATGTCTCTGCTAGTGCTAATGGATTTGTATCATCAAACTTTAAAAATGGTTTATCTATGAAAGAATACTTCTTCCATGCTATGGGTGGAAGAGAAAGCTTAGTTGACACTGCCATTAGGACTGGTAGATCTGGGTATATGCAAAGAAGGCTTATTAATGCTTTACAAGATCTTAGGGTTTATCCTGATTTAAGTGTTCGTGGAACTCCAGGTATAATCGTCCAATTTAAATATGGTGAAGATGGTGTTGATCCATCTAAAAAAGGTTATCTCAAATACAAAGAGGAAAACTATATAAAGAAGGCATTAGTTGTTCCTGGTGAGGCTGTCGGTACTGTTGCTGCTCAATCTATTGGTGAACCAGGAACTCAAATGACTTTAAGAACTTTCCACTATGCAGGTGTTGCTGAATTAGCTGTGCCACTTGGCTTACCAAGATTAATAGAGATTATAGACGCAAAAAGATCTCCAAATAATCCAATGATGACAATTTACTTAGATGAAAAAAATAGAAAAAGTAGGGAATTCGCAGAGTCTCTTGCTAATAAATTACAAGAAATTTTCCTCAAAGATGTTTCAAAAATTGAAGTTAGTATAGAGAGAAAAGAAATTATTGTTGAAACTGATAACGAAGAAGCAAAAGCCATTCTCGAGAAAATTTCTGAAAATAGTTCAAAGAATAAATTTGTAATAAAGAAAAAATCTTTGATAGAGCTGAAAAAATTAATGAATAAACTAGAGAAGAAAAGACTTTCAGGAGTAAAAGGGATCAAAAGGGTTTTTGTAAGAGAACAAAATGGTGAATTTGTGATCTATACTGAGGGTTCAAATTTAAAGGCAATTCTTAGCTTAGAAGGAGTTGATAAGGAGAGAACAACAACAAATGATATACAACAAATCTATGAAGTTTTAGGTATAGAAGCAGCAAGAAATGCAATTATAAATGAAGCAATGAAAGTTCTTGAAGAACAAAGGTTAGATGTTGATATAAGGCATATAATGCTAGTTGCTGACAGAATGTGTGTTACAGGCGAGCTACAAGCAGTTGGAAGAACCGGCATTAGTGGTTCTAAGGAATCAGTTCTTGCAAGAGCTGCATTTGAAGAAACTGAAAAGCATATATTAAATGCTGCTCTTTATGGAGAAGTTGATACTCTTAGTGGTGTTGCCGAAAATATAATAATAGGTCAACCAATTCCAATTGGAACTGGAACTGTTGAGTTAGAGGTTAAAAAAACTCAAGAAAAGAAAAATGAATCTAAAGACTGAATTAGAGAAAGCAGAAAAAACAGGAAAAGTTGCACTTGGTGTAAAAAGCGTTAAGCATGCATTTTTAAATGGAAATCCAAAATTAGTGCTAATTAGCAAGAATTGTCCGATTGAGATTTTTGATGAATTTTTATATTATGGAAAATTATCAAATGTTCCCTGTATAGTTTTAGATAAAAACTCAGAAGAACTTGGGGCACTTTGTGGAAAACCATTTTCAGTTTCTTCCTTATGTATCTTAGACGAAGGCGAGAGTTCAATTTTAGAAATAGTAAAGGAACATGGAAAAAATAAAACTTGATGCAAATGAGATAAAATACATAACTCTCTTTGAGAGTTTAACAGGTGCAAAAGTCAAAGACTGTGTAACTGAGAAAAATGCACTTGGATTTTTAATTGAGCAAGGTTATATGGGACTAGCAATTGGTAAAAATGGTAGTAATGTTTCAAAGGTAATGAAATTGACTGGAAGGAATATATTCGTTATGGAAGCCTCAGATGACTTAAAAAAATTTCTTGATAACCTCTTTCAACCTTTAAAAATCAGAAATAGTAGAATATTTGAAGATGGTAAAGAGAAAGTCGCTATTTTAGAATTGAATAAGAAGGATAGAAGCAAAGCGATTGGCCAGGATGGAGTTAGAATAAAGATAGCAAAAAAATTAGCAGAAAGACATTTTGGGTTAAATGACATAAAAATTAAAACAGTATAGCAAATCCAATTTTTTAACATATTTTGCTAATTTTATTTTCAAAAAAAATTTAAAATGGCAAAGGGAGAATTTTCAGCTAAGAAACTAATTGATTTAAGGCATAAATTTAGATGGAAAAAGGAAAAATATGCTCGCAGAGTTTTAAGATTGAAGAAAAAGCATGATCCTTTAGAAGGAGCACCACAAGCTAAGGGTATAGTTCTTGAAAAAGTTGGAATTGAAGCTAAACAGCCAAATTCTGCTATAAGGAAATGTGTGAGAGTTCAATTATTGAAGAATGGTAGACAGATAACTGCATTTTGCCCAAGAGATAAGGCAGTTACATATATTGATGAACACGATGAAGTTATTGTTGAAGGTTTAGGTGGAAGAAAAGGTAGGAGTATGGGTGATTTATCAGGAGTGAGATATAAAGTCATAAAAGTTAATGATATTTCTCTGAATGAATTAGTACATCATAGAAAGGAAAAACCTAAGAGATAAGAATGCCAAAGACAAATAAATTTAAAAATCCAGAAAGGGAAAGATTAATAGAAAAACTTAAGCGAGAAGGAAGAGAGAAAAAAGTTAATTTGTGGATAAGAATTGCTGATGAACTTAGCAAAAGTAGGAAGAATAGAAGAGAAACAAATATATGGAAAATAAATAAATACAGCAAAGATGGTGAATTTGTTTTAATTCCTGGAAAAGTCTTGGGTTATGGAAATTTAGAACATAAAGTTAATGTTGCTGCATTTAAATTCTCAAAATCTGCTGAGGAGAAAATAAAAAGTGCTGGCGGCGAAGTTATATCAATAGAAGAACTGTTAAGGAGAAATCCTACAGGCTCTAAAGTTAAAATTTTATGTTAGAATGACAATAATAGATGCTGAAAATTCGATCTTAGGTAGGTTAGCAAGTAAAGTTGCAAAAAGAGCATTACTTGGAGAGAATATTATAATTATAAATGCTGAAAAAGCATTGCTTTCTGGAAAACAAAAGAATATTTTAGCAGATGAATTGAAAGAACTCAAAATAAGGAATATTGGAAATCCTTTGAAAGGCCCTTTTTATCAAAGAAGGCCAGATAGATATGTTAGAAGGGTTATAAAAAGGATGTTGCCTATGGAAAAAAAGAAGGGTAGAGATGCATTTAAGAGAATTATGGTTTATTATGGTATTCCAAAAGAGGAGATAAAGAAGAGACATAATATTGAAGTTGATGAGGTAAAAATTGAGAAAATTGAAGATTCAATAAAAAATATTAGTAACTCGCTAACAGTTGGTGAAATTTGCAAATTTATTTCAGGGAAAAATAAAAATGCCTAAAATTGTTCATAGAGCAGGAAAAAGAAAAACATCAATTGCAAGAGCGACTATAAAGGAAGGCTCAGGAAAGTTAAGGATAAATGGAATTCCGTTAGAGAATATCGAGCCTAAAGCTAAGAGAATGAAAATTGAGCAATGTCTTATGCTTGCCTCGCCTTATGTTGACCTTAAAAAGTTAGATATAGAGGTTAATGTTCATGGTGGCGGAGTAATGGGACAGGCAGATGCTATTGCTAACTCGATTGCACGAGCATTAGTTGATTTTTCAGAAAATGAAAATTTATTGAGAGAGTATTTGAGTTATGACAGAACTTTAATTGCTGGTGACCATCGCTTGACAGAAGTTCATAAACCAAGTCAATCATCAAAAGGACCACGACATAGAAGGCAAAAATCTTATAGATAAAATGATAATTCCAATAAGATGTTTTTCTTGTGGTAAGCCAATAGCACAAGACTGGGAAAAATTCCAAGAGGAAGTTAGTAAAGGTATTGAACCAAAAAAAATTTTAGATAAATTTGGCTATGATAGATATTGTTGCAGGAGAATGTTTCTATCTCATGTAGATCTAATTGATGAGGTAATGCTATATAAAAAATTTTGAAATGGAATATACAAAATATGAAATTGCTCGCCTTATAGGAGTTAGAGCGTTACAAATAAGAATGGGTGCCCCAGTGCTAATAAAAATTCCAAAAGGTGTAGAGGATCCAATTGAAATAGCTAAATTAGAATTTGAAAAAAATGTATTGCCAATAACAGTAAAAAGAAAATAGATAAGATGACTGATGAAACCGAAAAAAAAGAAAGTAATGAAGAAACTAAAGATGTGAAAGAAATTCAAGAAATTTCAGGAGAGCTTCTTGTGCCCTTAGATGATTACTTACTCAATGGTATCCACATTGGACTTAAATACAAAACAAGTGATATGCGTGAGTTCATCTATAAAATAAGAGAAGATAAGCTATGTGTTTTTGATGTAAAAAAAATAGATGATAGATTAAGAATTGCTGCAAAATTTATTTCTCGTTATAATCCAGAGGATGTTTTGGTTGTTTCTAATAGGGTCTATGGTAAAGAACCAATTAAAAATTTTTCAAAATATACTGGCTGTAAAGCGATCACTGATAGATTTGTTTCTGGAACATTAACAAATCCTAAAATTAAACAATTTATTGAGCCAAAGTTACTTTTTGTAACTGATCCGGCAGTTGATCAACAAGCAATTAAAGAAGCCTCAATCTCTGGAATTCCTGTTATGGCAATTTGCGACAGCAATACAAGGATTAAAAAAATTGATTTTGTTATACCTTCAAACAATAAAGGTAAAAACTCTTTAGCATTAATTTTTTGGATTTTAACGAGGGAAATTTTAAAGATAAGGGGAATTGACTTTAATGCTCCTCTTGAAGATTTTATTTCTAAGATAGAACCGCAGCCATATCTCATAAAAATGCAAGAAAAGCAAAAGTTACAGAGAAGAAAACAAAAAAGAAGAAAATAATATGAAGAGCTACAAAATAAGAGATATTAATCTTTGGGAGCAAGGGAAAAAGAAAGTTGATTATGCTGAACAACAAATGCTTGCATTGATGGAGATTAAAAAAAGGTTCGAAAAAGAAAAACCACTACATGGCATAAGAATTTCTTTGGCTTTACATGTAACAAAAGAAACTGCAAATTTATTAAGAGTTTTAAAATCTGCTGGTGCAGAGGTTGCAATTGCGAGTTGTAATCCTCTATCAACGCAAGATGATGTTGCTGCTGCTCTTGTAAAAGAAAATTTCCATGTTTTTGCCTGGAAGAATGAAACTAAAGAGGAATATTATGAAAATTTAAACAAAGTTCTTGATTTCAAGCCAAATGTTACTGTCGATGATGGTTGTGATTTAGTAACATTGATACACAAAGAGAGAGAAGAATTGCTTAGCAATATAAAAATTGGTACTGAGGAAACAACCACTGGGGTTATAAGGCTGAGGGCTATGGAAAAAGAAAAAGTTTTGAGATATCCTGTAATTGCAGTGAATGACAACAAAACAAAACATTTGTTTGATAATTATTATGGCACTGGACAAAGTGCTTTAGATGGTTTACTGAGAGCAACAAATGTCCTTATTGCAGGAAAAAACTTTGTTGTTTCTGGCTATGGAAGTTGCGGTAAAGGTATTGCAAAAAATGCTCGTGGTTTAGGAGCAAATGTTATTGTAACTGAAGTTGATGCATTAAGAGCTTTACAAGCAAGAATGGACGGCTTTAGTGTTATGAAAATCTCTGAAGCTGCAAAAATTGGTGATATTTTCATAACTGCTACAGGAAACAAAAATGTAATTGATAAAGAACACTTTAAATTAATGAAATCTGGAGCAATACTTGCAAACGCTGGGCATTTTGATGTTGAGATAAATGTAAAAGCATTAAATGAAATTTCAAAAAAGAAAGTAAAAGTAAGA
This sequence comes from Candidatus Altarchaeota archaeon, assembly GCA_038891095.1. GTDB lineage: Archaea > Altiarchaeota > Altiarchaeia > IMC4 > QMZM01 > JAWAEV01. The sequence continues at coordinate 22,798 of JAWAEV010000003.1, forward strand.
GACAACTTAGAAGAATTTGAATTAGAAAATGGGAAAAAAATATATCTTTGCTCCGAAGGTAGATTAGTAAATTTAGCCTCTGCTGAAGGTCATCCAAGTGAAGTTATGTCTTTAAGCTTTTGTGGGCAAGCACTTGCAATTGAGTATGGAGTTAAAAATAAATTAAGTCCTGGTGTGCATAAACTACCAGATGAAATTGATAACATGATTGCAGAATTACAATTAAGAGTAATGGGAATTGAAAAAGATTCATTAACTGAAGAACAGAGGAGATATCTTACTTCATGGGAAGAAGGAACTTAATTTTTTCCTAAAAATGAAGAAAAATTTCTGTTTGTTACCAAAGGAATTTTCAGATTATAAAATAGCTAAATTTGTTATATTGCCAATTCCTTATGAAAAAACAACAACATATATCAAAGGCACTAAGAATGCTCCTTCTGCTATCATCGATGCATCTGCAAATCTTGAACTTTATGATGAAGAACTAAATAAAAATGTTGCTGAAGAATTTGGAATTGCAACTTTAAATACAATAAAAATCACTGAAAAAGAACAAAAAATGGTTGAAAAAGTTGAAAATGCATGCATGAAAGTTATTATTGATGATAAATTTCCGATAGTCATCGGTGGGGAACATTCAATTTCCTTAGGTGAAGTGATTGCATTTAAAAATAAATATAAAAATTTTTCAGTTCTCCAGTTAGATGCACATGCAGATCTTCGTGATTCCTATGAAAATTCGATCTATAGCCACGCATGTATAATGCGCCGAATTATAGAACACTGTGATGCTGTGCAAATTGGAATTAGAAGTTTAAGCAACGAAGAAGCTGAGTTAATAAAAGAAAAAAACCTCGATGTTTTCTTTGCGCATAATATCAGAAAATGGAATATGAAAGATTTCGCAAAAGAAATTTTACCGAAGTTAAAGAAAAATGTTTTCATTACAGTAGATATGGATTTTTTTGATCCAAGTTTAATTCCTTCTGTTGGAACACCTGAGCCCGGTGGATTTTTTTGGTATGAAACCTTAGATTTTTTGAGAGAGATAATTAAAGGAAAGAATATTGTTGGCTTCGATGTTGTTGAGCTTTGTCCAAACAAAAATAACAAGTCTTCTGAGTTTATAGCAGCAAAATTTATATATAAATTAGTAAATTTTATAAGTGAAAATTTTTAGAATGAATAAGAAAGATTTTCTTAAGAAAGAAGTAAAACACATTGATATAACTTCTTTTGATGCTACAAAAATAATTAATGCTATGCGAGAAATGTCTTTTACTGCAAGAGAGGTTGCAAAAGCTGCTGATATTTTTGATAGGATGATAACAGATAAAGAATGTACAATAATTTTATGCATTGCAGGTAGTACAAGTGCTGCAGGTTGCATGAAAATTTATTCTGATATGGTTAAGTATAAGATGGTTGATGTTATTGTTGCAACTGGAGCAACAATTGTTGATATGGATTTTTTTGAAGCATTGGGATTTAAACACTATCAAGGCACTCAATATGTTGATGATTCTCTACTTAGAAAACATTATATTGATAGAATTTATGATACTTTCATTGATGAAGAGCAATTACAAATTTGTGACAATACAATAAAGGAAATTGCAGATTCATTAAAGCCAGGAGTTTACTCATCAAGAGAATTTATAATTGAAATGGGTAAGTATCTTGAAAAAAATGCAAAAAAGAAGAATTCCTTAGTTGAATTAGCTTATAAACATAATGTTCCAATTTTTTGTCCAGCATTTTCTGACTCAAGCGCTGGTTTTGGTTTAGTTAAGCATCAATATGAAAGAAAAAATAAGCCACATGTTTCAATCGACTCTGTAAAGGATTTTAAGGAGCTCACAGAAATTAAAATTAATTCTCCAACTTCGGGGCTTTTTATGATTGGTGGGGGAGTTCCAAAAAATTTTGCACAAGATTGTGTTATCTGTGCTGAAATTCTTGGCAAAAAAGTCCCAATGCATAAATATGCTGTTCAAATAACAGTTGCTGATGTTAGAGATGGCGCTTGCTCTTCTTCAACTCTGAAAGAAGCAAGTTCTTGGGGCAAAGTTAATTTTTCATTTGAAAATGAGCAAATGGTCTATGCAGAAGCAACATCTGTCTTGCCATTAATTATAAGTTATATCTACCATAAAGGAAACTGGAAAAAAAGAAAGGAAAGAAAATTTAATAAATTTTTTGAAAAAGAAAAATGATACCAAGGAAATGTTTTTTTACTAAGGGTGTTGGAATTCATAGAGATAGATTAGCTGCATTTGAGTTAGCATTGAGAAAGGCAGGTATACAGAAGTGTAATCTTGTCAATGTTTCGAGTATATTCCCACCAAACTGCAAGCTCATTCCAAGAGAAAAAGGGATTGCACTTCTAAAGCCAGGACAGATAACTTTTGTTGTAATGGCAAGGAATGAAACAAATGAGCCAAACAGATTAATTTCTGCAGCAATTGGCTTAGCATTGCCTAAGGGTGGTGAAGGCTATGGATATTTATCAGAGCATCACTCATTTGGAGAAGTTGCAAAAAAAGCTGGTGAATATGCTGAGGATTTAGCAGCAACAATGTTAGCAAGTACTCTTGGGATAGATTTTGATATAGATAAAGCATGGGATGAAAGAAAAAAAATTTACAGAGCAAGCGGTAAAATATTCAAGACAACTCATGTTGTTCAGTCAGCGGAGGGGCATAAAGATGGTTTATGGACAAGTGTAGTTGCAGCAACAGTTTTCATTCCATAATTTTAAAAATTTATACCTAAATAAAATAGTATTACTGGTATAATAAGAACTCCCATTGAATGACTTCTTTTTATTTTAGATAAAGGTGCTATAATTCCTATAGATGTACTTACTAACAATATAAGAATGCCGTTTAGTCCTGTGAAAATAAAACAAAGGAAAAATAAAAGTATGAGTATTATTAAGGAAATTTTTGAATATGGAAACTTTTGGATAAACTTCAGAATTTTATTACCAATATATAAAGTTAAAATTGCTGAAATTCCCACAGATATAAGTGAAACTGAGATTAAAAGAAGAATATCATAAATGGTAAAATTTTCTAATAAATTTCTTATAGCAATTGCTGCTCCAGATCTTGCTCTTTTTACTGTATAAAGTGAAAGGATTGATATTAGAGCAACTGCAGTGTTAACACCTCCAACAGAAATTAAAAACTCTCGTGGATCTTTTTTCTTTGTTAGTTCTTGTGTTAAAACTGTTGCTTGCGCAGCTCCAACTCCTGGGAGTAATCCAAGTAATATGCTTGCAAAGAATGCTTTTATGCTTCCAGAAAAAATCAATTTTCTTTCAGTATTAAATATAACTTCTTCTTGTGGTGGTATATTACTCTTATGTTTTAAACTTAAAAGAAGCGTCGGTATACCAAAAAGCCCTGTAAATATTGGGAATAAAACAAAATTTTCTGGTAGAATTCCGGAATTTAATGTTATTATTCCTAAAGAACCTGAAAGTAAAAAAACTAAAACTGAGAAGAAAATTCGTTCTTTGTTTTTTTCTGTTAGAATCATAAAAAAGCATATAACTAACAAAACAAAGGCAATGTAAAATTTTAATAGGCCATGAATTATTGGCAAAATAAAAAGCAAAAGAGGTGTTAAAACAAAGAAAAGTAATGTCGTGAAAACTCCGCCAGATGTTGTTAGAAATAATGCTTCGAGCCCTTTTCCTTGTAGTAAAAGTCTATGCCCTGGAAGAACTGAAAGTGCTGTTGCTTCTTCTGGAGCACCAAGAAAAATTGATGGTATAAAATCAACAATCGTGCTTGTTATTGCTGCTGAAATAATAAAAGTGATAAGTCCATAAACAGAAATGTTCAAATCAATAAAAAATGCTGAGAATAGGGGGATTAACAGATAGATTGTATTTACATGAAGTCCTGGTAGCAAACCAGAAATTATTCCAAGGGATATTCCTAAAAAAATAAAAAATAAAATTTCAAGGAACATTCTTATTAAATTCAACTTTGTTGCAGATTATCTCTAAGTTACCATTGTATAAATTCACTTTACCATAAACACAAACATTATCATATTTTTTGATTAAATAAGGGTCAATTTCATTTTTAATTTTCTGTGCAGTTGAGTTGAATATAACGACATTTATGCTAGCATCTCTCTCTTTAAGTTTCAGAAATATATGGCCATTCTTTGAAATTTTTCTCTCAGAAATTTCACCACACGTTTTTATATAATTGTTTATATCATCTGTACTTATAGAACTTACTTCTCTTTCTTTAATTTTTAAGTTAGAGACAACAAAGAAGAGTATTATTAATCCAACTAATGATGTGACTATTGCTATATTTCTTAAATTTTTTTCATTCATGTTAGGCACTACAATCATCCTTCACTTTCTTGCATATTTTGTAAATTTCTAAGCTCATATCCAATGCCCTCACTGAGTGAGTTAACATTCCTATAGAGAGAATGTCAACACCAGTAGATGCAAAACCTTCAACATTCTCTAGAGTTATACTCCCAGATGCTTCTAACAAAACTTTATCTCTCAAATTTTCCTTTTTTAAAATTTCTATCGTTTTTTTAATTTCAACTATTGAGAAATTATCTAACATAATTATATCTGCTCCATTTTTCGCTGCTAATATTGCATCTTTCACTGAGGAAACTTCGATTTCAATTTTATGAGCAAACGACACTTGCTCTTTTGCTTTTTTCAATGCATTTTTAACATTTCCAAAAATTTTTAGATGGTTATCTTTTATTAAAATCATATCATAAAGACCATGACGATGGGTATCACCTCCACCAATTTTAACTGCTTTTTTATCAAAATAAGAAAAAAGGGGTAAAATTTTTCTCGTTGCAGCAATTCTTATTTTAGGATTTTTTTTCCTTGCCTTTTCAACAAATTCTCTTGTCAGTGTTGAAATTCCTGACATTCTTGACAAAATATTAAGAGCAGTTCTTTCAACAAGAAGAATTTCTCTGATATTTCCTTTTAATTTAAAAATAACTTTACCTTTACTTATCTTAGAACCATCTTTTATCTTTTTTATTATTTTTATATTAAAAATTTCAAAAAGCACAGATAACTCTGAAATTCCAGAAACAATACCAATATCTTTTGAAATTATTTTTGCAAGAACCGTTTTCTCAGGAACTAACTCTGAGGTTATATCACTATCTTTATAATCCTCTTCTATCATCTGTAAGAATTTTCTTTCAAGAAATTTTCTATTCATATTTGGAGATTTAAAAAGAGAAAGAGTTTGCAGGGATTACTTTTTTATTTGTGCTTGTGTTTCTACTTGTTTTTTACCTTCAGTTAATGGATTTTTTTTACAGATTACAACATCACCAACTTCGATAACTTCGTTATAGCCTATTGTTTCTGTTTGAAGAATTTTTTTTACTTCATCTTCGGGCAATGTTCTTGCTTTAAAAGATCTTAAACATAAACGCATTACTTCACCAGTTTCTAAATTTAAAATAACATCTTCAACTCTACCAACATGTTCCGCTTTTCTAGTATAAATTTCAAGTCCATATAGTTGGGATAATCTCTTCATTTTTATTTGTTTAATAATGTTAATTAATGTAAAATTAAGTATAAAAACTATAAAAATTAAAGTTTAGTTTATTTATTAGATTGGGGGTGGGGGGTCACTTCCACTATTCATTGTATTTGAAATTAAATTTAAAAAATGAAAAGACTTGGGCTTTTAGGTTGTGGGAATATCTCTAAAGGGATTGTAAAAGCAATTAATGAAGGTAAAATTAACTTTAGAGTTACATCTTTGTTTGATACTAACTTAGAAAAAGCAAAAGAACTAGCAAAAGATATTAAACCAAAACCAAAAATAGCTAAGAATATCGAAGAATTTCTTAGAGAGGTTGATATTGTGTTCGAAGGTGCATCTCAGGATGCTGTTTTTGAATACGCTGAAAAAATTTTAAGTAAAAAAAAGGAGTTAGTGATTATGAGTGTTGGTGCTTTAGTTAATGAAAATTTTTTTGAAAAATTGAAAAAAATTGCTGAAAAAAATAGAGTTTGTATATATATACCATCAGGTGCTATTTTAGGTGTTGATGGTTTAAAAGCAGCAAAAATTTCAAAGTGTGAAGAAGTTGTATTAACAACAAGAAAAAACCCTAAGAGTTTTGGTTTGAAAAATAAAAAAGAAAAAATTATTTTTGAGGGCTCTGCAAAAGAAGCAGTAGTGAAATTTCCAAGAAATATAAACATAGCTGCAACATTGAGTTTAGCAGGAATTGGATTCAAAAAAACAAAAGTTAAAATTATTTCTGATCCAAAAGTTAAAGAGAATATCCATGAAGTTTATGTAAGGGGAAATTTTGGTGAATTTTTAATTAGAACAAAAAATCTACCTTCCTTAGAAAATCCAAAAACATCATACTTAGCTGTCCTTTCTGCAATTTCAATTTTAAGAAAAATTGAGAGTAGCTATATACAAATAGGGACATAACATTAAATTTTTATAATTTTTAAAACTTATGTAGTGCCTAACTCATAGATTTACAGTTTAAATATAAGAGAATAGTGGAAATGACCCGCCCCACTCAACTACCTTATTAGATCAACCATAACCTTTATAGTCACTACTATCAAAACCACTACCAATATCCTCTCTTTCAAGACCTTTCCATATAGAGCCATATCTTTCTTTTATTTGGTGCTCAATTGGTTTGCATTCAACAAGTGCTTTCTTTACATGCTCCTTTTCTATAAATTCTGACTTTTCTGAAATCGCTAAATCACCTGCTAATCTTATTAATCCTCCCAATTCTCTAAGCCTTAATGTCAGTGCATCTTTAACTTTATCAATAAAAAAAGCTCTTCTTTTTGCTTCCTCTATGATTTCATTAACTGCTTCAATTTTTGCATGTGGTATCTTTCCATCAAGTAAAATTTCTTGTGCTACAAATTGAGCTATTTTTTGTCTGTTTTTTTCATTATCCGGCATAGTAGTTTCAAGCAAAATTTCATACCCGTTACCAAGAATTCTTGAGCGTAGTGGATTTAGGATTTTTCCTATATCTTGAATGTTACATGCGCCAACAAAAATAAAATCACAAGGCACAAAGTCAACTCTAACACTAGCGCCAGCAGACATAGGATTTCTACCAACAATAGGAAAATTTTTATTTTGCATTGCTGTTAAAATGAAATTCTGTAATCCTGCCATATGTGGTAATTCATCAATGAAAAGAACGCCTTCATGAGCTTCATGAATTGCACCAGGAATAACTCTTAGATAAGCAGGAGTTCCAATTTCAGGATGAGAACCATAAGGATCATGCCTCACATCACCTAAAAGCTCTGTTTCAGAAGCACCAGTTGCTTGAACAAATGGAAATCTATTTATAGGAACTAAAACTTTCATCAGCTTTTTTTCTTTTTTAGCTTTTAAATTTTCAATTGTTTTTTGATCAATAACTCTTATTTTATCGCCAACTCTTTGATAAATTAGAATTGTTTCATTGCCATTGCTATCAACCTTCAATGCAGCAACTTCTCTTTCAGGAATTTTGGTAGAAAAATCAAAAACATCAGTTATTATATCACTAAAAGGTGAAAATCCTTTTAAATTTGATCTTGAAAATTTTGTAGAATTACATTTTGGGCATAAATATTCATTAGGAGAACTTAAAGAACCACAATAATGGCATCTAAACCCAAGTTGTTCAGCAATTAATGGTGGAGCAGTAGACGGATTTATAAATTCACCAATAATCTCCTCTTTATTTTCTCTTTTCTCTATTTCCTCTCTTTTCACAATTTCTAAAATTGGCCTTTCTGGGTTTTCAGGATTATGCAAAACTCTTATCTCTTCATTTGGTTTTGGTAATTTCAATGCTAAAGCTTGAGCTAACATAGATTTACCTATACCTGGGGGTCCAACAAGCAAAAGGTGTCTCCTTTGTTTTATCGCTATTTTAACTTTCTCTACAGCTTTTTCCTGACCAATTATTCTATCTAATGGATCCTTTGGCACAGAAATTTCCTTTGTAGTTTCAATTCCATTCATCAATATAACTTATGTTCTTTCTGTTAAAATTTTGATTCCTTTTGGGTTTATAATGGCTGCTTTACTCAATCCAATTATGTACTTTACTTTACTTTCTGCTGCACTATCAATAAGTCTTTGTGTTATTATACCATCAAAAGCGACATATGTTGGTTGTATATCCCTAAGGCTGTTAATTAAATCTTTCGTTTCAATCTCAGTTATAAGTTCCTTTTCGTCATCATATAATGCTGCCATAAATTTACCCTTTACTGGTTTTAATAATTCTAACAAATTTTCTTCACTCTCATTAGTTCTACTTTCTATACTAAGTTCAATTTTCTCCTCTTCTTTTACATTTTCTAGTTTTTTAATTTCTTGGTACTCTTTCATCTGAGTTAGTGGAACTTTCCTTCTCAATGCCATTATAATCTCCTTTTTTCCAAGTTCTTCAACTTCTTTTCCTTTTGGAGCTCTTGCTACATAGTCTATTTCAGCAACTTGTGCTAATTCCTTTAAAATAATCTCCCCACCACGATCACCATCTAAAAAGGCAATTGTTGTTTTTTCCTTTGAGAGTTCAGTTATTTCTTTTGGTATATTTGTACCGCCAATAGCAACAACATTTTTAATTCCTGCTTTCAACAAATTTAATACATCTGCTCTTCCTTCAACAAGTATCACAGATTCAACATTTTCTATATCCGGACCAGCAGGTAAGCCTTTATATATTGAAATTTCTGATAATTGCACAGATTTTTTAACTTCTTCAGATAGTTTTTCACTTTCTGGAATTTCTTCTTCAAGCATCTTCTTTAATAACTCTTTAGCTCTTTCGACTATCTGCTTCCTTTTTGCAACTCTAGCATCCTCTATTTTATTGACTGTAATTTTAGCATTACATGGGCCTACACGATCAACACTTTCAATAGCCGCAGCAATAATTGATGTTTCAACCATATCCAAACTTGATGGCACAATAATTGTTCCACTTGATTTTCCAACTTTTGCTTCTAATTCAACTTCAATTCTACCAACTCTTCCTGTCTTTTGCAATTCTCTAAGTTCTAAATCCTCACCTAATAAACCTTCAGATTGACCAAATATGGCACCAACCACATCTGGCTTTTCAACTATTCCGTCAACCACTATATTTGCATAAATATTGTACTTTATAGTATCTGCTGGCGCTTTTGCCATTTTAATCACCTCAAAATTTAGAAATAACAAAAATCAACACATCAGTCAAGATAACTAAAACTTACAAAATTTGAAGTAATACCCAAATCTAAAATACGAACATGATATGATTCTTGACGATGAGATTGATTTTGTTATTTCAATAATATTCTTAAATTGAATGTTAATAAATCAAATAGAAATTTATATAAAAATGTAGTGCCTAACTCTAATTAAATAAAACTCACATTAGTTAAAAACCAATGTCATATATTATGGCCCAATAAAACCACATTCATTGCATTTATACTTAACACCTAAAATTCTACATGAGTTGCATCTTATAAAATTTGTTTTTCCACAATTAGGGCATTTGAACTCAACATAATTTTTTACAATTCCTTTACCACATGTTGAACAATTTATCATTTTATATGAATAAGGAATATATAGCTTTTAGTATTTAAATTAGATATACCATTAGGCTAATAAATGAAAAATGACAGAAATTATAATAAAGAAAGGTAATATAATCCAAGAAAGAGTTGATGCAATTGTTAATCCTGCAAATTCCTATGGCTTTATGTCTGGAGGAGTCGCTTATGTTATAAAAAATTTTGGAGGTAAAGAAATCGAAGAGGAAGCTATCAAAAAAGCACCAATAAAAATTGGCGATGCAATTATAACAACTGCAGGAAAGCTTCAAGCAAAATTTATAATTCATGCTCCAACGATGGAAAAACCTGCAATGAAAACTTTAGTTGAAAATGTCATAAAAGCTACTTATGCTGCATTAAAATGCGCTGATAAGAATAAATTAAATTCGATTGCATTTCCAGGCATGGGTACTGGTGTTGGTTGTGTTAGAGCTGAAGATGCAGCTATAGCAATGATATCAACAATAAGAAAATTTCTAAAAGAAAGAAAAGACACGACTTTGAAGAGAATTTTACTAATTGCCTATGAAAATAAATTATTTAATGAATTTGAAAAAGCATTAAGGAAAAATGAAGCAAATTGAAAACATAATTGAGCCAGGGAATATTGTTGAAGTTAAAACAAAAGATAGCATATACAAGGGTATAATAATGGAAAGACCAAAATTAGCTGAAGATAGTTTTTTAGTAATAAAATTAGAAAATGGTTATGATATTGGTCTAAGGAAAGAAGAAATTGAAGAAATAAAACTAATTGGTAAAGTTGTAAAAAAGGAAAAAAAGAAAAAAATTGAAATTACTGAGTCAGATTCTAAAAATATAAGAGTTGCAATAATATCTACAGGAGGTACAATTTCTTCAAGAGTTGACTACTATACAGGTGGAGTTTATGCAAGTTTCTCAGCAGAAGAACTTCTTGAAAGTTATCCTGAGCTAAGAAATTTTGCAAATATAAAAACAATTGATTTAATGCGAGTAATGTCAGAAGATATGAATCCAAAACTATGGATAAAGATAGCAGAAGCAGTTACAAATGAGTTGAGTTCAGATGATATAAAAGGAGTTGTAATTGCGCATGGTACTGATACAATGCACTATACATCAGCAGCACTTTCTTTTATGCTTCAAGATATAGGCAAGCCAATTGCTCTTACTGGTAGCCAAAGATCTCCTGATAGAGGTTCAGCAGACGCATTCATAAATTTGCTTTGTAGTGTTATATGGGCTTCAAGTAAATATTCTAATGTAGCAGTTGTGATGCACGGTTCTATGGAAGATACTTTTTGTTTTGCTCACTTAGGAACAAAAGTCAGAAAAATGCACACATCAGCAAGAGATGCATTTCAATCAATAAATACTAAACCACTTGCTAAAATTTTTCCTAATGGGAAAATTGAAGAAATTAGCGAAGATATAAAAAAGCGCTCTGATACAAAAATAAAATTAATGAAAGAAATTGAAGAAAGAGTTGCTTTAATAAAAATTTATCCCGGGATAGACCCAGAAATAGTTAATTTCTATATAGAAAAAAAATTTAAAGGTATAGTCTTTGAAGGTACTGGCTTAGGACATTTACCAACAATATTTAAAGAGAAAAGTTTTTTAGAATATATCAAAAAGGCAGTTGATTCTGGAATGAGCATAGCAATGACTTCACAATGTATTTATGGTAGAGTGAACCCCTATGTTTACACCAATCTAAGAAAATTAAGTTCCATAGGTGTTATCTACTGTGAAGATATGCTTCCAGAAACGGCTTATGTAAAATTAATGTGGGTTCTCGGCCAAACAAAAGAGCAAGGGAAAGTCAAAGATTTAATGCTAAAAAATTTTGCAGGAGAAATTTCTGAAAGGAGTGTCATCAATAAAAAAGTTAGTTGATACTCTCCCAGTGAATCTAAAAATATAGAGCAGTCTTAAGAATCATAAATTCAAACTGAAAATTCAATTTCTTTTTGCGTTTTACCAAAATCTGTTTCTATAATCCTTCTTATTATACCTTCCCTTTTTGCTTTAATTCTTGCTTCTTTGAAATTATCTTTAAGGCCTTCTGGCACAATGAGTTTTTTTATAAAATAAATATGAGAAATTTTAACCTTATTAAATTTATCAAAACTCTCGACATCAAATGCTATTTCTTCAGAAACTTTACTTTGAGCATTGATCCCAAGCGTAGCATTAAAAAAATTTTCATCAAATTTTCCAGGTTTTGGTAAATTCTTTTTTGTTTTCATGGAAAATTCTTTATTATCAGATTTTAAATCAAAAAGAAAATAAGCATCAAAAAAGTTATCATAAAGTTTTAAGAGGTCATCTTTTAAATAAGAACCTTTGATTTCATAGCATTGGAGCCTAGATTTTTTTACTTTTATTATATCAACAATTTCTCTCAGACTTTTTTCTATATCTGCCTTTGAGATAATCTTTCCAGAGCATTTGCATTGGTTTGAAAATTCTGAAATTATTCTACCAACAATATTAACATAGTCAACACTTCCACTAAGCTTTATCTTCTTATTATCTTTTTCTATGAGAATAACTGGTCCAGGAAATTCTCCTCTCCCATATCTTATAAATTTTTCATGGATACTCGCATTAAATTCCTTAAGAAAAATTGCTTTTATAAAGTGCATTTTTTATGGCAACAAATCGCCAGCTTTGATTTTCTCTGGTAAGTATTTCTCAGAAACGAATTCTAATGACTTAGAAGCTAGAGCTTGTTGTTCAATTCTAACACCTTTTTCTTGCATTAACTTCAATTCTTTTTTCCATTCTTTGCTCTGAAACCAAGGATATTGCAACAATTCATTAATTCTTTTTTTATCAACATCCTTAAGTTTCTCAGTAACTTTTTCTAAGCCATATCTATCAATATCAGTCATTGTCATCCCAACAAATTTCATTCCTGGAGTACCAAGCCTCTTAGATTCATGTGCTAAAGCCATTGAACCAGCTTTCATTACAGAGTAGATATAAAAACCCCAAGGATCGCCATCTGTGAACATTATAACAGGTAATTTTAATTCATTATGCATTCTGTGCACAAGTCTCCTACAACCTCTTGCAGCTTGCCCTTTTGTTGCAACCATAATACAATTATTCTTGAGATGATATTTTTCTTCAACGAGCCTGTCAAACATTGCACCAGTTTCTATAACTAAAATGTAGTCAGCTTCAACTTCCTTGAATTTATATTGTTCTACAATCGAAGGTATTGCTAAACCTGATCTGCCAAGTTTTGAGCAATCAATTCTATCACCAGAATCTTCAATTACGATCTTCCCTATAAGTGTTCCCTTATCATCTGCTTTTAAATGAAGTTCCTCTCTTAAAACTGAGAGCATTGTCTCTAAATCAACAATTAGCGGATCGCTTTCACTTTGGTCTTCAAATGTATTCTCTTTTGTGTCAGCAATTGTGTGTTTTAATTGATAATAAAGTTCTCTTATTGATGCTGTTTTATCTCTTGATATAAGCTCTTTGCATTTGTTTGCAATTAAGATAGTCTGCATAAATTTCTTTGAGTGCGCAACATTTAGAAATGACCTAACAGATTTTTTATCACCAAGTTCAAGAATATTTTTCTCTTTATTAAAATGAACATTACTAAAACTTCTAACAGGAACATGCATCTTTGGGCTTTCATGCTTCTCTATATTCTCCCTTATATCCTTAGCTAAATTTAATATACTCTCTATTACTTCTTTACTTCTTTCATTTTTCATTCTTCCAATACCCCCTCATCAACTTTTTCATATTCAACTTCTTCAGAGTCATATTCGTCCTCAAGCGGTAATTCTTCCTCAGATTTGGCTTCTTCTTCAGTTTCAAGAGCTTCTTCAAGTTTTAATTTTTCCTCAATTAATTTTTCTAATTCTGAAAGAAGTTTCTTTTCATCTGAGTTTGTAATTGATGCAATCGCATAAGCAAGTTCTGTGCTATATTTCATTAAAATTTGTTTTTTTGCTTCTTTTTCAAATGCTCTTCTCTTTCTTGAATAGAAAATCTGAAATTTTCTTCCTACATCCATTAATGCAGCTCTTAGTTCTTTAAGTATCTCTCTATCCTCTGCAATAGATTGTTTTCCTGCTGATGTATATGGCACATAAGTTGACACAATGTTAATAAATATCGTAATCGGAGAATTTTCAAAGTCTTTTATACCATATCTTTTCCAATCTATTGAATTTACAGCCTTTGTTATCACACAACCACCAGCATCAAATAGCAAAGGAGCCCTGTTTGCAAATCTCATTATCTCACTTTTTCTTCCAGTTTCACTTTCATTTGATGCTTTACCAGCATGGCCGCCATAGGCAATTGCAACCTCAACTTGAAATGCAACTCCTCCTGAATGAGTTTTTGGCGGTCTTGTAATAACTGCCTCAAACTCAGGATCAAGGATATTAAGTAAAGAGTTCCTTATATGTTCTTCATCAATTGTTATCAAGCCTTCAGTTGGTGGGGCTAAAAATTTAATCTTCTTGAATGCATTCACTATTTCTTCACATTCTTGCCATGTTAATCTTTGAGGACTTTTGTTTAGGTCAAAACTAACAAGGCTTTGCACTTCTCTTACTTTTGCATTTGAAATTCTTGAGAATGAGTTAACTAAGAATGACGAAACTCTTCTCGCGTTTGTTCTCTTAGCCATGTTTATTAGATCGTCAACGCCAATACCATTAGGGTGCGGTTTAACATCAATAGGTGTTTTTGGAATTTTATCTGAAGATCTCTCAAAAACTGTTTTTCTACCTTCAGGATCAATAAAGGTTATTCTAGCATGAGGATTTGCTAATGCCGTCCTTCTCAAATATTCGAAAGGACCATTTTCAGTAAGTTTAAATTTTACCCCCTTTACTTCACCTTGAATTTCTGTCCCACGCCAATATTGAGAAAACTCATTCTGTGAAACTATTTCTGGTTTATTCTTTGTTACATCTATCATAATCTCAAATTCATGAACTTTTCCATTACCTGTAGAAGTTCTAACAAATAATGGTTTACCAGTTGTAATTTGTGAGAATAATGTCACTCCAGAAACACCAATTCCTTGTTGGCCTCTTAATTGTATATTCCTATGAAATTTAGTTCCTGCCAACATCTTACCAAAGACATCTGCAATGTGTTTCATTGGAATTCCTGGACCATTGTCTTTCCCAATAAATTTATAGTGCTCTTCACCAAGCTCTTTAATTTCAAATTCAATATCTGGCAAAATTCCTGCTTCTTCGGCTGCATCTAAGGAATTTGTTACGATTTCATGAACAATTGTAGTTAATGATCTTACTTGGCCAGAATAGCCAAGATGTGCCTTATTCTTTCTAAAAAATTCAGTTATTGAAACCTCTTTGAATTCTCTGAATAGTTCATCAGCTGTTTTTTCTTTTAGTGCAACTTCCATTTTTGCTAAAAATACCAAGAACCAACCAATTCTCAGATATTAAAACAAAATTACGTATCTCTGAGAACAAAAATTTCACATTAGATAATAATTAATACTCCAAATTAAAATACTAAATTATAACTTCTCTTTTAAATCTCAATTTCTTTTCTAAAAATTTATAAACAGATCTATGAGAAGCACCATTTAGTAGCTTTATAATAGCCTCTTTTGCAATTTCTGCATCTTCATATCTTCCAATGATACTTATTGTTTTCCCATAGATTGAAATGTAAGTGTCTGTAGATTCTTCAATTTTCTCTCTTGCTCTTCCGTGTTCGCCTATAACACGGGCTTTTTTTCTTATCAGCTCTTTTTCAGTATTCGCGAAATCTTTTAACCTTATAATTTCAAAACTGTAATTTTCATCTAAAAGTTTTAGTGCTTTTTCAGGGCTAAAACCACGAGCAATAGCTTTAACAATATCCTTAGCAATCCACTCATCCATCGGTTGGCCTTCAATTGAAACCTCGCAATTATCTACTTTAATTTTAGTCCTTGTTTTTCTTTCAATCTCTCTTTTTATAGAACCATTTTCTCCTAATAAAATCCCTACCCTTTCCTCTGGAATTTTTATGTATTGCATCTTTTAAGATTTTGTATTCTATAAAGAAATTTAATTAATTAATGTTCTCCTAGCGTTTTAATTTTAAAATAATCAAGAAAACTAATATGATAAAAAACCCTAAACCTAGAATGGTTAAATATTTTTCTATCTCTTTCATAGGTGTTATACAATCATGGGGACAATTTTGATAATTCTCGTTTTTATCGCAAATCCCATCTCCGCATTTCTCTAAAGAAAAATTTGAAATGTCTATTGAAATAATCAGAGCACCGGTTTGATTATAAATGTTTATTTTTTTTCCATTTGAAAAGTAAGGGACGATTAGCGTGAAATTTACTTTTTCCAGCTCGATTACACCACCAGAGAGTTCTCCTGTTTTTTTATCTAAATAATCATAAAACCATTTCATAGGTAAATTAAATTTAAAAGAATACAACTCTTTATCATCGAAAGATATTACTTCACATCTATAGCCCAAGTCAGGCTGTATTTTTCTCCCTGGCGGATAGCCACTTTTAACATACACATCATTAACTAAAGAAATAACTCCTCTTTCGTATTTTAGATTTACAACATAAATTTTTCCAATATCTGCACCAACAAATGACAATATCACTAAAAACAAAATTAAATTTGTAATTATTTTTGTACTTTTCATTTTTAATCAATTATAATTATTCAAAATCGAAATTATTTGTCTTTGGCATACTGGGCAGAAATGCCAAATAGAACGTGTTCTCATAAGACAGTTATTCTCTGTTGCCCTATATAGATTTCTATAACTGCAAATGGGATAGCATCCAGTTCCAGGAGTTCCTACCCATTTTGAGCATGAAGGTTCAGTATCACAATTTGCACCTGAGTAATACAAAGAACCCATTTCACCATAATCATACTCATCCATCAACAAGCCAATATGATGGCCACCGCATTCATGAATACTCAACCAAGGATATGCATGAGATGAAACACAGTAAGGTGAAGATGACATACTTTCTCCACCTGCGCCAGCCCATTCATTACTTTTGAATAGCACAACTATGTTATCGTGAGGACATTCAGATGCCAAGGTTATCACCTTAGCACTATTACAAAGAATTGACCTATCATATGCAAGGTGGCACTCAAGGTCCTCAAATTTATTTACGTAATGTACGTTAATCTTATTCCTATAAGAGCTATAAGGTGCAGTGTTCAAGAGAGCATTCATATGTTCTTGTACCTTAGAAATAAAAATCCCTAATTCTGAGGAATCATAATCATCGCCAACAAAAACAATATCTAATTTATTTGAAGGATCACCATTATTTAAGATAGTAACGCAGTGAGTTGTAAAAATTGTAGTTGTTGAACTTAGGGGAGGAGTTGATGTAACTATTGTTGAGCTTGTTGATATAGGTGTGCTAGTTGTGGCATAACTTGTTGTAGTTGTTGACCAAGTCAATGCAGTTGTCCAAAGAATCGTAGTGGTTGTAGATTTTGGTGGTGGTGGGCAATTACATTTAAACTCCTTGACATCTCCGCCTTCAATCAGAAAATTTACTAATGGGCAGGCAATTAAAATGAAAATCAATACAACTATAGCATATTTGATTCTTTTTTTCGCTTCTTCTCTTTCATACATATCCTCGTTTGTAAACAGTTTAACTCCAGAGAGAATAATTATCAAGGCAACAATTCCAGCAATAATGAACATAATCAAGCAATAACATACAAGAATCCAATAATTCAAATGCGAAGAAATTTTTTCTTCAGGACTTTGAGCAAAAGCTAAACTTGAAATTACAAAGATAAATAAAATTAAATTTTTATTTTCCATAGGTTTCATCAAAAATCCTCAAAAGTTGATTGTATTTTGCTGTTCTTTCACCTCTGCAAGGAGCACCTGCCTTTATAAATTTTGCCCCTAGGCCAACACAAAAGTCAGCTATGAATGAATCTTCAGTTTCACCAGAGCGATGCGAAACCATAACTTGCCAATTATTTTCTTTAGCAATTTTAAATGCTCTAATAGCTTCAGAAATTGTTCCAATTTGATTTATCTTCAAAAGCAAAGAGTTGCAAGCTTTCATATGAATTGCTTTTTCTATTCTCGAAACATTTGTAACAAGAAGGTCATCTCCAATAATGTTGATTTCTTTACCAAATTTTTTATTAAATTCAATCCAACTTTGCCAGTCATCTTGCGCAAATGGATCTTCAAATGAAATTATACAATATTGATCAAGCAAAAGTCTATACTTCTCTATTAATTCTTGCGGCCATAGTGAATTTCCTTCAACAAGGTACTTACCTTCATTAAAAAATTCTGATGCTGCACAATCCAACCCAAGTTTTATCTTATCCTCATAACCTAAGTCTTCTAAAACATGCGTTATTAACTCTAAAGGTTCATCAATCTTCCTCATTGGAGGAGCAAAACCACCTTCATCACCAACATTTATTGCTGTTTTACCATAACGTTCTACTATAAACTCTTTCAGATTTTGATAAGCTTCGACACAAATTCTTATTCTTTCCCTAAAATTTTCCTCCTCAATTGGAATTATCATATATTCTTGAAAATCTAAGCTGTTACCAGCATGTTTGCCGCCATTGATAATATTCATTGCTGGAATTGGTAGTGAGAAAATTTCATTATTTGCTAATGCACCAATATATTTGTATAGGGGCACTCCTTGTTCAATTGCTGCAATTTTTACAGTAGCAGTACTCACGCTAAGAATAGCATTTGCTCCTAAATTTGATTTATTTTCAGTTCCATCAAGTTCTATAAGCAACTTATCAATTTCTTCTTGGTTTCTACAATCTAAACCAACAATTTTTTTTGCAATGACATCATTTACATTTTTTACAGCTTTTAAAACACCTCTACCATTAAATCTATCATCTTTGTCTCTTAACTCAACTGCTTCATGTATTCCAGTTGAGGCACCAGATGGAACATCCGCTATTGCAAAATTTTTTTCTGTTCGAATTTCAACCTCTACTGTTGGATTACCACGAGAATCAAGTATCTCTCTAGCTTTTATTTTTTTAATTTGAAAATCCACTTTGAATTTTATATTTATTCATTTATCAAATGAATTTATAAATCTTTTTTAGTTTTATAGTTATAATGCATTAAATATTAATTACCCCCTCATAGGGTCACCTATGCTGAGAGATGACATAGTTATATAGATCAATGAAACTTGGAGTTAATGAGGGGGTCATAATAGCTCTATATTCTTAAAATTCAAGAGTACTATGAAAACTTTTTTCTAATAACATTTTGTTTATCTTTTTAGAAATACACAAATGAAAAAGCATAGTGATAATACAACTGGTCAACCTAATGAAAAATAATATGGAAACCAAGAATAGTAAAATTCAAATAATCAAAATGAAAATGAAATAT
The DNA here is from genome assembly GCA_038891095.1 of Candidatus Altarchaeota archaeon. Taxonomy (GTDB): domain Archaea; phylum Altiarchaeota; class Altiarchaeia; order IMC4; family QMZM01; genus JAWAEV01. The sequence continues at coordinate 41,855 of JAWAEV010000003.1, forward strand.
AATAAGTAATTAAGAAGATTGGAAAATTATAAACTTAACTCTAAATTTAAAATGTTCATTGGTATTGATGATACTGATTCAAGAAAAGGTGGTTGCACAACATATATTGCTGCTTTACTATGTGAAAAACTTAAAGTTGTTGGTTATCCAAAGCTGATTCGTTTAAATCCAAATATCCCTTTTAAAACTCGTGGCAATGGTGCCATCTCTCTTAAAATTTTTAATGATGATAAAAAGGCCAAAGAAATTGTTCTTGAAACAGTTGAGAAATTTTCAAAATTTCCAGATGATGACACAAATCCAGGAGTTGTTTTTCTTTCTGATATAAATTTCAGAAAAAATAAAAAAACCTTAGAAAAATTTTACTTGAAAGCAGTTTCAGAATTAGTAACAATGAAAGAAGCAGAGAAAATTGCAAAAAAAATAAATGCTGAAGTTTACAAATTCAAGAATGGCAGAGGTATTATTGGAGCATTAGCTGCAATAGGTTCAGAATTAGAAAATGATAAAACTTACGAGCTTTTATCTTATAGAATTCCTGAAAATTATGGAAAAAAAAGAAAAATTTTTAATAACTCTATTTTTGAGATGAATGAAAGGACATTTCCTGAAACTTTTGACAATATTGATTTTGAGACAGGAGAGATAAGAATATTACCTCATGGCTATGATCCTGTTTTCTGTGGCATAAGAGGTGAAACTCCAAATGCAGTTGAAAGTGCTTGGAAAATTTTAAAACCTTTGGAGAAAATTGAGAGGATTCAAATTTTCGAAACAAATCAAGCAACTGATGCTCATCTAAGAGAAAAAAAAATTTCAAATATAAAGCCTTATGATTGCGTTGTCATTGATGCAATAGTAAGAAAAAAACCAAAGAAAATCTCTGGAGGTCATGTTATCTTCGAAATTGATGATGGCACCGGAAAAATTGATTGTGCAGCATATAAAAAAACTGGTAATTTTAGGGATTTAGTAATGAAATTAACTTCTGGAGACAAAATAAGAGTTTTTGGAGGAGTTGCAAAATACATAAAAACAATAAATTTAGAAAAACTTAAAATTTTAAAATTGAAAAAAATTTTCAAAAAAGAAAAACCATATTGCTGCGGGAGGGTTATGACATCTGCTGGAAAAAACAAAGGTTATAAATGTAGAAAATGTGGTAAACGAGCAATTAAAGATAAAATTTTAGAGCTTAAGAGAGATTTAAATCTTGGCTTTTATGAAGTCGCAGTTAGAGCAAGAAGACATATAGCAAAACCTCTTATTAGAATGAAGTGAATCTTAAATAAAATTAATTCGCAGTTCGCTTGGAATTTAGCTGAATCTAAGCTGATGGCTAAGAAGCCTCAAAATTTACTGATATCGGACCCGGCGGGATTTGAACCCGCGACCTCCGGATTTCTTCCATATTTCTTCTAAAAGAAAATTTTAGCTAGAAGTCCGGTGCCCCGTCCAGGCTAGGCTACGGGCCCTTAATATATTATTAGATTTAAGAAAATTATATCAGAAAAGAAAAATTATGGAAATTATTGTTAAACTAAATGGGACTAAAAAGTTATCATCTATCTTAGGCAACAACTCTACTAAGCCTCCAATTATCGCAAATGTTATTGCTCTTGAAAAATCAACAAAAATTATTGCACCAAAAAAACTTGAAAAAATAAATGCTAAGAAACCTTCAATTGTTTTTTCTCCAATATTGTGCTTTCCATAAAATTTTCCAATTAGAGTTGAGAATGCATCACCAGTGCTAATAACAATTATAATTGCACATGCAACATTTATTGAATTTATAAAAAGAATTGGAAATAAAATTCCAAGACCATACCAAAAAGCACCTTTAAATGGGAAATTAATTATGTTTTCATCCCTTTCAAAATGGTAAAGAATATGATTAATAATCTTTATTTCAGGAAAAAATTTTGGAATGAGTAGCATTAATATCAAGGCTATTATCAGCGGAATTGCTGTAATTATTTGACCTATAATAGGCCTTAGAAAATAAACTGCAAAAGTTATCGATAAACCTAAAATTAAATGAAACATCTGCCTTTTAAATTCCAAATTATTGCTGTTTTTTTTAGACATTCTTACTATTCAACTTTTTCCCATCTATTATATGCTTTTCCTTTTAAAAAATCATAAAATGCCGGAAATGTGTGTAATGATGAAACGAATATTGTATATGGAAAGTAAAAGAATAAAGCAAATAAATTTCTCATATCATATTTGAATCTTATTAACATCATGAATGTATAGAGTAGATATAAAACAAATAAAGTAAAAGCAGCTATAAAATATAGATCCATTCTGTAAAAACCAGTAAAAACCCTATAAGCATACTCTATCATACCATAGGCAGAAAGCCATGAAAAAAAATATCTAAAAACATCAATGCTTATAACATTATTTTTAGAGAAGAAGTATGTAAAATAGCCAGATATCATCGAAAATAAAATTGATGGTATGTAAACGCTGCAATGAATATACCAATAAAATTGGGTACCCATACCATATAAAAATCTAAAATTTTTGAAGAATAACTTTTTATGTTTCTTCAAAACTTGTAATCCTCCGCGACCCCATCTTATCCTTTGCTTAATTAATCCATTTATACTATCCGGAACTTTTGTCCTTATTGTTGCATCCGACATTGCTACTCTATATCCATTGGCTCTGAGTTTCAATCCAACATCCACATCTTCAGAAAGAGTATCTGTTGAAAATCCACCTACTTTCCATAGAGCTTCTCTTCTAAAGGCCGCAAATCCTGGTAGCATATATCCTGCATCAATCTTATCACAAATGTATCTCCAACTTGATGAAATCACATAATCTAAATCCTGAAACCATGTTAGAGGATTCCTACTCAACTTTGCTCTTATAACTCCTCCAACTGCCATGACATCCTTATCTGAAAACGGACTGCAAATTTTAGTTAGGCCATCTTTTTCAATTTCTGAATCTGCATCTAGGATCAGTAGAATTTCATTTTTTGCTTTTTTAATTCCAAAATTTAATGCTTTTGCCTTTCCAAGATGTGGAGTATTGAAAAATTTAACCTCATTATGGTTTTTGCAAATTCTCATCAAAATATTTTCAGTGTTATCTGTTGAACCATCATTAATCACTATGACCTCCTTCTCTTTAGGATATACTGCTTCTAAAATACTTTTTATAGTTCTCTCTATACTCTTTTCTTCATTATGAGCAGGAATTACAATTGAGACATCATAAAATTTCTTCTCATACTGCCTTTTTGGTAATAGATAAATTATTATCCAAGATATGTAGAGCCCAGATAAAAAGAAAAATAACAATGTTAGGATTGTGTTATACATTTTGCATTTAATTAATGTTTTTTTATTAATTATAGTTAGATAGCAATGGAGAATGAACAAAAAAAGATAGAGTATGCAACTTTAAGGCAAAGAATTTATGCATTACTTATTGATCTATTCTTACTGATGCTTCCAATTTATTTAGTAACAGTTGTTGTTTGGGATTTTGCTCTTATAATATCAGAGAAAAATTTTCCAGAAATTTATAATGAAATGCAAAGATCTATGACATCGCCAACACCATATATATTACCAGAACTTAGCATTATCTACTATATCCAAACAATTGCTGCATTTTTACTAATCGTTTTATACTTTTCCATATCTGAAGTAAAAATGGATGGCCAATCTGTTGGGAAGATAATAACTAACATAAAAGTAATTTCTGAAAATTCAAGACGATATAACTTCAAAACTGCATTAACTAGAAATTTTCTTAGAATTTTTGATTTTCCTTTTGGTTTTCTCTTAATTTTAAAATCAAAAAAAAGACAGAGACCAGGTGATATATTCACAAAAACAGTAGTTATTGTTGATAAGTAAAACTTTTTGGTGTTCTATGCCACCACATACTCTTGTTTAGAGTTGCTTTTATAGTAGCAACACTAAGTGCAATAACCATTGTAATCCCAATGATGAATATAGCCAAAAAAGATGATGGAAAATTTTTCAAAGATTTTTCTTTTAACATTGCTATAAGCATAGAGAATGCAAAACCCATTGTTATTAAAAGTGTTGTTAGAAATCTTATTATATCTTCAAATTGAATCTGTTTATGTCCACCAGTGATCCAACCCATTATCCCAAAAAAAGTCATTCCAACTATGAAAAATGAGAAATAGCTACCTAAGGTTATAAAGCCAATTGGAATTCTCTGTCTAAATGAAAAATTTTTTGAAAATATTTTCTCACTATTTTCTATGAAGGCTCTAACCATTCCATAGCTCCAACGCATTTGTTGTCTTAAAAATCCTCTAAGTGTATTAGGAACTTCACCAGGATTTACTAAATCTTTTAAAAATTTTATTTTATATTTTTTATGCATAAGTTTAATGCTTAAATCAGCATCTTCTGTTATTGAATTTTCATTCCATCCATTAAATTCTTCCAAAACATTTCGCCTTATAGCTAAACCTGTTCCTCCAAGGAATGTAACTCCCATATTCGAGCTTATATTCATTACAATGTTATAGTATATCATCAATATGGACGAAGCATACTTTGTTATTATATTTTGTGTGGCATTCAAAAAACCCATTTTTGACTGAACTGCAGCAATCTCTTCATCATGGATTAATGGATCAATTAATTTTCTTAAAAAATTTCTACTTGGTGCGAAGTCAGAATCAAATACAACAATAATCTCCCCTTTCGCATATTTCATAGCAGCATTTAAAGCACCAGGTTTAAAGCCATTTCTTGTGCTTCTCCTGATAATGCTAATATTGCTTCTACTTCTACAATTTTTTACAACTGCATCAATCAATTCAATTGTTCTTTTGTCATCACTATCATCAACAACTTGAATCTCATATTTATTTTTTGGATAGTTAAAATTTATACAATGCTCAATACATCTTACCACAATAGGATCATTATAAACAGGTATTTGTATTGTTACCATCGGTAATCTATTTTTCTTTAATTTCATATTCTTTTCATTTTCTATTCTTTCTCGTGGTAGAATTTCTGCTAATGCTGCAATATAGAAAACAAGTGAGAGAAATACAACTGGCAATAAAAAAGTGTGATACAATACTAAGGTCAGTGAATGTATGTCCATTTTATTATTTATTTCTATAATATCAATATATCAACCTAAGTTTAAAATATCTATGATATGAAAAAAGTATATATTGTAGCAGCAGTTCTTTCAATATTTTTTTATCTAATAGGACTATTTTCCGGTTTGTTTATAGAAAGATCAATTTTTAGCTATACTGAAGATAAAATAGGTATTCTCCAGAAGGAAATAAAGCAATCTGATGAAATTTATTCATCTCTAAATAGAAGGCTTTTAAGCTTGCAGTTAGAACATGCTTATCTAAGTATAATTGGCAAAGATTTACAATGTAGCTCTTTATCTACATTAGTCCAAGATACAACAAAAAAAGTTTGGGAATTAGGAAAAGAACTCAATGAAGAAAATCCAAAATTTGATGAGTTGAGAAGAGATTATGCTTTACTTTCAATAAGAGCATGGATTCTTAATAATTATGTGAAGGAGAAATGCAGGAATAATGTTACAATAATTCTTTATTTTTACTCAGTTCCATGTGAAGATTGTATTAAACAAGGAGAAATATTAGATAAGTTAAGAGAGGAAAAATTCAAAGATAAAATTTTGATTTTTGTTTTAAATTCCGATTTAGACGAGCCAATTGTAAATACATTAAAAACAGCATACTCAATTAAAAAAACACCAAGTTTGGTTATTGGTGAAAAAACCTATTCTAATCTAATTTCAGAAGAAAATTTAACTAAGATAATTTCTGGAGAATTAGGATGAATCTAAAGGAATTTTTTAAACTGAATAAACAAGATATTTTGTTATCAACAGTTTTATCTTCAGTTATGTTAGAGTTACCTCGTATAATGCTAAAAAGTCAAGACATTTTTCTATATTCTTTTTGGTGCGATTTATATAAATTATAAAAATGGAAATACTATCCTCAAATTCTTCCTTATCTTTTTCAGAATTTAGATTTTTATATGTTTTTAGTCGTTGTGAGGATATAAAAAATGATCGTTCTCCGCATCTCGAAATAAATATACTGAAATTCAAAGTACAAGTATCAACATATACACAGAATAAAAAAGATTTAATTTAAAATGGCTTTTGAAAATCTAAGCGAAGGTTTAAGAAATGCAATAAACTCTCTTAGGAAAGCTGTAGTACTTGATAAAAAAACTGTTAAGGAATACACTAAGGAGATACAGAAAACTTTACTTTCTGCAGATGTAAATGTAAAACTTGTTTTTGAATTAACTAAGAGGATTGAAGAGCGTGGTCTTTTGGAAAAGCCACCTGGAGCATTAACAAAAAAGGAAAATTTGATAAGAATAACCTATGAAGAACTGGTAAATTTACTTGGCGAAAATGTCTCTTTAGAGCTTAAAGATGGTCAGAAAATTTTACTTGTTGGAACTCAGGGTTCTGGAAAAACAACTACAGTTGCAAAATTGGCAAAATTTTTAAAAAAGCATGGTTTTAACCCAAAGATAATTTGTGCAGATACTTTTAGAGCGGCAGCATATGAGCAGTTAAAGCAATTGAGCCAAGAAATAGATGTTTCATTTTATGGAAATCCAAATGAAAAAAATGCTATAAAAATAATAAATGATGGTTTAAAAGAGCTGAAGAGTGGAATTTTTTTAATTGATTCTGAAGGTAGACATAGTTTAGATAATAAACTTATGAATGATATTAAAGAAATTTGCAAAAATATAAAAATCGACAAAACATTTCTTGTTTTAGATGCAACAATTGGTCAAGCAGCTGGAGAGCAAGCAAAGGCATTCAAAAATGTTTGTAATGTTGATGGCATCATCCTAACAAAACTTGATGGAACTGCAAAGGGAGGTGGTGCGTTATCAGCATGTAAAGAAACTAATACATATGTTTATTTTATTGGTACGGGAGAACATATTGATGACTTTGAGGAATTTAATGCTAAGAGATTTGTATCAAAGTTATTGGGTTTTGGAGACATTCAGGGGTTATTAGAAAAAGCTAAAGAAGTTAAAATTGATGAAGAATCTGCTGAAAGATTTATTAGCGGTGAATTTACCTTAGTTGATCTGCAACAACAAATTGAACAGATAAGTAAATTAGGGCCATTGAAAAAAGTTATGGAGATGATGCCTTTTGGCTTTAACATACCTAAAAATTTGCTTGAAATTCAGGAAGAAAAACTTAAAAAATTTAAGGTTGCAATGCAATCAATGACTAAGGAAGAAAAGGAAAATCCGGAAATTATAAGAGGTTCAAGAATAGAAAGAATTGCAAAAGGTTCAGGTATTAAACAAGAAGAAGTTCGAGAATTATTAAGCTATTATAAAAAAATGAAAAAACTCACAAAGATGATGAGCAATGAAAGAAAGATGAAAATGCTAATGCAAAAGTTTGGTATGGGTACTTAAAGCATTTAAATACTAAATTAATAATAATAATTAATAATAAACGAAATGGAACTATCAACGAGCAATATTTTAGGCGTTGTAAATACTGTTCTTATGTCCATATTGTTACTCTCATTTATTGTATATATCATCACTACTGAAAAAACTACTCCTGCCAAGATAACTACCACAACTTCTGTTGAAACTTTTCTAAAGTTGTATCTTTGCCCGGATGGAGAAACTATTATATATGATAAATCAAAATGTCCTGAAACTGATATAGAAATAGCTAACTGCGAGAAGCTTTTCGTCGGAGACTATTCTAATAGTAGAGATAGCTGCTTCTCGTACCTTGCTCAAATTAGAAATGATAGCTCATTATGTAATAGAATTATATCACCATATACTAGGGAAGAATGTTTCTTCGATTTAGCTCAATACAATAATGACATTACTTTATGCAATAGAATAACAACAAGTTCTAAAAAGGGCGAATGTTTTGCTAATATAGCTGTTACATTAGATGAACTCAAAACTTGTAACCTAGCTGGAGCTGCACGAGACTATTGTTATAAATACTATGCCTCTAAAACAATAAATCCCTCTGCTTGTGACTTTATGACATCATACTATGAGAGAGATAATTGTTATTCCTCTATGGTTTATTACTTAAAAAATATTTCGCTTTGTGATAAGATAACTACAATTTCGAGTAGGGATTCTTGTTATTCAGACTATGCGACCTCTAACTACGATGTAAAAGGTTGTGATAAACTAACAAACAACTATATAAGAGATAATTGTTATCGAACTTTGGCAAGATATCTATCAAATCCAACAATTTGTGAGAAGATAAGCACAGAAGCAGGAATAAAAATCTGTAAAGAATACATTAGTATGCCAACTACTACTTATATGTACTACAGATAATGGACTAATTTTTCTATATACTCTGCTAAGTGTGATCAATTAATCATAAAATTCAACTTCATCACCTTCTTTAATATCATTGCATACTTTTTTATTTCCTAACTCAAGAGCATATTTTGCTTTTTCTTTTGGTTTATAAACTTTCCAAGTTGAAATTTTAAATATAGAAGATGGTGATATAGCTCTCTTTATATTCACAATTTTTCTCTTAGAATTAATCCAAATTACATCAATAGGAAATCTCATAAAAAACATGTGTATTGCTGCAGTATTTATGCCCTCTCTTGGAAATTTTATCAAGATGTTTCTCTTTTCTGATGAGAACATTAAACCAAGAAATCTTGAGAAAAAATTATCTGCTAGTAGAGCGTCATCACATATAATCTTCTTAGCAGTTTTATCAAAAATTTTCAATTAAATTCTGAAAAATGCTTTAATTTTATCGATTAAACTTTCCCTCTCTTTAATTGGTTCTCTGCCAAGAATTCTAGCAGCAATTTTTTTCAATTCATAGCTTATCCTATGGTTAGGATATTCTAAAACAATAGGATTTTTCTTCTCAATTGATTTTCTAACTCTATGGTCCTCAGGAATTACTCCTAAAATTGGTAAATCAAAAAATGTTGAAAGATTGTCTTTTTTAATTTCATCATCTCTTGTTACTCTGTTAAGAACTATTCCTAAAACATTCTTTGAAAATTTTTTCGCAACAGATTTTGTGCGTAGAGCATCTGAAATTGTGGGAAGCTCAGGATGCGTAACTATAATTAATTCATCACACATCTCCATTGCTTTTAATGTTTCTCTATCTAAACCTGTTGCAGCATCAATCAAAATTATATCTTTTCCTAAAGCCTCTAATTTATCTCTCAAATTTTTTGGTTCTGTCTCAAGAACTTCTTCAAATGATAGTGATGCAGGAACAATATCAACTCCTGATTTGTGCTTATAAACTGCCTCTTTTATTGCTGCTCTATCCTTTATAACATCATGAATTGATGTTGGATATGAAATCAAACCATAATGTAAACCTAAATTTGCTCCTGTTAAATTTGCATCAACAACAGCAACATCTAAACCTTCTTGAGCGAGTAAAACACCTAAATTTGAAACAAGAGTAGTTTTTCCTACACCTCCCTTACCTGAGAAAACACCTATAATTCTTGCCATGTTAGTATATTAGAGTATTAATTTAAAAATCTTTCTCTTAGCTATGATGCACCCTTTGCTGTCTTCTTCTTGTGTTTTCTTCTTATTTTACCAACTTTACCGCATTTCCTACACTTTGTTGCATTTATTGGATTTCTAGCATTGCAATTCATGCAAACTCCTTTAAATAAGCGAACTTCAGCTTCAGGAAACCTTGCCATTTTTACTTAGAATTTAATAATTGTATTGTAAGTTAAAATTTAAATTTAATACTAAATTAAAAAGTTTAATAACAAATAACATAATAACTATAAAAGCGGGGTAGAGCAGTCAGGAGTGCTCGTCGGGCTCATAACCCGAAGGTCCGTGGTTCAAATCCACGCCCCGCTATTTTGTAACACAAAAAATCCAATTAGGAAACCAACTACTAAGCCAGTAGCAATAGGCGGTAAAGCAGGTAGTGCGACTTTTTCTCTTTTTAAAATATAAGAAAAAAGCGATAATAAACCTATAAAACCACCAATTAAAGCAAATAGTGAATGTAATATAGAGAATTCATGCAATATTGAAACTACAAACATTGAAGGAATTGCTAAGTCACCAGTACCAATACTCAAAAATCTTTCTCTCACTGGAATGGAAAACATTGGCACATTATCTTTTGCTTTTGTTGCAATAGCTACCATATGTTTTGTGAAAAAAACAGCGACAATATCATAAATTGAAAGTGATAAAAGTAAGAGAAGTGAAGGTATAAAATGTAGTGATGCTCCTAAATAACCACCAATTCCAGCAATTGTTAAAATTAGAATTCCATTTGAAATGATAAAATTTCTTCTTTTTAGAATGAATAGAGCATATAAGAATATTAAAATGTAAAACCAGATATCTGGAAAAAAACTCCAGAGAGTTATTGACATTCCAGTAAAAACTGCTAATAACATAAGAAATTTTATAAAACTCCCAAGTTTGAATTTTATTAAAAGTAGTATCACAAATGTTATGAGAATTATATAAAGAAAAATTTCCCCAGATGTCTCAGCCTTTTCTGGATCTTGAACAGCAGGAGGAATCTCTCCTGAAGAAATTTTTGGCATTAGTGCTAACCCAATATTTAGTGCAATTCCATGAACAAGAAAATACATCAGTGTAAGAAAAATTAAAGATTTAAGAATCTCTTTCAATTTTATCATCCCTCAGTAAACATAAATTTACCTTGTTTTGGTTCAAATATAACCCCCTTTCTTTTAAGCTCTTCAATAAGTCTTTCAGCAGTGAATTTATCTATACCCTTTGCAGAGGCTTCATTTAGAATATCATCATAAGATGCCGTTTTATCGACGCTTTCATCAATTAAAGATTGAATTATTTCTTCTATACTCCTAACTTTTTCTCTCATTGCTTGTGGGTGCTCGGTTGCAATTCTATCAATATCTATTCTTCCAGTTTCATCAGTTGCAACTTCTCTCAAGACAAACTCCGTTAGTTTTATTGCCCTTTCTGCATCACTAATTGTAACAATATCAGAAAGTCTTACTTTTGCTGATGCCTCAGCAAGCCGTATTAGAGCTTCTAACTGTCTTGGAGTTGAACTTACCGTTTCTTTGCTTCTTGACCTTAACTCAACATAATAGCTTCCAAGTTTTTCTGCTGCCTCATCAGTAAGAACAGGAAAGATATTTTTTCTAGCATATGCAATATATTTCCTAAATAATTCAGGCTCAATTGCTGGTTGAATTCCTTCCATATCCTCTTTTTTTCCTTTATGCATTTTGAGTATATGCTCTGCAATTTTTTTGTCCATCTCTTTATCAAGAATATCTCTTATAGGGAAAATTAGATCAAACCTAGAAACTAATGTTGCTGGGATATCAAACTGCTCATGTAATGGCTTAAATGGATCAAATCTCGAAAATTTTGGATTAGATGCTGCTAAAACAGAAGTATTTGCTTTAAATCTTGCAACAATTCCAGCTTTTGCTATTGATATTGTTTGCTGTTCTAAAGCTTCATGCATCGCAGCTCTATCTTCTTTCTCCATTTTATCAAATTCATCAATTGCTGCAATTCCACCACTAGCAAGAACTAATGCACCAGCTTTTAATGTCCATGCACCTTCTGCAAATTCATCTTTTTCTGCTGTTGCAGTGAGTCCTGCACCAGTAGTGCCTTTTCCTGTAACATAAATACTTTTTGGAGCAATTTCATTTACATATTGTAAAATTCTTGATTTTGCAACGCCTGGATCTCCAATCAGAAGTATGTGGATGTCTGGCCTAACTGATGTTTGATCAGGCAATTTTTTACCTGGTCTGCCACCAAAAAGTTGTAGTGCTATTGCTTCCTTTATTTCACGATAGCCATAAATTGAAGGAGCAATTGAGTCAATAATCTTATCATGAATTTTAGGATCTTTTGATAATTTTTTTATTTCTTTCTCTTCTTCTTCAGAAATTTCAATCTCTTCAAATTCCATTCTAATGGCTTCTATCCAATTGGCTTCTATAAATTTTTGATAAACTGCTCCTCTCCTTTGTGGTGGCCTCAAGCGAACTATTCCATTTATGATCACATTATCACCTGGCTTAACTAAATCAACAATATCATCTTCAAGCCATATCTCAATTCTCCTTGCTTCTTCACCACCTCTTAAAAGTTCTAACGGCTCTTGAATCTCTAGTCTTTGAACATCAGTCCACTCAGAATTATCAGGATCAAACCTAAAATCACGCTTTCTGCAATTTTTACATTGTAATGGTTCAGAAAGCCATCTTGTTGTTTGAATCTCATAATGCTCTTGTTTACATCTATTGCAAATAAATTTTGCTCTATAAACCTTCGGTAAAACATCACTGCTTTTATTGACAACACCTTCAACAGCAATAAATTTGTTTACATATTCAGATGTTATATCCCTTACCATGATGGTATAACCCTTTTCTTTTGGTAAGTTTTTAAATCTTACATGAAATCTTGGATTTTCAACTAAGGTTTTTATATCTTTCTCAGAAAAATATTTTTCAAAGAGAGAAATTATCTCATCAGGATTTTTTATAAGTTCATCAGAAAGCTCTGGACTAAAGCTCTCTAACTCTTCATAATCGATAATTAATGATTTTTTTTCTGGATAAAGCTCAGCTAATTTATTTATTTCTTTTGATTTTTTCTTCAAAAATTTTTCTATTAACTCTGAAAAGTTTTCATTAGCGTTTTCTTCCATCTTAAAAATTTAGAGGGTTAATATCTTAGAAAAAAAATTTAAAAGGTGATAAGTTTAATTATGTTAGACAATTGTCTATTTAAATTAGGATAATTTAAATATACAATAAGAGAAATAAAAAGAAAGATAAATAAAAATGAGTAAAGAACTCTTAGCTAGGTCAATAGCTAGCGAGATTGTACTTTCTAAAAATCCTGGGAATGTTATGAGAAAGTGGAGAGAAATTCTTGGAATAAAACAAAATCAGATAGCTGCACATCTTGGAATTTCAGCATCTGTAATTTCAGATTATGAAGCAAATAGAAGGTCTCCTGGTGTGGTATTTGTAAAAAAATTTATCGATGCCCTCATATCCTTGGAAAATAAAAACAGAGTTGAGATGTCCTTTTTTGAAAAATTTTTTTCTGGTAAAGAGCATGCAATTCTCAGCATTAGAGAATTTCTTGTTCCAATGAAAATTTCAAAGTTTGTAAAAATTGTCAAAGGTAAAGTTCTCTCAAATAATAAATTAATTGAGAAGAAGATTTATGGTTATACAGCAATTGATTCAATAAGGGCAATTCTTGAGTTAAATGAGGATGAATTCTCAAAAATTTATGGTTTAAATACAGAAAGAGCATTGATATTCACAAAGGTAAAAACAGGTAGATCACCAATGATTGCAATTAAAGTAACTCCTCTGAAGCCAAGTGTTGTTATCTTGCATGGATTGTCTTGGAGAGAGGTTGATAAATTAGCAATAAAAATTTCAGAAGTTGAAAAAATTCCATTAGTTGTTTCAACGGAAAAAGATGAAGAATCATTAATAAAAAACATTAATATGATAGAAAATTAAAATGAATTCTGGCATAGTTGGTTATGGTTGTTACATACCAAAATATAGAATAAAGGTTGAGGAGATTGCAAGAGTATGGAATGATAATAGTGAAAAAATTAAAGAATCATTAGAAATTTATGAAAAGTCTGTTCCTGCTATTGATGAAGATTCAGTGACTATCTCAGTTGAAGCAGCAAGAAATGCTGTTAATCACGCAAAGATAAATCCAAAGGAAATTGGTGCAATTTATTGTGGCTCAGAATCAAAGCCATATGCAGTAAAACCAACTGCTACAATTGTTGCTGAAGCCATAGAGGCAACTCCAAATTTAACTGCTGCAGATTTTGAGTTTGCATGCAAAGCTGGAACAGCAGCAATTCAAGCTTGCTTAGGTTTAGTTGAAAGTAAAATTATAAAATATGGTTTGGCAATTGGTGCTGACACCTCCCAAGGCAGACCAGGAGATGCTTTAGAGTATACAGCATCAGCAGGAGGAGCAGCATTTATCATAGGTAAGGAAAATTTAATCGCTAAAATTTTAGATACTTTTTCATATACAACAGATACATTAGATTTTTGGCGGAGAGAAGGTCAGGAGTTCCCATCTCATGGAGCAAGATTCACTGGAACACCAGCATATTTTAAGCATGTAATATCTGCATCAAAACATATAATAGAGAAAAACAGAATGAAACCACAAGATTTCAAATATGTTGTTTTTCATCAACCAAATGGTGCTTTTCCGATGAAAGCTGCAAAAATTCTTGGTTTTAAGGAAGAGCAACTTAAAACAGGTTTACTAACTCCTCTTATAGGTAACACATATTCCGGCTCTAGTTTACTTGGTTTATGTGCAGTTTTAGATGAAGCAATTGAAGATGATCTAATTTTGATGACTTCATATGGTTCAGGTGCTGGCTCTGACTCATTTATCATAAAAGTTCTAAAAGAGAATGAGAGAAGGAGAAATAAAAAAACAGTAAAATATTATATCCAAAATAAAGAATATCTTGATTATGCTTTATATGCAAAATTTAAAAAGAAAATTAAGAGTTTAGAAAAATGAAAGTTGCTATTGTTGGTGCAGGTATGACAAAATTTGGGGAGTTGTGGGAGTACTCATGTAGAGATCTTATCACATTAGCAGGAATAGAGGCAATTCAGAGTGCAGGAATTGAAGGAAAAGATATACAAGAAATTTATGGTGGTTCTATGAGCCCAGGCTTATTTGCTGGTCAAGAGCATATATCAGCAATGTTTGCAGATTATGCTGGTTTAAAGGGAATACCATCAACAAGAGTCGAGGCAGCTTGCGCATCTGGGGGTTTAGCTCTAAGGCAAGCATATCTTTCAATAAAGTCAGGTAGAAATGACTTGGTTATTGCAGGCGGTGTTGAAAAAATGACAGATGTACCAACACAATCGGCAGTTGTTACTCTCATGGGCGCAGGTGATGAAGAATGGGAATCCTTTCAAGGATTAACTTTCCCTGGTTTATATGCTCTAATGGCAAGACGCCATATGTTTGAATATGGCACAACAATTGAACAAATGTCTTTAGTTTCAGTAAAAAATCACTACAATGCGAGTTTGAATGAAAAAGCACAATTTAACTTTAAAGTTACTTTAGATGATGTTATGAATTCACCAATGGTTGCTGATCCTTTAAGGCTTTTACATTGCTCACCAATAACTGATGGTGCTGCTGCAGTTGTTTTAGCAAGTGAAAAAAAAGCAAGAGAAATAACTGATACGCCTATATGGATTCTTGGGAGTGGACTTGCAACTGACACAATTGCATTACATGACAGAGAAAGCCTTTCTCAGTTAAGATCAGCAAAATTAGCAGCAGAAGTTGCTTATAAAAATGCTGGAATAAAAGCAAAAGATGTTAGTTTTGCTGAAGTTCATGATTGTTTTGCAATTGCTGAAATTTTAGCTATTGAAGCTTTAGGATTTTGCAAATTTGGAGAAGGTGGAAAATTAACTGAAGCTGGAGAGACAGCATTAAATGGTTCTATACCAATAAATCCAAGTGGTGGTTTGAAAGCTAAGGGGCATCCTGTTGGTGCTACAGGCATAGCACAAGCAGTTGAGTGTTTCCTCCAGCTTACAGGAAAGGCAGGAAAACGCCAAATAAAAGATGCAGAAATAGCTCTTGCACAGAATGTTGGCGGGTCAGGAGCAACATGCGTTGTGCATATATTTAGTAAGTGAAAAATGGTTAAAGGATTACCATCATATTGGAGGTTAATTCCCCATAGATATAATTTAATTGGCACAGAATGCGAAAATTGTAAGGAGAAATTTTTTCCTCCAAGAAAGTTATGTCCTAATTGCAGAAGGTTAGGAAAGATTAAGGAATTTAAATTTTCAGGTGAGGGGAAAATTTATTCCTATACTATAATTCACTCTCCTCCTGAAGGTTTTGAGTATCTTAAACCATATGTTGTTGCTATTATAAAACTTAATGAAGGACCAATGATAACCTCCCAAGTAGTTGATTGTAAGCCAGAAGATGTTGCTATAGGCAAAAAAGTGGAAATGGTTTTTCGTAGGATTTCAGCTGCTGGTAAAGAAGGGAGTATAAGATATGGATATAAATTTAAGTTATGCTAAAAGAATGCAATGAACAATTTAACTGAGATATTGCTATAAGCCTGCTGCTTTTCTTAGTTCATCAACCATATCTAATTTTTCCCAAGTAAATTCTGGTTCATCTCTACCAAAGTGTCCATAGCATGCGGTTTTTCTATATATTGGCCTTCTTAGCTTTAATTTTTCAATTATTCCATTTGGTGTGAAGTCAAAATTTTTCTTTACAATCTCCAAAATTTTTTCTTCCTGAATTTTTGAAGTTTTGAAAGTATCTATAAAAATTGAAATAGGTTCAGGAACGCCAATAACATAAGCAACTTGTAATAAACATTTTTCTGCAAGACCTGCTGCGACAATATTCTTTGCAACATACCTTGCCATATAAGCTGCTGAGCGATCAACTTTTGTTGGGTCTTTTCCTGAAAATGCACCACCACCATGAGGAACAGTTCCACCATAGGTATCAACAATTACTTTTCTACCAGTCATTCCAGTATCAGATTGTGGGCCACCTATCACAAATTTTCCAGTTTCATTTACAAAAAATTTTGTTTTTTTATCAATAAACTCAGAAAGCACAGGCTTTGCAATAACTTCTATAATCTCCTCTCTTGCTTTCTTACTAAGCATATCTGTTTTTTTATCGACAACTTCTTCAGTATGCTGGCATGCCAAAACAACATTTTCTACTCGTATGTTATTAGCATCATTATACTCAATAGTAACTTGAGATTTACCATCTGGACCGATATAGCTAAGTATATTTTTCTTTCTTACCTCTGCCATCCTTTTTGTTAATTTATGAGCAAGAACTATTGGTAATGGCATTAATTCTTTTGTTTCATTGCATGCATAACCAATCATCATCCCTTGATCACCTGCTCCGCCTTTATCAACACCTTTTGCTATGTCTGGAGATTGAGTATGAATTGCATTGAGTATAGCACATGTTTTGTAGTCAAAACCATATTTTTGATCATCATAACCAATATCCTTTAATAAATTTCTACATATCTTATGTATGTCTGCATATGCATTTGTTGTGATTTCACCACCAATTATCACAAGACCCATTGTTATATATGTTTCACAAGCAACTCTCCCATATGGATCTTGTCTTAAAATTTCATCTAAAACAGCATCTGAAATCTGGTCGCAAACTTTATCAGGATGTCCTTCAGCAACACTTTCTGATGTGATATATCTCTTCATTTTAATTTTCTAAATTAATCGGTTATTCCATTGCTTGTTACCTGAAAAACACATTCACCTTCAGGCATTGATGGTGAGTCTATAAGCCTAGCAATTCTTTTATCACCTTTACTTTTTCTTAAATAAATTCTATATGTTGCAGTATGCCCAACAACATGTCCTCCAATAGGTTCAGTAGGATCACCAAAGAGAATATCAGGTCTTGCCATCACTTGATTTGTTACAACAACTGCTATATTATATGGATCAGCTAATTTTCTGAGAAGTAAATGTAGTAGTCTGTTCAACTTTTGTTGTCTATCAGCCAATGTTCCTCTGCCAACATATTCTGCTCTAAAGTGAGCAGTTAATGAATCCATAACAACAAGTTTTGTGTTATATTCCTTTGCTACTTCAGCAGCCTTTTCAACAAGCAAAAATTGATGGTCAGAATTATATGCTCTTGCAATATGCACATTTTTTAGAACCTCTTTTGGATCTAAGCCAAGATAATTTGCCATGCTCTCTATCCTCTCAGGTCTAAATGTATTCTCAGTATCAATAAAAATTGCACTTCCTTCTAGGCCACCTCTTTTTTTTGGCAACTGAACATTTACAGAAAGCTGTAGTGCTAATTGTGTTTTTCCAGAGCCATACCTACCAAAAAGTTCTGTTATCGCTTGAGTTTCAATTCCCCCGCCAATTAAATTATCTAATTCTTTGCTACCTGTGGTTATCTTTCCCACCTCTTTTCTTCTTTCTAAGTACTCTAAGCCAGTTTCAAAGCGCATCTTCTTAACAATTTTTGTTGCAGATTCAATAATTTTTTTTGCATTTGATTCTGAAAGCCCTATATCCTTTAAACTGCCGATTGAAGCTGCTGCTACTGATTCAACTGTTTCAAAGCCAGCTTCCCTTAGTTTTTCAGCGACTGCTTTTCCAACACCATCAAGCTCTTCTAATTCCATTTTTGCTTATATATTGGATAGAGAAATAAAAAGCAATAAAAACCGTTAAATTTTAAATTCTTTTGAAACTTTTTTACCATCGACTAAAGCATATCTAAGAACATCACTAAGTGTTTCTGCAGTTAGAATTTCAATTTTACCTTCATATTTCTTATCAAGAAGAACATCACTTTCATTACTTTTTGGAATAACAACTTTTTTTAGACCAGCATCTATTGCTGCCTCAATTTTCTGAGTTACACCGCCAACAGGGAGAACTTCGCCCCTTATTGTTAGTGATCCTGTCATTCCAACAGATTGGTCAATTTCTATGTTTTTCAAAGCAGAAATTACTGCGACTGCTACAGAAATACTTGCTGAATCACCTTCAACACCCTCATAAGTTTGCAAGAATTGGACAAATATATCATACTTCTCTTTTATATCCTCACCATAGGCTTTCATAATAACAGCAGAAACATTTTTGATAGCTTCTTTTGCAATTTCTCCAAGTTTACCAGTTGCAATAATCTCAGATTTTTTACCACCAGGTGCAACTTCTGCTTCAATTGGCATCACTATACCAGATTCACCTAAAACAGCTAAGCCATTGACTCTGCCAATTCTTCTACCTGAAGTTACTAAAACCTTGTACTCCTTTCTTCTTTCAATATAGATGTCACCTATTTGATGTTCTAATGTCCTTGCAGATTTTTTACCCTCAATAACATCCTCAAGAGTCACATATCTATGGCCTTTCTCCTTTGCTATATCCCCAGAAGCCCTAATAAGGCCCCCCATTTCTCTAAATTTTAAACTAAGTTTACCCTTCATACCTGCCTTTCTTTTAAATTCTTGTATAATCTCTTCAACAGCCTCTTTTGTGAAGTGTGGTATTTTTCTATCTTTTTCAACTTCTTGAGCAACAAATTGCACAATTTTCTTTCTTGTTTCATTTGTGTCTGGAGCTACATCTTCCATATAAATTTCATAGCCATAACCCCTTATTCTTGATCTAAGAGCTGGATGCATTTGCTCAATAACATGGTAATTACCTGCAGCAACTAAAATGAAATCACATGGCACAGGCTCCGTGATTACCATTGCTCCTGAGCTCATTTCACTTCTACCGGTTATAGCAAGTTTCTTATCTTGCATAGCTGTCAATAAATCTTGTTGTGATTTCCCAAGAGTTCCAATTTCATCAATAAACAAAACACCTTTATGTGCTTTATGTATCATCCCAGCAACAACTCTTAAGTGTGCAGGAGTTCCTAAACCACCTGTTTGTAATGGGTCGTGTTTAATATCTCCTAATAATGCTCCAGCGTGGGCACCAGTTGCATCATAAAATGGTGCAGTTTTTCTGTCCGAGTTATCGACTATAAGTAATGGTACATTTGTTTTAAATGCTCCAATCATCATTGTTCTGATGTTTAAATTTGAAAATAAAAGGAAGAAGAAACCCAATGCCATAACTACCAAAAAGGGCATTTCAGAAACTTGTACTCCTTGAAGAACTAAATAGAAATATGCAATCAAGGGAAATATAAAAAAAAGCAATACATAGAACATAGGATTAGGTCTTTTTCCTTTTTCATTTGATAATTCTTTATTTCTTTCAGCTTTGATAATTTTCCTACCTTCACCAGCAGGCACAACCCTTATCTTTGGGTTATTTTCATCTTCAAAATTTGGATAAGCAAGAATATCAACTAAATCCTCAGATGGTAGAAGCTCAGCCATCGCATTTGCGAGCATGCTCTTACCAGTTCCCGGCTCTCCAATAAGAAGAACATTTCTCCTCTGTTTTGCAGCTTTTTTTATAATTTCAACTGCTTTATCCTGGCCTATAACTTGGTCTATCAATTTTCTTGGGATTTCAATTTCATCTGTTGTCTCGAAATCATCCCAAGATTTCATATCTTCAACTTTCTTCTTTTGTTTCTTAACCTGCTCAGTTGTTGTATCTGCTTTTACAGCCTCTTTCTTTCCAGAATCCATCTCATCTTATAATAAAAATTGTAAAAAGAAAAATTAGATATTTAGTAGACGATAAAATTTTACCAAACTATTTTTACTTCGTCTGCTCTAAAATTTTGCTTTACTACCGTTTCTTCTATCCTTTGTTTTACTCCTGCAGAATACATTTTTGAGCCAAGTATTGCGATCATAACACCATTATCGCTACAATACCCTTTTGGAAAAGAGAATTTTGCTTTGTGCTCTTTTACCATAGTACTTAACATCTCTTGAAGTCTTAAATTATTTGCAACTCCTCCAACAAGAAGAAGTTCATTCACTTTCAAGTGAGCCAATGCTCTTTCAGTAACTTCAGCAAGCATTGCAAAGGAAGTTTCTTGTAATGAGAAGCAGACATCCTCTAAAGGAAAAAATTTTGCTTTTTCTATAGCAGATGTTAAAACTCCAGAAAATGATAGGTCTGTACCTTTAACTACATATGGTAACTCAATATATTTTTTACCTTTTTTTGCGAGTTCTTCTATTTTTGGACCAGCAGGATGTTCTAAACCTAATTCTCTACCAAATTTATCGAGCATATTACCTATTCCAATATCAATAGTCTCACCGAAAATTCTATAATAGCCATGATTTAACTTTAAAATTTGTGTATTGCCACCAGAAACATACAAGCACAAAGGATCTAAAAATTTGCTAAAAAATTTTCCAATTTCAATATGAGCTATGCAATGGTTTACCCCTAACAAAGGAATTTTATGATGTAAAGCCAAAGCTCTTGCTCCTGTAGCAATAGTTCTTAGACAAGGTCCCATTCCAGGTCCTTGAGAAAATGCAATAAGGTCAATTTCATTAAAATTTAAATTTGCTTGAGATAGTGCTAAATTTATTGCTGTGCTATAGTTATCACCTAAGAACTGTGCAGCTTCTCTTGGATGAATTCCATATCTTGCTTTGTAAATCTTTCTAACATCTGCTAAAATTTTTTCTTTTTCTGAATCAAAAATTCCTACGCCGAGAGTGTGGGCAGTTCCTTCAATACCAAGAGTTATCATTTTATCCTAAAATTACAATAATAAATTTGTTTTTAATTTTTATTACTTGAAAATAATATATTGATGTTCATCAATATTTTATAATGAAAGAGGCTCTAAAAATTTTAAATGCATTAGCAGATGAAACAAGGTTAAAAATATTAGAATTCTTGTTAGATGGTGAGAAATGCGTCTGTGAAATATTTCCTTATGTTAAAAGGAAACAATCAACAGTTTCAATCCAACTAAAAAAACTTGAAAATCTTGGTGTTGTGAAATCTAAAAGAAAAGGCAGAAAAACTTTTTATAGTATCAAAGATTTTAGGGTTTTTGATGTTTTCAGAGCGTTAGGATATGCAAAAGGAAAAATTTTTAAATTTTATGAAAATGACTTAAAGCAAAAATCGTAGAAAGACCGGAATTAAAATTTAAAGAAAATGGAAAATAAAAAAATTTTGGCAGGGATTTTTACACTTTTGTTTTTAATTTCTTGCTGTATTGATAGCAAAAAAGAAAATTTGCAAGAAGTGAAAACGACAGAGATAACAGAGTTAACTATGGTAACATCAACTCAAGAAACAACATCTACTATAGCAACAACGACAAAATTACTTACTACAAAAATTTTAACTACAATAACATATACTAAAATTCCTTTTGCCAATCTTGTGAAGTTATCATTCTCAACAGACAAAGAAATTTATCATTCAAATGAAATAATGAAAATTAAAGTCCTTATTAATGCAGAAGAAGAAATGAATAATGTTCCTGTTAAGATATATGGAATTATGTCAGGATACTACAGACTACAGATAGAAGACAAAAAAAATCTGAAAAAAGGTCTTAATGAAATTAATTTTGAATATAGAACTCCTCCCTGCACTGGATGTGCAGGAATTCGCCCAGGAAGTTATGAAGTTAATGTTGAATTACTCTATGATAATGAGACAATTGCAAAGGAAACTAAAAATGTCAATATAAAGCAATAAAAAATGAAAAATAAATTAGTTATACTAACTATAGTAATTTTCCTCTTCAGCTTAATGAACTTTACAATAGGTGCAGAAGAAAATAAAGTTGTTATTTATTTTTTCTGGGGTGAAGGATGCCCACATTGCGCTGCAGAAAAAATTTTTTTAGATGGATTAAAAGTGAAGTATCCCCAAATAGAAATTAAATCTTTTGAGACTTGGCACAATCAAGAAAATGCAGCCCTTTTTGTTAAAATTGCAGAAGCTTATGGCACAAAAGCATCTGGAGTTCCAACAACATTCATTGGTGATAATTATATTGTGGGTTACAGAGGCGATGAAACAACAGGTAGAGAAATAGAAAATTTAATCAAAGAGTGCATTGACAAAGGTGGTTGTATTAATCCTGAAGAAAAACTCTTTCCAAAAGAGAACATATGCATTCATATTTTCATTAAAAGCACATGCCCTCAATGTCAGGAATTAATGCCATACCTTAATTATGTTAAAGACAAATATGGTGTTATCATAAAGATTCATGACATTCTTAATGAGTCAAATAGAGAACTATACGAAAAATTTAAAGAAATTTATAATTTAGAAGGTGTTGGATATCCAACAGCATTCATAGGTGAGAAATATTTCATTGGTAACAATTTAATTAAAACTTATTTAGAAAATGAAATTGAAAATTGTCTGAAAGATGGATGTGAATGTCCAATTGAGAAAATAGATGGTAAAACGCCGCATCTTCCTGGTTATAACGAAACAACTCCTGAAGAAGGTAACATAATTGATTTACCATTTTTTGGAAAAATTAACACATCAGAAATTTCTTTACCTGTTTTCACAATAATAATTGCTTCTTTGGATAGTTTTAATCCATGTGCTTTCTTTGTGCTTTTCTTTTTACTTAGCATGCTCATACATGCGAGATCAAGAGCAAGAATGCTGCTTATTGGAGGGGTGTTTGTTTTCTTTTCCGGATTTATGTATTTTCTATTTATGGCTGCATGGCTCAATCTCTTTCTTTTCATCGGAGAGCTACCTATAATAACAAAAATTGCGGGAATTATTGCTTTAATTATTGCTTTAATAAATATCAAAGATTTTTTCTTTTTTGAGAAGGGAATTTCTTTGGTTATTCCTGAAAGTGCTAAGCCCAAATTATTCAAAAAAATGAGAAATTTGCTTGGAGTAACATCTCTACCTTCAATTGTATTAAGTACAATTATTTTAGCAATAGCAGCAAACACTTATGAGCTTCTTTGCACAGCAGGATTTCCAATGGTTTTTACGAGAGTTTTAACTTTACATGAAATTCCAACAATGCAATACTACATATACCTTGCTTTTTATAATCTTGTTTATGTAATACCTCTTATACTAATTGTTTTGGCATTTACACTAACTCTTGGAGCAAGAAAACTTACTGAATGGCAAGGGCAGGTATTAAAATTAATTTCAGGGATGATGATGCTTTGCTTAGGGCTCGTTTTGCTTACAAATCCCGCACTTTTGAATAACATTTTTGCTTCTTTTGGAATATTGGCAATAGCTCTACTAATGGCAATGATTATAATTTTTGTTACAAAAAAAATCAAAAAATGAAAATTGAAATTTTAGGTATGGGTTGTGAGAAATGCAAAAAACTTGAGGAAAATGCGAGAAAAGCATCAGAAGAATTAAAAATTGATGTAAAGATTGAGAAAGTTACAGATATCTCAAAGATAGTTGAGAAAGTTACATTGACACCAGCGATTGTTATAAATGGAAAAGTTATGGCAGAAGGTAGAATTCCAGAAGTTGAAGAGATAAAAAGGTGGCTAAAAAAAGATTAATAAATTAAGGAGAAAGTATTGTTATGATAAGTAATGAAATAATAAAACAGGAAATAAGGAAACTTGTAGAAAAGTATAACAGAGTTGTGGAAGAAAAAAGAGTCATAACATACAATGAGGAGATGACTAAGAAGGATTTTATTCTTCCTCTCTTTCGTGCTTTGGGCTGGAATATTGAAGATTCAAACGAGGTTACTGCTGAAGAAAAAATTTCCAAAAAAAGAGTTGATTATGGTTTCAGAATTAATGGTATTCCAAAATTTTTCTTGGAAGTCAAACCACTAAGAGGAGATTTAGACAATCCTAAATTTATTGAACAGGCGATAAATTACGCTTGGCATAAAGGCTGCACTTGGGCAGTTCTTACTAACTTTGAAAGCGTAAAAATATTTAATGCTGAATGGAAAACATCTAATCCATTGCAAAACCATCTTAAAACAATCCCATGTCAAGAATTTTTAGATAGGTTCGATGAGTTGTGGCTTTTATCCAAAGAAAGTTTTGAAAAAGGATTAATTGATAAAGAAGCTGAAAAATGGGGAAAGAAAACAAAAAAAATTACTGTTGATAAGCAGCTTTTACAAGATTTCACAAGATTTAGGGAATTATTATCAAAAAATATAACAAAGCTGAACCAAAGCAAAAACCTAACTGAAGAGGAATTAGACGAAGCCGTTCAAAGAATTTTAGACAGATTAATCCTAATAAGAAATTGCGAAGACAGAGAACTTGAAGCAAAAACATTAATTTCCAGCTTTAGGGAATGGGAAAGCAGAGGTAAAGGGCAATTGATAAAAAGTTTGAGAGAGGTTTTTGCTTATTTTGACAAGCAATACAACAGCAAGATATTTGCTAATCACTTGTGCGACAGTTTAGACATAGATAATGAGGTTTTACACGAGATCATTGAAGGCCTTTACTATACAAAAGACAAATCTGTTTCTTATGATTTTTCAGCTATTGAGGCAGATGTATTGGGTAATATTTACGAGCAGTATTTAGGGCATATCTTAAAGAAAAGCGAGAAAAGAGCAAAGCTTACAGAAAACCACGCTCACAGAAAAGAGCAAGGAATTTATTACACACCAACGTATATTGTTGATTATATTGTAAGGAATACTCTAGGAGAATTACTTAAAAACAAAAAGCCAGAAGATGTTGAGAAAATAAGGGTTTTAGATCCTGCTTGTGGTTCCGGCTCATTTTTGATTAAAGCTTTTGATGTTTTGAATGAATATTATGCAAAACACGATAAAAACTACTCACAAACACAAATAGACTTCAAAACAGGTCTGCCATTTACATCAAAAGTAAAGATTCTTAAAAACAATATCTTTGGTGTAGATTTAGACAAACAAGCTGTTGAGATAGCACAGCTTAATCTTTTGCTGAAAATTGCAGAAAAAGGACATCGCCTTCCATTACTTCAAGAAAATATAAAGTGCGGAAACTCCTTAATTGACGACCCAGCAATAGCCGGAGACAAAGCCTTCAAATGGGAAGAAGAATTTTCAGATGTTATGAAAGAAGGCGGGTTTGATGTTGTGATCGGGAATCCGCCTTACGAAAGGACTTTATACTTGGAAAACGAAAAGGAGTATTATTCACGAGCCTATGTGTCTGCATATGGTGCATATGACATACTTGTTCTATTTATTGAAAAAGCAATAAAATTACTGAAGAGTGAGGGGTATTTGGGGTTTATAGTTTCAAATAAATTTTTAGTTTCAGATTATGGAAAAAAATTAAGGGAATTCCTCCTTTCAAATTGTAAAATAATAAAAATTATTGATTTAGCAGATGCAAAAAGAGTTTTTCCTGATGCGTTAGTTTCAACAGTTATAATAATAGTACAAAAAACAACTAAAAATAAGTCTAAATATAGAGTTAATTGTTTTATTTCAAATGAAAATACTACTATTTTTGACGAAGAAAAATTTGAAAAAGTTCCAATTGATAAATTTGTTGCAGATAATGGAACATTTAATGTAAGATACAATGTTAAGAAAGACACCATATATAAAAAAATTAATTCTCTAAAGAAAATTGGCGAGGTTTTTGATATTAGAACTGGAGTGATGGGATTTGAATATTGGAAAATGGAGCCGTATATACACGAAGGAAAGCAAGACACTAAAGACATTAGAATTGCAACCAATAGTTATTTAGATAGATATCGTTTTTTGTGGGGCAAAGAAATCAATCTTTATAAAAAGAAATTTAAAGAACCCTATGTCAATATAGAAAAAATACCTGTTAATGAACAGACAAAAAAATTATTTCTCACAAAAAATAAATTGATTGTGCGTGGCGTTTCTAAAAGATTAACTGCTATGATAGATGAAGAGGGAATAGGGTTTCTTGTTGCAGTTCACTCTATTTTAACTAACGAAGAACATAACATAAAATTGATACTTGGAATACTAAACTCTAAATTATTTGACTGGATACATAAGGATAGGTTCTATCTGGGAAGAATACCTGAAGGTTCTCTAAAATATCCTGTCTCTTTCCTTAAAGAACTACCTCTTTACCCAAATGTTGATAAGACAAAAAAAGAAAGAATTATCACCCTCGTAGACAAAATGCTCGCCCTCAACAAACGTCTCAATGAAATTGGAGACAAGAAGACAGATGAAAGAGCTAAAATTGAAGAAGAAATCAAAAAGACAGATGCTGAAATTGATGAGCTTGTCTATAAGATTTATGCAATAACCGAAGAGGAAAAGAAAATTATTGAAGAAAGTTTGAAATAAAAAACAAAAAATTGGAGGTAAAAATTAAATTGAAAAGAATACATTTTGGTATCTTACTTATTATAATTCTTTTAGGTAGTTTAGTTTGTTATGAATGGTATAGTGCATTCAAGAAAAGTGAACTTATAAAACAAGGGATTTATCCTAAAGAGCCGTTTCCAATTTCTTTAGAAACTCCAGCATGGAAAATACCTTTCCTAACATTATTAAGTTATGGCGAAAAAGCATGGTTTTGTTTGCTTATAGCTTTTTTAGTGGCAGGAGCATTTCAGACTTTCATTCCAAAGGAATTAGTAATTAAGCATTTGGGAAAAAGAAATTCTAAAGCATACTTTATTGCTGCTTTTGGCGGGCCTCTACTTTCTGTTTGTTCTTGTTCAATAATTCCTTTATTTGCTGCAATTAAAAAGAGAGGTGCAGGTTTAGGACCGGCAATTACTTTTTTGTTAGCTACACCAGCTATTAATCCAGCAGCAGTTATTCTAACATTTAGTCTTATTGGTTGGCAGTTTACCATAGGGAGAATTATCCTTGCTTTAAGTGCAGCAATTATTACTGGTTACACTGTTGAAAAAATTTGGTCTAAACAAGAATTGGATGGAACTTCAGAACTAAAGATTGAATATCAGGAAAAAGAATTTTCCTTTATTCCTGATTTAAAAGAATGGCTTAGAAATGTTTGGGATTTTGTTAAAAGAATTTTGCCTTTAGTTTTGCTTGGAATTTTTATTATCGGAATTATAAAAATCTTCTTGACAACAGAAGTCATTTCTGCTTATCTAGGTCAAGGATTAGCTCAAACTGCGTTTGCTTCTATCATAGGAATAGTTATATACACACCAACATTAGTTGAAATACCATTTGTAAAAGAACTATTAGTTTTGGGTATGGGTACAGGGCCTGCATTGGCTTTTTTGCTAACAGGTCCTGCTCTCAGTTTGCCTTCAATATTAGGGATTTCAAGAGTTATTAAATGGAAAATAGTCTTGAGTTATGCTGTGATTATGTGGATTTTAGGCATTATTGGTGGACTTATTTTTTCTTATTTTGTGCCAGAAATATTGCTTTAAATAAAAATTTAGATTTTTTATATCACTATTCCAATATTAGATGATAAATTGAAATCTCAACCTATACAATCAGAGCTAAATATTGGTTTAGTAGGCCATGTAGATCATGGAAAAACAACTTTAACAAAAGCATTGTCAGGAGTTTGGACTGACAGGCATTCAGAAGAAATTAAAAGGGGCATATCAATAAGACTTGGTTATGCTGATTGCACATTCTATAAATGTCCTAAGTGTAATGAGCCAGAGTGTTATTGTACATCTGAGAGATGTCCAAATTGTAATGAGAAAACAGAATTTTTGAGGAGAGTTAGTTTTGTTGATTCTCCTGGTCATGAGAGTTTAATGGCAG
This sequence comes from Candidatus Altarchaeota archaeon, assembly GCA_038891095.1. GTDB lineage: Archaea > Altiarchaeota > Altiarchaeia > IMC4 > QMZM01 > JAWAEV01. The sequence continues at coordinate 70,174 of JAWAEV010000003.1, forward strand.
TTATGCTTTCAGGAGCAGCAATAATGGATGGTGCTTTGTTAGTGATTGCTGCAAATGAGCAGTGCCCTCAACCTCAAACAGAAGAGCATTTACTTGCTTTAACAATATTAAATGTAAAAAACATTGTTGTTGTGCAGAATAAAATAGATTTAGTTTCAAAAGAAAAGGCTATTGAAAATTATGAACAAATAAAAAATTTTCTCAAAGGAACAATTGCTGAGGATGCGCCAATTATACCAATAGCAGCTAATTGTAATGCAAATATAGACCTTTTAATAAAAACAATTCAGGATAGAATTCCAACTCCTAAAAGAGATCCTAATAGCAGACCTTTAATGTATATAGCAAGATCATTTGATATAAATAAACCAGGGGTGAAAATTGATGAACTTAAGGGCGGTGTGGTTGGTGGTTCTCTTTTAAGAGGAAAACTTAAAGTTGGAGATGAAATAGAATTAAGGCCAGGGGTAAAGAAAACAAATAACTATAGACCAATAACAACAAAAATAGTCTCGTTAAATGCATGTAACCAGAATGTTAAGGAGGTTTATCCTGGAGGATTAATTGGAATAGGAACAAATTTAGATCCTGCACTTACAAAGTCAGATGGAATGTGCGGAAATGTTTTAGGCTTGAAAGGTCAGCTACCAGAGGTCTATGAAAAAATAAAAATTGATTTTCATTTATTCGAAAAAACTGTTGGGGATAGAAATAAGGAACAAATAAAATCTTTAGAGAGGAATGAAGCACTAATGCTATCTGTTGGCTCTGCAGTTACTATAGGAATTTTAACTGATCCAAAAAGCAAGGAATTTACATTAAAAATTCCTGTATGTGCTGAAATTGGCCAAAGAGTTGCAATAAGCAGAAGATTTGGAGCAAGGTGGCGTTTAATTGGATATGGTGCTGTTGTAGAATGATAAAAATTTTTATAGATACTAATTTTTGGCTTTTACCCTATATTAAAAAGATTGACATTTTTTCTGAGATAGAAAGACTTGTTCCCGAGAAATATGAAATTTTAGTTTCTGAAAGTGTTATAGAAGAGTTAAAAAAAATTCAAAAAAAAGGTAATGGTAAGGAGAAAATAGCTGCGGAAATAGCCCTTATTTTAATTGAAAAGAAAGCAAAGAAAATTCCAAATGGAAAAAATACTGATAAATTAATATTAAAAATTTCTGAAAAAGAGAATATGATTATTTGCACAAATGATAAAAATCTCAGAAAAAAACTAAAAGAAAAAAGTTTGAGGGTTATAGGAATGAGAGGAAAAGAAAAATTAAGTTTTATATGAAAAGTGGAGCAAAAACTAAGGAGACAACAGACATTAACTTTATAAGAATGTTTAATGATGGTCCTGCAGTGTCCTTAAACGGATCACCAACAGTATCACCTATAACAGCAGCTTTATGGGTTTCAGAGCCTTTACCACCAAAGTTTCCTTGTTCAATGAATTTTTTTGCATTATCCCAAGAAGCTCCTGAATTTGCCATCATTACAGCTAATAAAAATCCTGTAGAAGTTGCACCAATCAATAAACCTCCAAGAGCCTCAGCACCTAATGTAAAACCAATTAAAATTGGAGCTAAGATAGCCATAGAACCTGGAATCAGCATCTCTTTTACTGCTGTTTTTGTACTTATATCAACGCATTTTGCGTAATCTGCTTTTGTTTTTCCCTCCATCAGGCCATTTATCTCTTTGAATTGTCTTCTAACCTCATTGACAACTTGAAAAGCTGCTTTTCCAACAGCATCCATTGTGAATGAGCAAAATAAAAATGGTAACATTCCACCAATAAATAATCCGGCAATTACATTAGCATCAGAAATATTTATAACTTTTAAACCAGTTACAGAGCAATATGCTGAAATTAGTGCTAATGCAGTTAGTGCCGCTGATGCTATTGCAAAGCCTTTGCCTGTTGCAGCAGTTGTATTTCCAAGAGCATCTAATGCATCTGTCATCTTCCTTATTTTTTCTCCTAATTTCGCCATTTCTGCTATACCGCCAGCGTTATCAGCTATTGGTCCATATGCATCTGTTGACATTGTAATCCCAAGAGTTGAGAGCATTCCAACAGCTGCTATAGCAACCCCATAAATTCCAGCAATTTTATATGTAAGTACAATTGCTAAAGAAATAATTAAAATTGGAAAAAAAGTACTTTTCATACCAACAGAAAGTCCTTTTATTATCGTTGTTCCAGCACCAGTTTTAGAAGCTTCTGCAACTTTTTTTGTTGGCCCATATGAAGATGATGTATAATACTCTGTTAATAAACCAATAGCCACTCCTGAAATTAAACCTACTAAAACAGAATAGAAAATTTCAATTTTTCCGATTAGGAATTCAATTAAAAAATAACTTGCAATTACTATAAATAAAGCAGTTATGAAAATCCCTTTTCTCAATGCAAAAAGAAGTTCTGCAATTTCAGCATCTTCTTTTGTTGATACAAAAAATGTACCAAGAATTGACGCTAAAACTCCTAAGGAAGCAATTAACAAAGGCAAAAGAATTATTTCATCTCCATAAATTTTTGTGACAGTTAAAGAAAGAATCATAGCAGCAATTATTGAATTCACATAGCTTTCAAAAAGATCAGCACCCATACCACAGACATCACCAACATTGTCCCCAACATTATCAGCAATAACTGCTGGATTACGAGGATCATCTTCAGGAATTCCCTTTTCAACTTTACCAACTAAATCAGCACCAACATCAGCACCTTTAGTGTAAATGCCACCACCAACTCTTGCAAATAATGCTATAGAGGAAGCACCTAATCCAAAACCATTTATAAAATTTGGATCTTTTAAAATTTCATAAAAGAAGTATATACCTAAGATACCTAAACCAACAACTGAGAGCCCCATAATAGTACCGCCAGAAAATGCAACTTTTAATGCTTTATCAATGCTGACCTTTGCTGCTTCAGCAGTTCTTGAATTAGAACGAACTGCAATACTTAAACCTAAAAATCCAGCCATTGCTGAGCAAGTAGCTCCACCAATGTATGCAAGTGCTGTATTTAGATTTATAAAAATTCCTAAAATTGTTGTCATAACAATAGCGAAAATTAGAATTATAGAATATTCTCTCTTTAAAAAAGCCATTGCACCTGCCTTTATAGCATCTGAAATTTCCTGCATTTTCTCATCTCCAGGATTTTCTTTCAAAATTTTAAAAATCAGATAAGCAACAAATAACATCGCAAAAATTCCGGAGGCCAATGGTAAAATCTCTAAGTTTGTCATTTTCAAACATAAAAATTTAAAACTTTAATGAATTAGTTTTTATATTAAAAAAATAAAAATAAGATTGGGCCCATGTGGGGTAGTTCGGATTATCCTAGAGGACTGCGGTAACATTTCTTTCTTTCAAAGAAAGAAGTGTAATTTTGCAGAAATCCTCTGACCCGGGTTCAAATCCCGGCATGGGCAATTTTTTATCCATAAAGTAAATATAATAAAGATGGCAATTGACAAAGAAAAAATTCAGAAAGAGGGAATAAAAATTTTGGAGGAATTTTCAGAGCAATTGAAAAATTTGCCTGAAACTAAGGAAACCCATTATGTTCTTGATATAAAAAATATCCTTAGAGAAGATAAAGAATGCGTATTAAAGAAAAATTTTAGAGAGAAGTTGAAGAGAATTGCTCCAAGAGTTGAAGAAAATTATATTGTTGCTGAGAAAGGAATTTAGGATGGATGCTGTAATTTTAGCTGCGGGTGAGGGCACAAGGTTAAGACCATTGACATTAACTCGGCCAAAACCAATGCTACCAATAGCAGGAAAACCAATTTTGCAGTGGGATTTAGAGGCATTAAAAAAATTTTTCAAAAAAGTAATTATAGTTGTTGGTTATAAGAAGGAGAGGATAATTGAGCATTTTGGAAAAAAATTTAAAAATTTAAAGTTGGAGTATATCGAGCAAAAAGAACAACTTGGGACTGGGCATGCAGTCTCTCTTCTGAAGGATCATGTTAGCAAGGAATTTTTTCTAATGAATGGCGACATTATTATTTCAGAGGAAACTATAAAAAATTTTATCAAAGATTTTTTGGAATTTAGAGCCAATATGTTAGCTGTTATTAAAGTTGAAAATCCTTCAGACTTTGGGATAGTAAAGCTCAAAGGAAATAGAATTCAAAACATAATTGAAAAGCCATCTTTTTCAAAAGAAAATTTAGCAAATTCAGGCATATATTTTTTTAATGAAGAAATTTTCAAAGCAATAGAAAAAACTGAAAGGTCTCCGAGAGGCGAGTATGAAATTACAGATGCTATAAAAATTTTAATTCCAGAATTTTATGTTAGCTATTGCAAAGGTCGGTTGATCAATATAAGTAAGCCGTGGGACCTATTAGATGCAAATGAAATTTTGTTGAAAGAGTTAAAATTAGAGAGAGAGAAAAATGTTAAAATTGAGAAATTTTCTGTTTTAAAAGGAAAGATTCATATTGGGAAAAATTCAATTATACGTTCTGGTGCATATATTGAAGGCCCTTGTTGGATTGGAGAAAACTGTATTATAGGTCCAAATTGCTTTATAAGACCAGCAACGACAATAATGAACAACTGTAGAATTGGAAATGCAGTCGAAATAAAAAATTCTATAATTATGAACAATACAAATATATGTCATCTGAGCTATGTTGGTGACTCAATCATAGGTGAGAATTGTAATTTTGGTGCAGGCACAAAAATTGCAAATTTGAGAAATGATAGTGAAGAGGTTAGAGTTGAAATAAAAAACAAGATTGTTAGCTCAGGAAGAAGAAAATTTGGTTGCATCATGGGCGATAATGTCAAAACTGGAATAAATGTATCAATTATGCCTGGTAGAGCAATTTATCCCGACTCAATAGTTGAAGCCGGTAGCATTGTTCGCAATACTATAATGCCAACAACAGAATAACTGAAAAAAAGAAAAATCAAGCTGAGAATCGCTAACTAAATAATAAATTAAATTTTCATATCGTTTAACTTTAAGACTATCTGCAGAGTCATTAAACTACAGCTAACACTCAAATGAATTGCTAATGCATTTTCCTAAGAAACAAGAAAATGCATTACAATCATTTGTGCAATAACTCCATGAGTCTAATGGAGCAGCTCTTTTACACCAGTTGCATCCATTATCTATACAAGACTTACAATCTTTGAAATCTCCACAATTTTGAGTTGGTGTTACCGGAATTGTTGTAGTTGTTTGCTGTGGTGCTGCTATGCAAGCACCATTTTGACAACCATATAAACAATCAGTTAAATCAGAATTCTTTTTACCTTTTTCATCGCAGTAGTACTCCCAAACTTTTTTATTGCCTGAAGCGCATTCATCATAATAATACTTGCCTTTGTAGATAACATAACCAAAAGTATAAGGATTCTTATCATCTGAATCATAACATGTTGGAGTAGTGGTTGTTGTTGCTGGTAATATACAAGCACCATTTTCGCAGCCATATTGACATTCTACATAATCATAATCTTTTTTACCTTTTGAATTGCAGTAATATTCTTTAAGTGTATTTTTTGAAATGCAATGATCGCAATCTACCTTTTTATCATAGGTAACACATCCCGGAGTGAATTCATCTAAGGCATTATCTGTTTCAGTGCATTTGCTAATTTGTATTGTTGTTGTAGTTGTTTGTCCTGGAGCAGGTGTTGTTGTCGTGGTAGTTTGCTGTGGTGCTGCTATACAAGCACCATTTTGACATGTGTAACCTGAAGGACACTGAATTGTTTCAGTTTGTAGAGCTTGTCCATTAGCACATGTTGGGTCTAACCAGAATTCAACAAGATAGTTTTGATATGGTGGCTGAGCACAAATATCTTTACCAGACACAGCAGACTGACCAGTTTCTTTTACTGTGTATTTTAACTCACCATAGGTATAATAAGATTTACCACAATCGCTATCTTCCCATATTAAAGTATAACCAGTGTCCGTTTTTTGCTCAACTTTACATGAAGTTCCAGAACATTTTTTCTGTGATGGAGTTGTCGTGGTAGTTTGCTGTGGTGCTGCTATGCAAGCACCATTTTGACAACCATATTGGCAAGTATATTGTTTAGTTCCTAACGGAACATTACCATAAGCAGAGCTACTTGTACAGTAATACTCAACCAATACATTACCGGAGCATAAATCTTTAAATTCTGCTTTCCAGCTTGGAGCGTGTGGTGTTGTTCCAGTAACTATACCATATACATAAGGACTATCCCCACCATCACTATCACTGCAGTAATATATATACTGCTGTGATGTTGTCGTGGTAGTTTGCTGTGGTGCTGCTATGCAAGCACCATTTTGACAACCATAGGGACAAGTATATCCTACACTATATGGAACATTACCTGAACATCCTTGTTCACGTATAACATTACCCTCACAGTAATCATACCAATATTGCCCGGCTTGATCTTTTACGTAACCGTATGTATAATAATTTAATCCATCAGAGTCATAACATTGTCCTGATGTAGTGGTAGTAGTTGTCACTGTACTACTAGCACAATAACCTATGCCTTGATTTGTTGTTTGACAACCATAGGGACAAGTATAATAATCGTAAGTTTTTGTGTCAGCATCTTTGCAGTAATATTCTTTAACTTTTGTGCCTGAATAACATTCATCATAGTAAAATGTTGTTCCTCCGCTTGAAGAAGTTATTGTAACATAACCTGGGGTATAAGGATAAGGCCCGCCATCGGAATCTGCGCATTGGTTTGTGGCAGCGGCAACATCTATAAATTTTCCAACTACTAAGCCAGTGTCACTGATGCATTTTCCAGATTTGCATTTTCCTGGAGAGCACCAAATATACTGAGATTTTATTTCTCCATTTGAGCAGTAGTATTCTTTTACCATTTTATCTCCGTTATAACATTCGTCAAATTTATAAACAGAATCCTTTTTCACAAACCCTTGTTCATAAATATTTATTCCATTATCAGAATCAACACAAGAAAATGCAGATACATTCAAAATTAAAGAAACCATAATACCTAAAGCCCCGAAAAGAAAAAATTTTTCATTTTTCATTTTCATACTCACAAATAATAATTTTTTTTTAAACTATAAAATACTTTATTTTGAACTCTCTAAATAACTCTCTTTCTCAATAAAACACCAATTGCTATGAAAATAAGAATTCCGATAATAACTCCTAAGTATATAAGTCCAGTGCCTACTCCCATCCCTTCTAATTTTTTTAGGAGCTCATCTACTTTTTTAATCCCTTCCTCATTTTTTAATTCCTCAAAAATTTCCTTTGCTTTTTTTGCATTTTCACTTGCATTTTTATATTTACCTTCATTGAAAAATTTCACTGCATTTTCATAATATTCATTAGCTTCTTTATATCTTTTTACTTGAGATATAAGCGCATTACATTCTTCAATTTTTTTATCGTTTTTTGTAGCTAAGTAAATTTTTTTTGCCATTTCAGCATATTTCGAAGTATCCTCAAAATTCATAAATTCAAAATTCTTTTTTGCTTCTTCAAGATAACTTTCTGCTAACATTTCGTTTCTCCTTTTACTTATTTCTGAGAGAAGAGAGTTTGCACTTGAAATTCCACTCTCTGAGTCCATATCAGCGTAAATCTGCAATGCTTTATTTGCGTAAATTGTTGCATTGTCCAGATCCCCATTGTTTAAAAGATCAACTGCTTTAAGATAGAACTCTCTTGCTTTTACTTCACCTTCCACAAAAATTTTTTTATTTATCTCATTTAGAAGCATGTCACACTTTATTGTCTCATCTTTATAGCCCCATTTTGCATAAATATCCATAGCTTTTGTGGCATACTCTTTCGCTTTTTTAAATTCTTCAGAAGAGTAATATTCCTGAGCAATAGCAAAATATTCATTAGCTCTTTTTATTTCTTCCTCAACTTCAGGGGATGGTAAACAATGCAATAAAATTCTGTCACATTCAATGAGACCATCAACATTATCTATGCTATGAAAAATTTTCTTTGCTTTTTCAGCCAAGTTAATTGCTTTGTCACAGTTATCCTCAAGATAAAAATTTTTTGCATCTTCAAGATATTGAAAAGCCAATTCATTTTTAATAGAATTTTCATCTAAGGAAAAGCTATAGAGTTTTTTTCCTGATACGAGAACTTCATTTTCATTTGTTGTATATATCACATTTGATGGTTCTAAAATTTCATATTTCCATTTTTCTTTACCATCAAAATTAATAGCATGAATTTCATTATTAGCAAGAACCAACAATTCATGCTTTCCATCATTATCCACATCAAGCTTTGCAATTCCTTCTATATCAGAAATTTCTTTTTTCCATTTTTCATTTCCTTGTGCATCTAAGCAGTAAAGAGAATTTTTACTTGCTCCAATAATGAGAGTCCCATTTTTACTTTCTAAAACTTCAACATCAAAAATCCTTTCATTAGTTTTGAAATCCCATATAAGAGCATAATTTTTAATTGCGGAAATCCCAGAAAAATGGCCTGCTATCAACTCAATTTTTTTATCATTTTCAATATCATATGCTGCAATATCCCAAACACTTCCATTAAGCTGAATTTCTCTCTTTAATTTTCCATCTGATGTAAACACATAGATTGATGAATCTAAAGAGGAAAATATAATATCTTTTATACCATCTGAATCAATATCCTCAAAAATACCACTTGTTATAAGTTCTGCCTTATCATAGAACCACTTTCCCTTATTTTCAATAACTTTTGAAGCTTCGTTAAATTCTCTTTCAAATGCGTATAATATATATGAGGTCACACCACCACCAGTTGCTTCACAGCTTGCAAAAATATCTAAATTTCCATCTAAGTCAGTATCTGAAACAAATAAAAATTTAACTTCTCCTGGAAATTTTGAAGTTTTCCCAAACCATTCATAGCACTTACCTGTTGCATTAGGCTCTTGACAAGGAACTTGTTTCTTATAGATAGCAGCAGTTACCATATAACCTTTAATCCATGTGTCTAAGATGAGTTCACCTCTCTTATTCAAAACTTTAATAAGACCTTTTTCTTCTGGCTTATAATAAATACAAGCATATATCTCTTCAGATGATGCATTCAAACTAAATGAATAAATTTTGTTTGCAGCTATTGGCCACTCCCAATTTTTTTTCAATGGCTGATAAATTTTTGCAGTTGCATTGAAAATTCCAAATAATAAAAGACAAAATAAAACAAAAATGAAAATCTTTTTCATCTTACTTATATTAGCAAAATTTTAAATAAATCTCTAAGATGAGAAAAATTTACATAGCTATAGCATTAATATCTTATATCATTGTTTTCATTTTAGGATTTATTTTTCACTATCTTATTTACAGTTTCTCAGAAATAGAAAAACAAAATGAAATAGAGGGATATAGCATTAATAACAATACCCAAAAATATGAAAGTTTTAATGGCCAGAGAAATTCCTTAGCTAATATAGTGGCGGTTACAAACTATGGTGAGGGTATTTTAGGAAAAGTAAATGTTGAAATTAGAGAAGGGAGAGGTAGAGTTCTGATAGAAACAAATCCATTCACGGAGCCAGATATACAATTCTCAGTTGAAACTGCATCAAAAGTTGCACAAGATTTTACAAAAATTTCGATCAAAGATAAAGATATAATCCTCTCTTTTGATGTCAGAGGAAAATTAATTGGTGGTGGCAGTGCTGGAGCAGCAATAACATCAGCGATAATTGCAGCAATCCAAAATAGAAAGGTTAGAGATGATGTTGTGATTACTGGCACAATAGAGGCGAATGGTAATATAGGTAAAGTCTCCGGAATTCTCGAGAAAATGCAAGCAGCTTCAGAAAATAACATAAAATTTTTTCTCTTACCAAAGGGCCAAAGATACCTTACTGTTTATGAATTGAAAACAAAAACAGAAAGGAGAGGAAATTTTATATTTGAAAGGAGATATTACTCACCAGTAGAAATTGATCTTAAGGAATTTGCAGAAGAAGAGTTAAACATGACTGTCATTGAGATTTCCAACATAAAAGAGGCAGTTAAATACCTTCTTCTTTAGAAAATTACTTGAAAATTTCACTAAGGAAAATAAAAAATTCCATGTTTTTAAAGCTTAAAATTTTTTTATCTTCAAAAATTTTAACTTTTGAGTTCTTAAGATCTTTCCCAAATCCCTCCTTTTTTTTACATATTTCGTCTAAAAGCTTTATTGCATCAGAAAATTTTCTCTCTTTATCAACTACAAATCTATCTCCTTCAATATACGCATTTTTATACTTTTTTAAAAATTTTTCTTGGTCCTTTTCATTTGAGAATATCTTTGGGCCAAAATGGTGCTCAACATTTGGCAATTTCCATACTGAGAATTCAAAAATTAAGCAAGAACTGTTTTTTTCATCACTCCATTCATAAGCGCGAAAAATTTTAAATTCATTTTCAGATAAATTTTTCTCAATGAATTTTTTAGTTTTCCTTAGTTGTGAATAAAGAACATTCGGATTTATTCTTTTATGTTTGAAAAGGAGCATTGCAACTTTTGTTCCTCTTGCTCTTATAATATTCAATATTTTTTCTTTTTTCAAAGGTTTTTTTTCCTTAGGAAAGAAAAATTCTTTCTTAGGGTTCTGTAAGAAGTTTCTTGCTGCGAATACAAATTCAGATAATTTTTGTTTTGATATCGCAGCTGCGACATTTCTATCTTTGTCAACAGGATCAACAACAATCAGAGTAGCACCAGAAAAAAAATACTTTAGGTCCTTAGAATTCTTCCAGTGATGCTCAATATCTATGACTTCTTGCTCTTTCCAATTTGCAACATTTCTTAATGTTTTCTCAAATGAGCCATAATATAAAATTAAGAGTTCTGTTAAATACCCTGAAAAGCCTTGAATTTTTGCTTCAGCACCATAAACATTAATTCCTTTCATAAATTTCTTAAGCAATCGAATTTCATTCCTTAGAATTTCGTTATTTGCAACTTTTTCTTTTATATAGCTTGTATGTAATGGCGTACGATCAACTGCAGATTGTGGTTTTAGAACATCATAGCATGGCACTAATTCAACTCTATACCCCTTATAAGAACCAATAACATATGGATGTTCAGCATAATCTATTTCATATCTTGCCTTCAACTTTTTGAAAATTTTTTTACCAATTTCAATGGCTTTTTGCTCTAACTCTTTCCTTGGAACATCTTTATGGAATTTTATGAAGATATCAATATCCTTCTCACTTCTTAAATCAGTTTTCTTAGCTAAAGAGCCAACTAAAATTGGTTCTAACTTAAATTTTTTTATCTCTGAAAAAATTTTTTCAATTATTTTTGTTTCCTTTTCCTGTTCTTCCTTCGTAGGAGTTATCTCATTTAAAACTTCTTTAAGTAGTTTTTCCATATCAGATGATTTCAGTATTATGTAATAATTCTATAAGGAGAAGAGTAAATAAAATATGAAATTTTATCTGTAATGATCAAAATGCTAAATTGTTATAGAATGCCTGTTAGATGAAAACCCCATCAATCTTGGCTCCACAATTTGGGCATTTCCCTTTTTCAATTTTATTTTCTAGAACATCAAAAATGAATCTCTTTATTAACAATTCCTTGCAATTATAGCAATAGGTATTTTCTCCAACATCGCCAGGAATGTTTCCTGAGTATACATATCTTAACCCGGAATCTAAGCCAATCTCCCTTGCTCTATGAATTTTTTCTATTGGTGTTGGTGGGAGGTCTAACAGTTTATAGTCAGGATGAAATCTTGATATATGCCATGGAGTTTCTTCTCCTAATTCATCTTTAATAAAATTTGAAATTTCTTTTAGTTCCTCTTCAGAGTCATTTAGTGTTGGTATTAATAATGTTGTGATTTCAACCCATACTCCCATTTTTTTCATTAATTTTAAAGAGGATAAAACAGGCTCCAAATGAGCTCCACATATCTTCTGATAAAATTTTTCAGAAAAACTTTTAAGGTCAACATTTGCAGCATCTATGAACCCTTCAGAGTAACGAAGCATTTCTTCTGTCATATAACCATTTGTCACAAAATTGTTGTACAAATTTTCTCTCTTTGCGAGTTTTGAAACATCAAGGGCATATTCAAAAAAAATAGTAGGTTCTGTGTAAGTGTAGGAAATACTTTCACACTTATATTTTTTTGCTAAATTTACAATTTCTTCTGGCATTAAATCTTGACCTAAAATTTTAGCACCTTTTCCTTTTGATGCTTGACTTATATCAAAATTTTGACAATTTTTACAAGAGAAGTTACAGCCAACAGTTGCTATAGAATAGGACATTGTGCCTGGTAGGAAATGGTAAAGTGGCTTTTTTTCTATCGGGTCTATATGAGAAGCAATAACTTTTCCATAAACTAAGGAATAGAGTTTACCATCTATGTTCTCTCTAACACTGCAAATACCTCTTTTACCTTTCTGTATTTTGCACCTATGTGAACATAGGTTACATCTCACAGTATCATCTCCAACTTTCTCATATAACAAAGCTTCTTTCATTCTTTCATTATATCTTTATTCTTTGTTTATATATAATTGAAAATGGAATTTGAGAGATTAAATTTCTTTTCTCTATTCTTGAGCATAATAGCGGTTGCAGGGCTAAGAGTTTTAATGGCATCATTACCAAATGTTGAGCCAATAATGCTTTTTACTTTATCGATTGCACTTGTTTTTGGGCCTATCACAGGATTTATTTTTGGTTTAGGAGCAATGTTTATTTCAGATTTTTTTATTATTGCTGGACCTTGGACATTATATACTTCAGTTTCTTATGGTATAGTTGGTTTAATCTCTGGATTTTTAGGAATTTTTAAAAAGAGTTGGAATAGAAAGGAGTTAACTTTCTTATCTTTTGCTATGACAATATTCTATGATTTTATAACTGCAACATTTTTCTCATTTGAATTTTTCATTCCTTTAAAAGCTGTGTTGATAGCCCAAATTCCATTTACATTGCTCCACTTAAGTAATTCAATATTTGTATTCTTCTTTGCGCCTTATCTAATGAAATTTTACTCAGAAACAAAAGATTTCTCTTTAATGATTTTTCTAAGGGAAATTAAAAAATTTTATATAAAATGAAAAAGTCTTCATTGTTTTCGTTGTTATTTTTTATCCTCATAATTACTTTTGTATCTGCAGATGTCGGATTAGTTGTTGAGTTTCCAGATGGCAATGTCCATACTAGTTGTGTTAATATAACTAAGAGTGAAAATGGTAGAGCAATTCTTGAAATTGCGAATTTAAGTCCTTCTGGAACAATGCATAAACAATACGGCTTCTTCTTGAAATGTATAAAAAATTTTTGTGATGGTAATGGAAAATTCTGGAGTTTTAGTTTAATTCTTCCAGAGAAAAATGAATGGATACATTCACCTGTTGGTATCGGTCCTGGCGGAGATTTAAACAATTTTTGCTGGAATCGGAATTTAGACTCATTTGATGGACATTATTGCTCTCACGATGGTGATGTTATTGGATTTTCTCTGAATGAAAAATTCCCAAAAAAATTTTCATTTACCGAGCTATGTGGCGAGAAAAAAAGTAAAGAGGAGATATTAAGAGATGATAGAGAAAACAGAGATGTCCTGTCATTTTTGATATCCTCAATTATAAATTTATTTTCATCAATTGTGAGAAATCTAACAAATTTTTAGCAACTTATTAAAATTTATTCTAATCTTTAAGATAATGGAGAAAGTTTCTATCTTAGTTGTTAGCTATGGATCAAGAGAAGTTGCAATTGTTGATGCACTTGCAAGAAGCAGAAATTATGATGTGAAATTTTATATTGCAGATAAACAGAAAAATCCTTTCAATTTTAAAATTGCTGAAGAGCATATTGTTATACCTGATTTAGATGTTGAGAAAATTTTTGATTTTGCAAAAAAATTTAAGGAGAAGATTGACTTTTGCATAGTTAGTTCAGAAGCTCCAATAATCTCTGGTATAAGAGATAGAATTGAAACTCTTAGGATTCCAGTAATATGTCCAAAAAAAGAATTTGCTTTAGAGGAAAGTAAAGTAAAGCAGAGAATTTTATTGCAAGAAATATGTCCAGAGGTAAATCCAGAATTTAAAGTTTTTGATCCTGAAAAAGATGGAAAAACTGATGAAGTAAAGAAGAAGGTTTTTTCATGGCTTGATGAACTTAATAATGAGGTTGCTGTTAAGCCAGATAAACCTGGCTATGGCAAGGGTGTTGGTGTATGGGGTGATCACTTCAATTCAAGAGAAGAAATTTTCAGGCATTTTCTCTCAATTTATGAAAATAAAGGCAAGGTTATAATTGAAAGGAAGATAGATGGTGAGGAATCATCATTTCAGGCATTTTGTGATGGTAAAAGAATTTTACCTTTACCAGAAACAAGAGATTATAAAAGGGCATTTGAAAATGATTTAGGCCCAAATACAGGTGGTATGGGATGCTATAAAGATAGTGAAGAATTTTTACCATTTATGACAGAGAGGGATAGAGAAAAAGAAATTGAAATTGCTGAAAGAATTTTCAAGAAATTTCTTATCAAAGGAAAGAATGATGCTCTCCGTGGTTTGCCTTTTTATATTGCGTTTATGCATAGCTCCGATGGCTTAAAAATTCTTGAGATCAATTCAAGACCCGGAGATCCTGAGATAATAAGTATACTGCCTATAATAAAAGACGATTTTGTTGATATTTGTTTTAAAATGATTTATGGCAATTTAAGAAAAATTGAAATTGAAAAAAAGGCAACAGTTGTTACTTATAAAGTTCCACCAAGCTATGGTGGATTCTCAGAAAAATTTCCTGAAAAGGTTTTTAGAGATGATATTTGTAAGCCTATAAATTTAGAGGACGCCTATGAGCTTACAAAAAAGGAAAATTTGAGAATATATCCTGGCTCATTGGAGCTTAGAGATGATGGAAAATTTTATGCTTTAAGTTCAAGAACTGTTGCAAGTGTTGGCATTTCTGATACAATAGAAGAAGCAAGAGAAATTTCATTAAAAGGAATTAATGCAATAAAAGGAGGGGCTTTATGGTTTAGGAGCGATATTGCATCAAAAGAGCATATAGAAAGAAGTATCAAACATATGAGAAAATTGAGAAAATGTCATTAATAAAAGAACTTTTGGAAGAAAGGAAAAGGGCATTGCATTTTACCTTAATTGACCCTGAAGACCAAAGTATAGAGGAAGCTGGGAAGAGAGCGAAATTATGTGAGGATTTTGGTACAGATGCAATAATGGTTGGTGGTTCTACAATAAAAGAAAGTAAGATAGTTGATGAAACTATAAAGGAAATAAAGGAAAATTCTTCCTTACCAGTAATTCTTTTTCCAAATTCCGCAACAGCAGTTTCGCAATATGCAGATTATATTTTTTTTATGTCAATGCTCAACTCAAAAGAAAGAAAATATCTATTAGAGGAGCAACTAAAAGGTGCATTGTTAGTAAAAAAATTTAAGTTGAAAGTTATCCCTTTAGCATATCTTGTCATAAGCACGAGTGTTATGAAAACAGAAGTTGAGAGAGCATCTGAGCTTGATATTATAAAAATTTATGATATACCCAAAGCATTGAATTATGCACTTATTGCAAAATATTTTGGATTTAGTTGCATTTATCTTGAGGCAGGCTCAGGAGCAGAGCATCCGATTGCAAATGAAATGATCTACGAAATTAAAAAAGAGGTCAGGATTCCAATAATTGTTGGTGGGGGTATAAGAAATGCCAGAGTTGCAAGAGAAAAAGTAAAAGCTGGTGCAGATGTTATTGTCACTGGTACAATGGCTGAGGAAAATTTAGAGAAAGTTAAAGAAATAATTCAAGCAATTAAGAAATTTTAATAAGGTGGTTTACAAGTTCCACAAGCAGTATAGTTTTTTGATTTCGCGTCTTCTACACTTGAAAAGCATATTATATTCTCAGCTTTTATATTTTTTGCATATCTACACCAACAGTAATGATATTTATCAGAACTTTTAGAACCAACAAATTTAGTTCCTTCTGGGCAACCAAATAATGAAACGCATAGATTTTCTTCTAAGGTAGTTGTTGTTATAACTTTTGTTGTTGTGGTTTGAGTTGTTGTAGTAGTTTCAATTTGTGTAGTTATACTTGTTGTGGTTGTCATTGTAGTTACTCTTGTGGTAGTTAATTCCTTAGTTGTTTTTATTTTTGTTGTAGTAACTCTTTCAATTGGCGGAGTAGTTGGAATGTCATTTCTTGTAAGGTTTTGAGTTATAATACCTGAGGTTCTTATCGTAGTGGTTAAAATTTTGTTAATAGTTCTGCATTCCTCAGCAGCATTAACAATTTCTCCATCATAACAAATGTATTTTGTTATATTAATTATTTTCTTTTCAATTATTGGACATTCTCTTGGGTTGGATACTATACTGCTGTCATGACAAACATACATCAGCTTTATTTTTTCTTTTTCTATAATGCAAGAACTAAGAAGAATAAAAACAAAAATAATGGCAAAAATTTTATTCATGTTAAAAATTAAATGGTAAAAAATAAAAGAAAACAATGGAGAAAATTCCACCAAGAAGAGTTGCAATGAAATTTGTCATATGTTTATCAATTAGATTTCTTTCTATTGTTGCCCCTATCAAACTATCAATCATACATCCAATAATGCCAGATAGAGTGCCATACATCAGAAATGATTTTTCATTAGAGAAAATAAAAGAGATAAGTGAAATTAAGAAAGATCCAATTATTGCAGCAAAAATTCCTTGCAGAGAAATAGCTCCTGGAGTGCCAACGTTTACCTTTTTTAAATTTGTTATAAGTTTTGGATTTTTTTCATGAGCTTGTCCTATCTCTGTTGCAAATGTATCAGAGGTTGCAGTTGCCATTGCACCAATGAAAGCAATCTGAAAAATCTGCGCTTTTGTTATGTAATAAAAAATTGAGAAGATTGTTGCAGCAGCACCATTACCAAAAACATTCTTAAATGTCCTAACACCTTCAGAAACACCTTCAGATTCTTTTATTTTTTGTTTATATATCGTAGCTAAATTTCCCAAAATGAAAAATGAAATCATAAGTAAAAGGTAAGAAATTTCAATTGTAAAAACAACAATTAAGCCTATAATTGCACTTGCAAAAACTGCGCTTAGATCTATCTTCTTTTTTATATAAGCATAAATTAAAATAAAAGTTGCTAAGAAAATAACTACTATATAAGTAAAAAGATCCATTATTCTAAACTTTGGATTTTTTAGATAAATTTAGATACTAGAAAACAAATTTTCATCTTGTATGTAATTTTTCCCCAATTTTAGAGCAATTTCAGCTTTTGCAAGCTCTTTACCAAGATATGCAGCATGCTCAATGCTCTTAACGAGATTTTTTGATAAAATTTCTTGATAAAGAGGAATCGCTTCTTTACCAATAAATCTCATCTTTGGAATTCTTTTAAGGTTTTCATATAAAAGCACATTTATTTTTGAGTCATATATAAAAATTCTGAAAAATTTTTTTTCAAGTTTTTCTTTTTTCTTTTTCTTTACTACTATTGTTTGAACTTTTTCCAAATCATCAAATTTAAACTCTAATTTTTCTTTGTCCTTTAAGATAAGCAGATCAATTCCTAAGTCTTTTGGTGCTTGTGAGAGAATTTTTGCAGCTTGCATCATTTTCACAGCTTTAGAAACTTCACTTACAGAATTTTTTGTTTTGTTGCTTGCTTCAGTTGTGAGTAAAAATTCAATATTTAGCTCTGAAGCAATTCCAACAAGAAGTGCATTAATTCCAACGGAATCTGCATCAATTAGTTCAGTTACATTCCCTATACCCATCATCATCCTAACATTTGGATATTTTTCCCTGAATAAAATGAAAGCTTTTAGTGATTCTGAAAAGTTAACTCCTAAAGGATCAAGAATTAGATCAACAATAAAATTTTTATTAATCTGCTTAAGTTTTTCCATAAGTCTCTCAACTATTGTTATTCTGTCAATAGCTTTTTTTGCTATAAAACCCTTTTCATCTCTTGGTATTATAACAAATGGAACTTTCAGATTTTTAGCAATTTTATAGTTCGAAATATCCAAGCTTATAATAAGATCAATCCCGGACTCTGAAGCAGATAATATTTCATTTTCATTTAGAGTGTCAATACTTAACTTAAGCTTTGTGTTTTTTCTTAAAATCTTAATTATTTTTTCAATTTTTTCTGAGTTGTCTTCATTTGCAACCATTCCAATGTCAATAATATCTGCACCACTTGCTTCATAGTATTTTGCCCTTTCTATTAACTCTTTTTCAGTTAATTTTGGTGCATCGACAATTTCTGCAATAATATGCGAAAATTTATAAAAATTTAAAGGTTTTCCAATTTGCTTTTTTTTCATAAATCTTGGAATTTCAAGAAATGATTCTGGTCCTTTTACAACTTTTATTTTGAACTTTTTTTCAATAACAGAAAAGTCACCTTTTACCTTACCTGGAAGAATAATTTTGTTGAAATTACTAAGATTTTTCTCAGAGAATTCTTTCATTAAAATTTCTGGGGTTATAAATGATGCTACCTCAATATCGCAAACATGAATATCTGCAAAAATTTTATTCTCCCTCAAAATTTCTCTCAGACCCTTTTCAGCATTTTTACCAGTAACTAAAAGAATTTTATTTTTTTTCATCATCGTCATTATTTATATTCAAATTTAATATCTAATTTGAATCAAATGATAGAAATTCAGGAAAACTCTTTGGATGGAAGGATTTTAAAAATTCTCCTCAGAAAGTATCCTATAAGTTTCGATGAGTTGCACAAGAATCTAAAAATAAAAAAGCCTTTGCTTAAATTTGCAATCAGGAAATTACAACGGCAGGGTCTTGTGCATTTAGAGATTTTACCTGAAAAAAGTTATATACGACTAAGAAGAACGAGTATAAGGTTTAAAAGCTTCAAAAGATCTAATAAAAAAATTGTAAAGCATAAATTGCGAAGAAAAGTTAGAATTTCTAAATAAATTTTTAAATATATAACTCAGCAACTTATAAATTTATCCTTCAATATCATCTTATACCCAGTTTAATATAACTCTTGAACTTAAAATGGCTAAATCAAAAATTAATGCAAGTGCGGCAACACTTTCTAAGAACAGAACACCTGGATCAGTATCTGCACTTAGTGGAATGTGTGCGACATGTATTGAAGGCTGCATAGGTATGTGTGAAATCGGTAAATCTGCATACCGTGGGCATGAAGTACTTTATCCACAACCATTTGGTGTGATAACTGCTGCCTCTGAAAAGGAATACCCAGTTGATTTTTCTCATTTCAATATAATGGGCACAACTGTGGGGGCATATGGAATAGAAGCTGATAGCAACAAAGCAATATTTTCAAATGTTAAAATTGAAACAAAAATTGGTAAAGAAAAGGACATAAAGCTGAGGATGCCCTTAATAATCCCTGCTTTGGGCTCAACAGAAATTGCAAAAAATAACTGGGAGGGATTAGCAATAGGAGCAGCTTTGGCTGGAGTTCCTTTGACAATTGGTGAAAACGTTTGTGGTATGGATGAAAATGCTGAAATTGAAAATGGAAAAGTTATCTCATCCAAGGACTTGGAATGGCGTGTAAATCTCTATAAAAAATGGCAGATTGATGGTTATGGTGCAATTGTTGTGCAAGCAAATATTGAAGATACAATGCTTGGAGTTCATGAATATGCAATTAAAAAATTGAATATTGATGCTGTCGAGCTTAAATGGGGTCAAGGAGCAAAAGACATTGGAGGAGAAGTAAAAATTAAAAATTTAAAAAAGGCACAGTTGCTAAAGAAAAGGGGATATATAGTCCTACCTGATCCATTTAATCCTGAAGTCATAAACGCATTTGAGAGAGGAGCATTTAAAGAATTTGAGAGGCATTCAAGAGTTGGCATGGTTGACAAGGACTCATTTATAAAAAGAGTTAATGAGCTTAGAGATGTCGGAGCTAAACATGTTTTTTTAAAAACTGGGGCATATCGCCCTGCAGACTTAGCAAGAGCAATTAAATTTTCTTCTCTTGCAGAGATTGATTTACTGACAGTAGATGCTGCTGGTGGTGGAACAGGAATGAGTCCATGGAGAATGATGAATGAATGGGGAGTTCCTCCAATAGAGTTGTTTTCACTGCTTTATAGATATGCTAAAAAACTTGCAAGTAATAATTGTTATGTGCCTGATATCGCAATTGCAGGTGGGTTCTCATTTGAGGATCAAATTTTTAAGGGTCTTGCTTTGGGTGCTCCATATTTTAAATTAATCGGCATGGCAAGAGCACCTTTAGCAGCAGTTATGGTAGGAAAAACAATTGGTAAGAGCATTAGGGAAGGACAGATTCCTGGAGATATAAAAAATTTTGGAAGTAGCATAGAAGAGATTTTTGTTACTTCTACTGAACTTAAAGAAAAAGTAGGTAACAAATTTAAAGATATTCCTGCTAGTGCTCTTGGGCTTTATACTTATTTTGAAAGACTTTCTCAGGGCTTAAAACAGTTAATGTGTGGGAGCAGAAAGTTTTCCCTTAGTTATATATCAAGAGATGATATTGCAGCACTAACAAAAGAGGCATCTGAGATAAGTGGTATACCCTACATTATGGATATAGATAAGAAAGAAGTTGAAAAGATATTAAAGTAAATTAGCATGTTATAACATCTCCAAATATCTCTCTATTTCCCAACTACTAACTTGAATGCGATAGTTATTCCATTCTTCTTCTTTTGCTTTTATTAAAAATTTATATACATGCTCACCAATAGTCTCTTTCATAAGAGGGTCTTTTTTGAACTCACACATAGCGGCAATTAAATTCTCTGGTAAAGTATCAATTTTTAATTCATCTATCCTTTTATCATCGAAATTATATACATCCTCCTCAACAGGTTCTGGAAGAGTAAATTTTTTCTTTATTCCATCTAAACCAGAAGATAACATAACTGAGAATGCGAGATATGGATTACAACTTGGGTCTGGACTTCTCAGTTCTATTCTTGTTGATTTCTCCCTTCCAGGGGAGCAACGAGGAATTCTTATCAATGCAGAGCGATTTATTTGAGCCCAGCAAATGTAAACAGGAGCTTCAAATCCAGAGACTAATCTTTTATATGAATTTACTATCGGATTCAAAATAAATGTCATTGCCTTTATATGATGTATTTGACCTGCCATGAAATTATATGCTAATTCAGATAGTTTGTATTTATCTTTTTTTTCATAGAATACATTTTCATCCCTCAAATTGAATAGAGATTGATGTATATGCATTCCAGAGCCAGGTTTACCAAATATTGGTTTTGGCATAAATGATGCATACAAGCCATACATTGATGAAATTGCCTTAACAGTGTACTTAAAGGTAATTGCTTTATCTGCCATTTTTAATGCTTCATCATATCTTATATCAATTTCATGCTGACCAGGACCAACTTCATGATGAGCCATCTCAACTTCTATACCAAGATCATTAAGTGCAAGAGAAATATCCCTCCTTACATCTGATGCTAAATCTAAAGGAGAGAAATCAAAATATGAACCAGTATCATGTGGTACTGATGCAATATTTGAATTTTCTTTTCTGAATAGATAAAACTCAATTTCAGGTCCGACATTATAGATAAAGCCAATTTTTTTTGCTTTTTCAATTGTTCTCTTGAGAATAAATCTAGGATCTCCTTCAAATTGCTTTCCTGAATTATCATAGATATCACATATAATCCTTGCAACAGCATTCTCTTTTGATCTCCATGGAAGTAAAGCGAATGTTGATAAATCAGGTTTTAAATACATATCTGACTCATAAATTCTTGCAAAACCCTGTATCGAAGAGCCATCAAACCATACTCCTTTCTCAATAGCTTCAGATAATTCTTTTACTGGAATAGTAACGGATTTTACAGTTCCGAGGATATCTGTAAATTGCAGTTTTACAAACTTTACACCCATCTTCTTTATCAGCTCAAAAACATTTGCCTTCTTTCTTTCATTATACTCTTCTTTTTCCATTTTATTTTAAATGTTTATAAAAAAATATTTTATATATCTAAATTTATAATTAAAATTAAATAAAATAAATAAATAAAAATTGATTATTTATAAAATTTTTTATATAAATATTAAATAAAATATCTCTATGATTTAGAAATAAAAGGCAATTTATAAATATGAAAATGAAAATTGACGAGCTTGATATAAAGATTTTGCGTGAGTTGAAAAAGGATGCACGACAAAGCTTTTATGATTTAGCTTCAAAGCTTAATGTCTCAGAAGGAACAATTTACAATAGAGTCAGTAAACTTCAGGATGCAAAAATCATTAGCAACTATTCTGCAATGATTGATTTTTCAAAATTAGGTTATGATATCTCAGTAGTCATTGGAATTTCTGTTGAAGGCAATCATCTTGTTGATGTTGAGAAAAAAATTGCAAAAGAAAAAAATGTCTCTGCTGTTTATGATGTCACAGGTGAGTATGATGCTTTAGTTATAGCAAAATTTAAAACGAGGGCCGAATTGGATAAATTTATAAAAAAATTACTAAGCACAAAACATGTAAAAAGAACTTACACAATGCTAATTCTAAATGTTGTAAAAGATATTAATGGAGTTGAATTTTAATTATATGGCTAAAAAAATTGAAGAAGAGCTACTTGAGCTTATTGAAAGCTCTGTGAAACTCTCTTGCAGAAATGAAAAGAAAATTGGAGTTGTTTTTTCTGCTGGTTTAGATTCGACAATAATTGCCTTTCTTGCAAGTAAATTTGCAGAAGTTAATGCATATACTGTTGGAGAGAAAAATTCAGAAGATATTAAGTATGCAAATGAAATAAAGAAAATAAATCCAAATGTAAATTTAAATTTTATCATAAAGGAAATTAAAACAGAAGATGTTAAGGAAATTCTGCCAAAAATTTTAAATTTAATTAATGAACCCAAACCATTACAAATTAGTTGTGCCATACCTGTTTATATCGCAGCAAATGAGGCAAAAAAAGATGGTATAAATTTAATGCTCAGTGGTCAAGGTGGAGATGAACTTTTTTTAGGATATTACAGATATCTGCAATACATAAATGATAAAGAAAAAATCTTTGATGTTATGAGAAGAGACATAGAGTGTGCTTATGCTGATAACTTAAATAGGGATATAACAATGTGTAAACTGAATGGAGTTGAATTAGCATTCCCTTATATGAACAAAAAACTTGTTGAATTTGCAATGAAAATCCCAGTTGAATTAAAAATAAAAGAACTTTTTGCTGATGAAGCTTATGAAGAGTTTTCATGCGTTGATAACCTAAATGGAAAAAAATTTATTAGGAAGTATATACTGAGAAAAATTGCAAAGGAGATTGGTATCCCTAAATTTATAATAAACAGAAAGAAAAAAGCATTGCAGTATGGCTCTAAATCAATGAAAATTCTAAAAATTATAGCAAAAGAGAACGGTTATTCCACTATATATGACTATCTTAACTCTATCAAGAGTTAATTTCAACTTTTAAAATTCCTTTATCAAAATTCTTTATAGTTACATTATCAACTTTAACTCCAATTAGAGTTTCTTTATTCTTTGTTTTTTTTGCTAATTCTAAAATTTTTTCTATCGAAGTTAAATTTTGGTATATAGCATTTGCAATCTTTACTTTTTCTTCCACTTTTTTTTCTGTTGTGCTAAGTGCTATTTCCTGCTCTTCTTTTATTCTCTGTAATCTCTTTAGCTCTGAAATTAATTTCTCTTTAAGATCCATCTTTACTTTTTCTTCATTTAATTTTGCAAAGTATTCATCGACTGCTTCATTAAAATTTTCAAAATATTTCTTTTCATAATTTCTGTAAATTTCCATATCGAATGGAACTACATCTATAAAATTTTCTTTATCGAGAACTATGGATGGTTTTTTCTTTTCTATACCAGTTTTAATGATCTCCATCATTTTTTCATAAATTTTTTTCCGTTTATTCTCGTCAATTTCATTAGCAATAACCTCTTTATCTATATTAGAAGTAAGACAAACTTCTTCTGCGATATTGTTACCTAAATTCACTTCACTTACTAATGTTGCAACTATTGTTTTTTTCGAAACAGATAATATCTTTTCAAATTCTTGAAAATTTAAATTGAAAGGATTTAAAGTTTTTGGCGGATATTCGTAAGTTAAGTTAATATCCAGAGTTCTATCTCTCCATCTCCGCTTTTCAAAAAGAGAGACAATTTTTTTATTTTCATCACAAAGGATAAAATTACCTTTTGAAAATAATTCAGCAACCAATATATACTTCTCCTTCTTTTGAATTATGAATTCTAAAATTCTGTCAAAATTGTGTTGTTTAATTTCTTTTATAGTAGTGCCCTTAAGTTTTTTTCTGAGTTGTAAAATAAAAGGTGATTGCTCAGGAAATTTTTCAGAGTAAAATTTTCTTTTTGTCTTTGTAATACAAAAGTAGTTTGGCATCAGTATTAATTCACCAGAATTTTTTTTTGAGTACACTTTTAATTTTAAACCTCTTTCATCTAAACATTGAATTTTTTGTATTTTTGACCCTGGCAGAAAATCTCTTAATTCATTAACTAAGGTATAGATATCAAATGCAGAAAGTTGAGTTTTCATCTCATTATTGTTGCTCAAATTTTCTTGTTATCATCTCCTCAAGCTTTCTCTCTAATTCACTTTTCCTTTTTGCTACCTCTTCTAAAGCCTTCTTTAAGTTCTCTTCTTTTATGATTAGTCCCTCTTTTTTTCTTTCCATCCTTATTTTCAATTCCTTACTTTTCTCCTCAGTAACTTTCTTCTCATCATCTATCTCTGCTATCTTCTCTTCTAAATTTTTTATTTCTTCATTAATTGATAAAATTTCCGGTCTCAGATCTTGAATTTCTTTGTTTGATAATAGAAAGTCATTATCTAATTCAGTTAATAACTTTTCCAGTTTATTTTCTTCTTCAATTAGGGAGTTTAGATTTCGTGTTAATTCTTCCTTCTGTTTATCCATAGAAACTATTTTTTCATTTAGTTCATTTTTCTGTTCTAATAATTTTTTCTTTTTCAACTCAAATTTTTCTTTTTGCTCTTTCAACTTCTCAATTTCTCCTTCATGAGCTTTCTTAGCATTTTCAATCTCCTTCTCCCTTTCTAACAAAGAAGAAATCTCCTTCTCGACATTAGAAAGCTTCATATCAAGTTTTTCAACTTCTTCTCTAGCACTTTGAGATTCTTTCTCAAGTTCCTTAAGTTCTGAATTTAAAGATAAATAAGCCTTATTTAACTCAGAAAAGCTCTCTTTTATCTCTGCCCTTCTTTCATTTACTTCCTTCACTTTTTGCTGTACCTCTTGTTGTTTCTTAAGCAACTCCTCTCTCTTCTTGTTTAGCATTAACTTTTGCTCTTTCAACTTCTCAATTTCTCCTTCATGAGCTTTCTTAGCATTTTCAATCTCCTTCTCCCTTTCTAACAA
>JAWAEV010000004.1:0-70421 GCA_038891095.1 Candidatus Altarchaeota archaeon
ATTATTGTTCCAATCAAAAAAAATCTTTCAGGAAAAAAAGTTCTTTTAGTTGATGATTTAACTGATACTGGTGAGAGCATGCTTCTTGCAAAAAATCATGTTTATGAATTAAATGCTGAAGAAGTAAAAACTGCAACTTTAATACACAAGGAGCAATCAAGTTTTAAGCCTGATTTTTATGCAAAGAAAATAGAAAAATGGGTTTGGGTTATACTACCTTGGAATATATATGAGGATTTAACAAATTTGATATCGAAATTTCCAGAAAAAAATTTAAGTGTAGATGAAATTCATAACAAACTAAAAAAGGAATTTTCCATTGATGTAGATAAAGAACTTATAAGAAAGGTAATGGCAAAAAATGCAC
Source organism: Candidatus Altarchaeota archaeon (assembly GCA_038891095.1). Classification (GTDB taxonomy): domain Archaea; phylum Altiarchaeota; class Altiarchaeia; order IMC4; family QMZM01; genus JAWAEV01. Next base: position 368 of record JAWAEV010000004.1, read on the forward strand.
TCAAGTTTCTTCTTTAATTGGGCAGTGGGTTGGCATCCAACAGACAAAGCACCTATCAATATCATCTATTTTAAAAAAATTTGGTAAACCTATTTGACATTTTTTACAACCAATACTATTTCCATACAACAAACCAGCATATCCAACAAGTAAAATCAAAATAATTGTCGTAATTACCTTTAAAAAAATCTCTTTAGTTTCCATATTGTTATATATTCTAAAGAGTAAATAAAAGAATAAATAAAAGTAAAAATGACAAAGCTATTACCCCCAACTCTAAGAGAGAGAAATCGATATCTTGCTTTTGAAATTATTTCTGAGAGAAAATTTTCTAAGGAGGATGTTACAAAGGCGATATGGAATTCTGTGTTGAAATTCTTAGGTGAACTTGGTACAGGAAAAACAAGTTTAAGATTAATTGAATGGAATGAAGAAAAACAGCATGGAATTATAAAGGTTAATCATAAGTCTGTTGATGAGATTAGAGCGGCGATCGCATTGATAAAGGAAATTAATTCTATTCCAATTATTCCAAGAGTGCTAGGAGTCTCTGGGACAATAAAAAAAACAAGGGAAAGGTGGTTAAGTTAGGATTTTGTAAGAATAGTAAGATAACTATAGTTGTATTACCTCTGTAGACCATCACTAATCTCCTTTGTTATCTTAATTAGATGTTCAAGTACAATCTTTGTCAATTGTCTAAAATCATAAAAACAAAAATATGTCACCACTGAGATTTGAACTACCGCAGGAACCTAAGGCTCCTTCAGTCTTAAGTTCTCTCTAATTCTTTACCTTGAAATTTTTTGGATAACTAAACCCTCGAAGAGGACCCATTTTCTTTCCCTAACGCTTTATTTTTTCAAAAAAGGGCTGAATGGGCCCGCTGAGATTTGAACTCAGGACCTTTCGATTATCAGTCGAACGCTCCAACCAGGCTGAGCTACGGGCCCTTATTTTAATTGATAAATTTATTGAAATTGAGAAAATAAAAATAACACCTCTTTATTTCTTTACCTTTCTTGTATCGCAATTTGGATTTGAGCAAAATGTAGCTGCTTTTTCAGTAAGAGTTATTTTTGCATATCCACAAATTTCACATTTCCCTTCAACAATTAAATTTCCTTTTGGTAATGGAAATGTGAATTTACAGTTAGGATATTTGTCACATCCAATGAATTTTCCATGTCTTGAGGTTCTTATGACCAAATTGCCATCACATCTAAGGCATTTACCAAGGATTTCAGTATTCTTGTTTTCAAGAGCAGTTTTTAGTTCTTTTCCAATGAGTATTTCATTTTTCTTAAACTCAGCAAGAATTCTCTCAAGAGTTTTCTTGCCCTCATCAATAACTTTATCACTTGAAATTTTTCCAAGTTCTATTGCTTCCATTTCCTTCTCAAATTTTCTTGTTAGTTCCTCACTTAAGACATCTGGACAGTATTTTTCGAGGGTATCAACAACTCTTAGACCAAGAGGTGTTACCTCTATACTCTTTCCACGGAGATAATTCCTCTTGAATAAAATTTCTAAAATTTGAGCGCGAGTTGCTTTAGTGCCAAGATTTCTTTTTTCCATCTCTCTTATGATTGATGCTGGCGTATACCTCTTAGGTGGCTTTGTTTTTTTCTCATGCATTTTCAGCTCCTTAACATTTAGAATTTCACCTTCATTTATCTCAGGTAATTCAATCTCATCAAATTTTGCATATTTTCCATAGAGCAAGTGCCAGCCTTTTTCAACAGTTATTATACCATTAGCAATAAACTTCTCTGTATTGCTATCAAATTCAATTTGTTCTATTTCTCGAATTGCTGCATCTCCAAAAGTTGCCATAAATCTCCTTACAATTAGATCATAAATTTTTTTTTGTTGCTCACCTAAGGATGTCGGGATTTCGCCAGTTGGATAAATCGCAGGATGTGCAGGATCTGTTTTTTTGCCATTATTTGGTTTAAGATTTTTTTTCTTCAAGAGAAGATCACAACAGTCACTATACTCCCCAATCTTTTTTAATTTTTCTAATATTCCAACATAGTTTATTTCAGGTGGTAATTTCTGCGAGGAAGTTCTTGGATAACTTATATATGCATTGGTATATAACTCCTGAGCAATTTGTAAAGTTTTTGCGGGACTTATGTTATGATGTCTATAAGCTTCAGTTTGTAAAGTTGTTAAGTCAAATGGAAATGGCGCTAATTGTTTTTCTCTTTTTTTCACAACTTTTATTACTTTAGCAAGAGTTGAACATTTTTCTTTAGTTTTTAAGGCCTTTTCTTTATCCCAAAATTTCTTCTGCTCGTGAAAAGCACTAAAAATTTTCCCATCTTTTTCTAAAATTAGCTCCAACTCCCAATATTTCTTTGGAATAAATTTTTTTATTTCTCTATCACGAATTGATAAAATTTTAAGAGTTGGTCCTTGGACTCTGCCAATACTTAAAGTTACATAGCCTTTAGCTTTTCTTATCGCTAATGTTAATGCTCTCGATAAATTTATTCCCCAATACCAGTCAAGAATATGTCTCGTTAAACCAGCATATGCCATACCTTTATTTGGTTTTTCTAAATTTTTGTAAGCATTCAGAATTTCATTATCTGTAAGAGTGGAAAATTTCATTCTTGCAACATTCTCACCAAGAGGTTCTACTTTGCATGAATGTTTCAGTATATTATATGCAATTACTTCGCCTTCAATATCATAGTCACAAGCATTTATGAACCTATTGCATATTTTTGCTAAATTTTCGATATTTTCTAAGTACTTTTTTGTAAAATCTAAATTTTTGTTTATAAGATAACTTGCAACCCAATTAATCTCAAATACAGGGTAGTGCCAACCTCTACTATCTTTTTCCACTAAAGAATAAAGATGTCCCACAGCAGGCACAACAATATTGTCATCTACTTCATAATATGCAACTCCATTATCTAAAATTTTTTTTGCTTTACCTAATGCTCTTGCAATTCTTTCAGCAACATTTGGTTTTTCAGTCAAAATTAGGGTCCGCATTTTAATTAACTTTTGAAAGTAATATAAAAGGATTTATATATAAGTAAATACAAATTAAACAGAATATATTAACAAATAAAAATAAAAAGATAACAAGCGATAAAATTGGCACTAATTATCGGAATTACAGGAAAAATTGGTGCTGGAAAAACAGCATCCTCTGCGTATATATCTGAAAAATATAACGCTGCAGTTTATAGATTTTCACAAATTTTACTTGATATATTGCATAGACTCTATTTAGAACCAACAAGAGAAAATTTTCAGAGGATTGGCGCTTGCTTGAGAAAAGGTATAAATAAGAATGTAATTGTAGATGCACTAAGAAAGGATATTGAAAAAGAAAAATCTGAGATAATTGTGATCGATGGAATTCGCTATTTAAATGAAGTTCAAATGCTAAGGAAGTTTGATAGAAATGTGCTCCTTGCAGTTGATGCACCACTTGAGTTAAGATACATTAGATGTAAAGAGAGAAATGAAAAAAGCGAGGAAACAAAAATGACCTTAGAAGAATTTATTGAATCAGAAAGAAGAGAAACTGAGAGAGAACTCTCAACTGTTCTTAAGAAAGCAGATTATTGGATTGATAACTCTGGTAGTAGAGAAGAACTTATGAAGAAAATTGATGAAATTCTTATAAATTTACTCAAGGATTAATGTAAATTACTTCCAAAAAACTACCTTCTTTATCTTCAAATGAAAATTCAACATAATTCTCTTTAATATTACAATCTATATCCTTTGGGAGAATTTGAAATGTGCCATCTTGTAATCTTTTCTTCTCTCTGAGAATTTCTGCAACATCAAACATATGTAAGCCAGAATTCGAAATTTTCTGACTTCCTAATAATATTCCAGATTTAAATTCAACTAAAGGATCTTGTTCATTGTATATATAATAGAGATTTATATCCATAGGAGCACTGAGTTTTGAGACATAAAGATAAATACCTGCACCAAGAATTTCAGCTTTATCTGGCAGTTGACTTAACTCAAATTTTAAATTAGCTACCCTCTCTTTTTTTCTCCCTTTCATGTTAAGGCATTCATAACCAATATAAAATTTATTACCATTAACATCAAAGCTATAAAAAAATTCTTTTTCTAATTGTTCAGAATGTTCTATATAAATTTGCTTTACTTCATAGGGTTTCAAAAACAATTTGTTAATTACCCATTTAATAACGCTATTACTACTTTTCTCTCCAAATTTGGAATACTCATAGTCAACTTGAATATAAAAAGCAAGACTTGGCTCTGGTGTTAAGATAATAGAGCATAATGTTTTTTCTTTTGGTAAAATAATCCTGCTATTACATGAAAAATTTTTTATCATAAAGTTTGAAGAAATGTTTCTTATAAGAATTTCATAAGATCCACTATTTTCTATTATAACCTCTATTAGTGTTTCTCTAACAGAAATTATGGCTTCTCTATCCATTTTTTTTACAGATATGGAGATTAAATTCTCTAACTGCTCTGTTTTATTTGATTTCTCAAAACTTAAAAACATAATATATGAGAAAATTAAAAATGCTAAGATGGATAAAGCCAATATAAACTTTTTTTTACTTTCCATATTTTTCATACAACTCTAAGCAAACTTTCTTTAATTCTCCTTCATCTTTTAGGCCAGATTTCTCAAAATATTCTTCAATTAACTCTGCACTTAATTCAATTCTCTCTATTGTAACTTCCTTTGCCTTGTCAGTTTTTGGGATTATGTTTACATCTAAAATTGTGAAATTTTTATATATCGTTTGCCAATCACGCTTTATCTCAAAAATATCTCCCTTTATTTTAACATCTATATCAATCTGTAAGCATTTTACATCAGAGTTCTCTTCTATCAATTTCTTTATTCTTTCATTTATCTCCTCTGGAGTTTTCTCCTCATCATAGTACTCTTTTATAACTCTCATTTTTGCAGATCTCACTTCTATAAATTCTGGAGATGAAAAATTTAGATCATGAAAAACAAGAAAACCATTTTTATTTTCACTTTCATTGAAACTTATTCGCTCAGTACTTCCAACATAAAACGCAGGTACATCGGAAATTTCTTCAATCTTTTTGTGCTTGTGTAAATGCCCGAGAAGAATCAAATCAAATTTTTTTGCAAAAATTTTTATAATTTGCAGGGAAATTTCATGAGGTTCAAGATAATTCTGCAAAGCTTGATGAAGACAAAGTATATTAACTATATCTTTTCCTTTTGAACTAATTTCTGAGGAGATTTTTTCGAGAATTTTTTCAGCATTCTCTTTATTGCGAGTGTACTCAAAACCATGTATAGAAAATTTTTTTTCATTGATAAGGAAATTTATATGAGGTGTTGTGCTATTTAAAACATAAATGTTGCTATGAATTTCCGAGAAAAAATTTAAATATGTTGTATCTAAGCTACCTTCAATTTCGTGATTTCCAATACAAAGAATAACTTTACATTTTTCAGCAATTTTTCGAATTGTTTTTATTGCAAGATGTAATGTTCTTGCATCTGGCTTTGGGTAATGAAATAAATCTCCAAGAAAAATTACAAGAATTGGATTGAATCGCATTGCTTTTTCTATGGCATCTTTAAATGCATTTTCATAATCAATTAATCTTTGATGCTTCAATCTATGCCTATAACCTAAATGGCAATCAGATATAACACAAATTTCGTTCATTTTTAAATGCATCTACCATCAATGCACTGATTATAACCGCAATAATATGTGGTAGAGTATACATTATTACCTGAGCAATAATACTCTCTTAATCTACTTGAAGTTATGCAATAATCATAATAATAAAGACCATATCTTAGTACATAGCCATAAGTATAATAATTCTGACCACCGTCTGAATCATAGCATACTAATGTTGTGGTTGTTGTGCTAATTGTAGTTGTTGTGGTTGTCATTGTTGTTGTAGTCGTTGTTGTAAAGCCTCCACAGGAGTTTGGAGGAGCGCACCATGTTGCTAATCCAGAACAAGATTCATCGCACCATTCTATTATGTCAGGACCTTCTGGTGGAGGTATATGTATCACTTTGATATTCCACACACAGTTATTGTTTATGCAGTTAACACATGTATCATAGGTGCTACATGCTACCATAGTTGTAGTAGTTGTTGCTATCGTCGTAGTTTGTATGGTTGTTGTGCTAATTGTAGTCGTTGTGGTTGTTGTTATTGTTGTTGTAGTGATTGATGTTGTTGTGGTTGTTGTAGTAGTTGTTGATGTTGTTGTACTGGTTTGTTCTGTAATATTGTATTTCTCCATATGTTGGCAATCTAATCTAAACTTATAGCCAAATGTATTGCAAATTCCTTGAATTTCCTCTCCATAAATGTTTTGCCAATATAGATAATCCACCCATGAGGCATTTTCATTTATAGAAATTTCATGAGAGATTAGTTCATAAATATCGACAATACTCTCAATCCCAATTCTTGTTTCATTAAAAAATTGCTTAGATTGATTTAGATATTTTGATCCTAAGAAATAATTCCCATCTAATCTATCAAAGAAACTCCCACCTGGTGGGTATCTTTCAGAGCAATTTAAACCATAAGTGTCAATATCGCTAATCCCATAGCATGATGAGACATTTAACTCTTCTAAGGAAATTCCCCTTAACACAGTATGTTTAGATGGAGAATTTCTAATCCATATACACACACCTTCAGTTAAATTTAAATCATGAGTGCCATAAACATATGTTGATGTTATATTCGGGTCTCCACCAACATCTTGGTAGTCTATAACCCCAGCAAATTTATCTAGGCATTCCTTTATTGTAGGATTGTTAATTAGGCCATATGCTTGATCAAATACAATAATTTTATTCTCTTTATTTGGAACTCCACAAACTTTATCATATAAATTTTCACCACCTAAATTTGAATATAAAACAGCTGTTCCTGTGCTGGTTCCATTACCGCTCGTTCCATTACCTATGACTCTATTTAGATTTATTGTCATGGAACAATTATAAATGTATTTTATAATTTGTGCATTTGTGTTTAGTGGATACAACGGGTCTTCTAAGCCGATGATTGGGGTTATAGAAATAACACTTGTTGGAGTTTCTCTATAGAAGCACATACCTCTTTCATCTTTCGATGAAATTTCATTTTCAATAATAATTGCAAAATTCCATGCATCTTTTGGAATAACTTTAATTTCTTTAAGGCTCATGTTAGTTAAAAAGTGCATTCTCCTACCATGCAATAAAATTCTCTCTATCCATTCCCTCAAAGTGTGGTTTACCATATATGTTACATTCTCTCCGTAGAGAGTTCCACATAACACAAGTTCTGAAATTGCTGCTTCTGAGCCATTTTCAGTATATATAAAATTTTCGCAGTTAACGCCACACATTTTATTGCAATTAAATTTATAATTTTCAAAACCTTGACCTTTTTCAACTACTTGACCTATGGCATAAATTGCTGCTCTTCTGCCAAATATAACAACTGCCCTTTGTAAATCTCTTTTAACATCTTCAATCCAATAATGTAGTTCTTCACAGCGTATTTTCTCGGACTCGTCTGTTATTTCACTTTTGGATTGGTTCATATAGAAGGAAACTAAGAGTAGAAGAGGAATTACTAAAAAAGCTATTGCTAATGTAAAAAAAATTCCTTTCTTTACCCTTCTTTCTCTCATTATTAAATTTTTTATTTTTAAATTTATTCTATTTTTCATTCCCATAAAATTAATTTTAATGTTATTGGCCCCCAAAGTGATCTTACACCGCCTGCTCTTGAAAAGTCAAATATTAGCATATCTGAATCAAATTTTATATCTATTTTTCCATTGTTATCAGAATCTAACTTTTCAATTAGTCTATAAACTGCGTCATCCACCGCATCTGTAGTATCAAATGAAATATTATTAGAGCTATATACACAGGTGTCATTTCCTAAATAGCTTTCTGGAATTTTTGCTTCAAGATAAGAGTTATCTTCAAATTGAATTTTCCAATTACAGCCTTCTTTTTCTTGAAATACTGAGCCATAACCAACTTTCCCATCAAGTCTTAATGTGTAAATTGCAATATTATCAGCTGAACAACCAGTATCTTCTTCAGGGGAGTTCCCTGTTCTTATTTCAAAATAGTTTGTTCTGCCAGGAATTAAATTTTGTTGTGGATTTGGAATCTGAACTATAAATGGATCTCCTAAAATTAGGTAATTATCACCAAAACTACCATCTCTTAAGCTATAAAATGTAAGTCCATTAACTCTTAAGAGATCTGTCCAATATTCTCCAGAATATGAGGTTAATTTAGCATCAACAACTCTTGCATATTCTGTAATAAAAATATTTCCTGTACAATTCTCAGTGTTATTAAATCTTTCAGTATTTTGTGTTATTGTTATTTCACCATAAGCTGAAAGATTTGCTACGGGAGTATAAGAAAATTTTATATATGACTCAGGATATAAAATCATTTTTGTTAAATTTCCAACAACAGAAGCACTTTGTGCTTTATAGCTGATATTAACTATTTGTTGTGCAATTTCTCTATAAATATTTTTTAATTCTGTTGCATTCGTACTTGAATAATATGCTCCGCCTCCACATAGAGCAATTTGTCTTAAAGTTGAATTTCCTATAGGACAACTTCCTACTGGTCCAAAGCCAATAGCATATATAGTTGCATTTAGAACATTGTGCGCTTTACAAGAATCATTTATTGCATCATTCTTAGCTTTCTCACTAACATAATCACCACATTGATAAGATAAACAACCTCCGCCTAAGCAAAACCAATCTGTTGGGCATGTGTATGGAATACAACCAATAGTTGAATTTTCATCTATTGGAGAGCATTGAACATTTGCTAAGCCGTCAGTCATAACAATTATAAATTTTTGTCTTGAAGTATTGCTTTGTTGTTGTAAAATTTTTCTTGCTTGTCTTATTGCGCCACAAATCCCTGTTGCTCCTTGAGCATAATAGTTATTTACTTGTGTTTTCAGTGAAATTTTATTTGTACTTAAATCATGGTATGATCTTATCATTGTTGATGATTCAGTTGGAATTGAAGCAGGAATACCAGAATATGCAACCAAACCAACTCTATTTCCTGTGGTGTTTAAAATAATATCAATAAATTCGTTATCAAGACATTTTGCCAATGAAATTCTCTTTGTTGATGATGAATAAAGCAAAGGATCATTGCAATTTCTCTCTATTCCTGTGGCTGAGCTATCTAATCTCCAGTTCATACTCCCTGAGACATCTGTTATAAGGATAACATCAGCATTTCCTGTTGCATTTACAACAAAATTTAGATCATCTATGCCAAGTCTTAATGGCACCGTTATAAGACTTAAATCGTTATAATCAAGCATCGTTAAATTAGAGTCATAAAGATGATACTCTTGCGTAAAATTTTTTCCAGAGCTTTGAAAGACTTTCACATCGCCAAAATTCAAATAAGTTGTAAAGTTATTTAAAAATTTTAAGTAAATTTCAATTGAGTTTAAATACCCAGGAACATAAAAAGAGGAGTAGAGATTTATTAAGCCTTCTATCCCTGGGAATTGATAATAAGTTACTCCCTCCTCTTTTTCTGTTTCCATTTCAGATGTGTTATAAGTAACCTTCATAAAACCTCCACCAATATAACTCTCTTCTATACCGCCAAGAAAATTAATTTTTATTGTATTTTCGCCCGCATGGAAATATAAATTTGGTGTTGGCAAATAACTTTGAATGTTAGCACTCATATTTCTCCCTGATGGTATGAAAGTCCCATAATCATGATCATTAACATAGAGTTTAAATCCTCCTCCGGAGGCCATCTCAATATACGCCCTTTTCACAGAACTCAAAGTTGATGGTAAAGTTATAATTTTTGTTAAATTTCCTTGACCTTCAAAACCACCAAAATAAACATATTTTGAGGTTTCTTTCTCTCTTATCTTTGAAAGAAATGCTCTTGCAACATGGCCTCTTGTTGGCAAGCCAGCACCATAACCAACTAAAAGTCTTGTTGAATGTGTTTCAGAAGTTGCATCTTTTCTTTTAGGTCTTTTACTTTTATTTAAATTTTCTGAACTACAAAAGGGAATTTCATCTATTGTCACTTCATAGCCAACATTTTCTGGCAATAATTTTTCAAGATATCCTTGCAAGAGAATGCTTGCATTTTGCCAGTGTGTTGAATTTATACTATAATTTGCATAGGCCCATTCCTCTCCAATAATATCAAGGACATTTGCTTTATTTAGAACATCTAAGATATCTTCAGATGTGTAATGCAACTTCTTAAATTCAGTCGCTGAAGTTTTTGCAATTTTTGAGTGAGTAAGTCCATAGTAGATAGTGAAAATTGCTAAAACAAAAATTAAAGCAATGAATGCGTCTAATATTACTGCAAGTCCTTTATTCCCGAAATTCATAAATTTAAAAATTTTTATTAGTCTTCCAAACATTTTACTTAGCATTGGCTTAAATTGTATTTACAAACATGTGCTAATTGTGAGCATGATGATGCGCACCATTCAAATTCTTCCCATGATGGTGGTCCCCCAACCCTAAAGTTCCACACACAACCAGCGGTTGTGCAATCTTCACAGCTGTAGTAAGTGTCGCAGGGCAGTGTCGTAGTTGTTATTGTAACTGTAGTCGAAGTTGTAGTACTTGTCTTTGTAGTAGTAGTTGTTGTGGTTGATGTAGTTGTTGTTGTAGTTGTTACTGGTGCGGTAGTAGTTGTCGTAGTAGTTGTCATAGTTGTTGTTGTCATAGCAGTAGTTATTGTGGTTGCTGTTGTCGTAGTTGTTGTTATTGCATTAGTAATAACCTCCTCTTCTTCACCATACCACACAGTCAAAATTATTCTAACTATCATTTCATTTAATAATGCTGTTCTTTTTATTGTTATCATTTCTATAGGTAAATAGGGTTTTTTTCCAGTAGCGCAGCTTATATTTTCCAGAATAATTGTCGTGCCATTTATATCAGTTAAGTTAAAATAAAAGTTGTACTTCCCTATGCCAAGTAAATTTGCCCTTTCTTCATAACTTGTGTTCATGATTTTAATAAAACTTAAAATTTTTTCTTTTTGTAAAATTCTTGGTTCGTTAGCAAATGTTAAACCAATACTTAAAATTTTTTCCTCTGTTTCATTTTGCCAATTAGTTGGAGTTCCAGGTGTTTTTACTAACTTTTCTCCTAAGTCGATAGCAACTTCTTCCATTGCATAAAATCTTTCAGAGTTTTTTATTTCAGTTATCGTTGTTGTCCATAGAAAAAAAACAATCACAATGGCTAAGGAGAAAATCATATAAGCTAAGAGTGTCTCAGAGCTGAAAACCTGTGCTAAATCCTTAATTTTTTTATCTAACAAAAATTGTCGCATTGTAATAATTGTTGCTTTCAATACTCTCATCTATATCATCATTTGGATCTAATATTATACTCACTGTGTAATTTCCTGATGTTAGAGGAGCAGTATAATTAACAAAAATTTTAGTTGCTTCATCTATACCTAGAGAATTTACTACCAATTCTTGAGAATTGAACAAAACTTTAAATTGTTCTGCTTTCACAAGTCCAATATTTTTTATCCATACAGATAAATTTACTTTTTCACCTGAATTAACTTCTGTTGGATATAATTTATCCTTCAAGATAATTAATTCTGGTTTGTAGCATATTACTATGACACTTTCATTATCATTCAAAATTTTATTTTCTTTATACTCATCTTTATCTATACAATAAATTGTGACATTTGATGTAACTATCGCTAAGGAGTAAGGACTTAATTTTGAATCCCAAGAAATTTCAACTCTATTACTATAAACTGAAAGATTGTAATCAAAATTTTTATATAGCTTTGCAGGTAATTTAAATTTTTTGTAGTAGGAATTTCCTTGAGTTGAGATTGTATCTATGTTCATCGCAAATTTTCTGCAAATTCTCTTTGCATCAATCCAGGATTTTATATCATTGCTCTCTCGTAAATATTCATTTGCAACAATCAGAAAGATTAGAAAAATTAAGGAGAGGAAAACTATACCTGTAATTAATTCCATGCTTGTTTGTGCTTTTTTAGTCATGTCCCAATTGGATAAAAATTAAGTAAAATTTATCATGCAATAAATTATTAGAACATGAAATAAAAAATTTCTCTAATGGCAAGCAATTGGAACATCAGTAAGTTAAAAGGTAGTTGTTATGGTAGTTGTTATATTACTTATTGTCAAATTCTCAACAAATTCATCAGGATATTTTATCTTATAAACTTTAACATAACCTAAATATGAATTATCAAGCTTATCACCTAAAAAACCATCAACTAATTCAAAATGCTCGCTTTTTTCTATATTTTCTGCTAAACCAAACTTCTTATATTCATCTAAGTGATCTGCTAAGTATAGCTTAGTCATCATATAATCCTCAAATTTTTTTGGAACATAAATTAAATTTGTAAAAGTTGGAAATCCAATATACTTGTCTGTGTTATAATTCAAAGCATTTCCAAGGATGTTATTCAATGATTGAACACCTAAGATTGCTCCACCATGTTCTTTTTGCCATAATTCCCATTTTATTGGAGTATCTAAACCTATTGAGCCTTGTTTCAATACAAAAGGATAGACCTTTATTGAAGAAAGCGCCTTATTTTTTATCTCAAATTCTATTGCTCCGATATAGTCCTTATATCCTCCTGATAAACTGCAAAAGAATACAACTTTCTGCACTAAATCAAATGTACCCTCAGTATTTGGCATTGGTCTTGCTTTCAGAATGCTGTTCTCAGGATTAAAGCTACATTGTGCATAGCCCTCTTTCTTACCTTCTCTATTTGGTGCATCTAATGGAGCAGTTACATTTGATGTTGCTATAAAGTGTGGGGCAGCGCTCTTGCCTATCATGGTCCAATCTATGATGACATGAGTAGCATTATACTTTTTTGCAACTTCTAAAGCTTCTGTTTCATTTTCAATTAGAACATGGAATTTTGCAATATCTTGTACCATTAGTGCATCACCTTTTACATTATCTAATATACTTTTTCTTTCAGCAACTGCTGTAATAATATGCCCATAGTCCCACCATGTCAAAATTTCAGTTTTTTCTTTGTCAGTATTTTCTCTAAGCCATTGTAATGTTGGATTCCAAAAGAGTGCTTCTACATTATAGCCATAATACATCGGTTTTTCTCCTCCAAATGAACCTAAGAGAAAAACAGAGTTGTTAACAAAAGGTAGGAGCAATATTAAAGCAAAAAACATTATACTTGGCACAATCCTCAAACTTTCGAAATCTTTTAATTTTATTGCTAAAATTAAGCCAATTGTTGAGCCTAATGAGATAATAGGCACACTTGCAGCAAATTGAAATTGAGCTTTATTTATAACGCCCCAGAGCAATGGTAAGGATAGAGCCAAAATAAAAGTTGTGCCGAAATTTTTTTTCTTTAGTATTGCATAATATAAAAGCACAGGTATCATACCTAAGCCAAATAATGCTGATATCCCAAATGTATTATAAAGTTTGTTCACACATCCAAAATCAATAGCATCACATAGAGGGGTCTGCTCTGCAGTTGTTTGTGGTATAATAGCCTTTGTTCTTGCTGCTTTTATAGTATCCAAAACATAATTTACTGCTTTTGGAAAGGAAATACCAAAATTTAATTTAGGATTAATAGAAGGAGTTAACAGAATTAGAATAGCAAATAAAGTTATCAATGCAGATATTGACTTTGAATTTCTATTAAGATAGTTCTGTAATTTCTCTTCAAAATTTTTGCCTTCTTTTTCAAAGTTTCTCTCCTCTCTATGGAGTAAAACAATGCTCAAGAATTCAAGTATAAAAGGAATAAAAATTGCAGAGCCTATTGATATCATTTCTTGTAAGGGTAAAGTTGAAAATTCTGGCATTTGACCTTGAGGATGTAAAATAAATGGATGGAGTTGGCTTATAAAGAAAAAAATGAAAATGTAAGGAACTATCTCTATACAATTTTTTCCATGTATAAAATTAAAAATTGAATATAACACTCCAAAAATTCCAAGGACAACTACTGCATAACCATATCCGCTCCAAGTTAAATTTAACATCAAAAATGAAAAACCAGCAATTATCGCTAAGAGAAAACTTTTCCTCCTGAATGAAAATATAAACAAGAAAAATGATGCTGTAAAGAAGAACATCCCTAAGGAGTCATCCTCAGAATTAGTTGCGATTGCTTTTGCTCCATATGCAGGAGCAAAAATTAGCATAAGTGCTGCTAAAAATGCTGCAATTTTATTATATGGGGAAAAATCAGAGAAGAGCTCTTTTATTAGTAGATATAGCACAACTGAAGTGAATGCAGAAACAACTCCAGGAAAAAGAATTGCTAAATCCAAGGTTGTTAACCCAAAATTTTTGAGAACTATTGTAAAAGCACCAATTGATAAAGAATTCATTAATCTAAAACCACCAAATGACATAAATTTCCCTGGATATACCATAGTCTCATGTTCTGGCAGATAGTTATTATTAACTAAAAAATTTGCATGTCTATAGTAATAGTAAGGATCTGTAATCTCCGCAAGGAATTTACCAGCAACCAAACTTGCAGGATGGTTTGGCCAATTGTAAGAGAGTGCAGGTACTAAGTGGATAACAAGACTGGAAAGAAAAATTGCTATAACTACAGCAGTTTCTATAGTGGTGATATCATGCAATGCAATTGCATAAAGCAAAAGAAAAATTCCAAAAATTATAGAAAATGCAGTATTATCTCTTGCTATAAAATATGAACTTTGTGTGGCTTGTAATGAAAAAAACACAATAAGAAATATAATGATAGGGATACCAAATAAGTAATAATTTTTCTTGCCTGATCTAAAATATAGATAGATGAAATAAATTGAAATAAATGCTAACAGCACCTTTATTACTATAAATAAAACAGAAAAATCAGTAGGAACAAATCCTCTAAAAAAAGCCATAAGAGATACTACAACTGAAATTCCAAGTAGTGGGTCCTCAAAATGTTTTGCAATTTTTTCAGTTAATGTTATTCCTTTTTCTTCCTTTACTGTTTCTTTCTTTCTACTCATCTTAACCCCCAAATCTTCTTTCTCTTGAGTTAAAATCTTTAACTATGCTAACTAAATCCTCCTTTTCAAATTCTTGCCACAATTTTGGCACAAAATAAATTTCAGAATATGCCCCTTGAAACAAAAGAAAATTGCTAAGCCTTTTCTCCGCTGTTCTTATAATGATATCTGGATATGATGCTACCCATAAATTCTTTCTTAAATTTTCCTCATTTAGTTCTTCTCCAGATGAGAGAACTTTGTTTGCTGCATTTAATATCTCTCTTCTACCCCCATATGCAATTGCAAGATTTAAAATAGCTTTATTGTAATTTTTTGTTCTTTCTTCAAGTTCTCTTAGACTTCTAATAACTTTCTTTCTGAGAGTAATATCTGAAATTCTATCTGAAAGAAATTTTAAATCACCACAAATTTTTACTTTCACCTCATTTGCTTTAAGTTTTCCATTTTCTATAACCTCAATGGCTTGTTTTGCAAATAAACTTAACAGTGTGTTAATCTCCTCTTTACTTCTATTCTCAATATTTTCTGTTGAGAGTGCATATATCGTCACTTCATCAATATCAAGTTCAATACACCAGCCAAGAAAATCATAAAATTTTTTTATCCCGCTCATATAAGATTTCTTTAGATCTAGAATACCTTTTTTTTGCATATACCTTCTATTGCCATCAGGGATAACTGCTATATGCATTTTTACTTTGTAATTAAATTGAATTACATATGTTATCAATATATTAAATCCTAAATAAATATACCTCAAAGTAAAAAAATTAAAAAATGGAAATTTTAGATGCTTCTTATATTTTACATTCAAATTTGGATTTTTCTTCTGGGAATTATGTGACCACAAATTCTGTACTCTTGGAAATAAACAATGAGAATGCTCGCGTAAGTGTTGAGAGTGCGCTAAAAAAGGGCATGATAAAAATTCAAGAGCCAAAAAAGGAATTTATAGAAAAGGTGCAAAAGGAAGCTGAAAAAACCGGTGATTTAGAGTGTTTATCAAATGCAGATATTGAAATTCTTGCATTAGCACTTGAAACAAAATACAAAATTTTGACTGATGATTATGCTATACAAAATGTTGCAGCTTCTCTTGGATTAAAATATGAAAAATTTATTCAGAGAGGAATAAAAAAAAGGCTGAAATGGATAAAAATTTGCGAAGGTTGCAAAAGAAGATACTCCTCAAATACATCTGAAAATTTTTGCAGTTTTTGTGGTTCATTACTGAAGAAAATTCCCATAACCTCTAAGTAGTAGATAAATTGCTAATGCTTCTGGAATTTTTGTTACGCCCTCAAAGAAAGGGCCAACTTTTCCGTGATAAAAATCAAACTCAGGAATTTTTTGTAATATCTGAATTTTTACATTTTCGTTGCTAAATGCAATTGCATCTTCTAATGGATTGAATTTATCTATATCTGAAATTTTTTTTGCAATTAAGCCAGAATTTCCGTGTAAGCTTTCGGGCAGTCTTATAAGTCTTGATGTATCTATTGTGACCATCTTATCTGTGTCTCTTAGAGAGAGAGTTTTAATTGCCTTTTCCATAACTATCTCCTGAATTAACTTTGAACTTATTTTTTCATCCTTTGGAATTCTATATTTTATATTCGGGTCTTGAGTAATTTTTTTTGATCGATCTGACATCTCAAAATTTATGGCAATTCCATTTAATGAATCATAAAATCCATTTTCAAGTTCGGTGAGGATTCTTTCTCTGTTTGCAATTAAAAATTCAGCTTTTTTCTCACCAATTTTAGGAATGCTCTTAAATTGTTTTTTATCAGAATTTTTTATAAAATTATATAGACCATAAAAAACTCTTCCTTTCCATCCAGTATCTGTTTTTTTTGGACCTCTTATTGAAACTCCATCAGAATACCAAAAAACATTAAAGTCAACATGTCCTAAGAGATAATCAATAATTTCACTTCTCTCATCACTCCCAAGTTTTTTTACTTTTTCTGAAAAAACATGCACATGATAACCTTTGCTTCCTGAAAAGTTAATTGAAATTTCCTGTTGTGAAAAACCAAAATCATTCAAAAGAAAATCTCTAAGGTTAAGAACCTCATTCTTAGCAATTTTTAATTTTTCCTCATCAAAAAAATCCATAGAGATGTCTAAATCAAAGATTAGATCAGCATACAAAAAATTTTTAGCACTCATCGGTTCATTACTTGGAAATTCATAATAAGCACTTGAATAAGAAATGAAAAATGGAGCTTCTCTTCTCAGATAATTTTGTAGTTCAATTTCATTAGAAAAGGATTTATGCCTTATTTGAATTTTCTTTTCTAATGTGCCTATGCCAAATTCTCTCTTTTCGATTTCTCTTGGTGCAGGAATTTTCTCTTTTGAGTAATACTCCTGAAATTTTTTCTTTAAGTATATCCTAGTGTTTATATCCATAAACTACAGAAATTTATTTTTTTATATAAAGTTATATTATTACTGTTAATTAAGTTAAAGGGGCTCAAAAATGGCTAAAAGAAATTTAAATTTTTGGGGTTTTTTGGTAGTTGGAATTTTTATGTTTTTTCTTGGAAATGTTAGTGCAATTTCATGCACTTGCAGTAGTTGTGATGGTTGCACTGCCGCTTTGAATGACAATATTGGTTGCCCTCTTGGAGTAAATTTAACAGCAGACATAACAAACCATGCAGGAACTTGTATTAATAATCCTGAAAACTTCTCTAATAAAATTTTTGATTGTCAAGGACATACAATAGATGGAGATGGTTCTGGAACAGATTATGGAATTTATTTAAATGGAAAAACAGGCAACACAATAAAGAATTGTATAATTACTGGCTTTTATAGGGGAATTTATTTATGGTCTTCCTCAAGCAACACCCTGACAAGCAACACTGCAAGCTCAAATTATTATGGAATTTATTTATATTCTTCCTCAAACAACACCCTGACAAGCAACACTGCAAGCTCAAATTATTATGGAATTTATTTAGGTTCTTCCTCAAACAACACCCTGACAAGCAACACTGCAAGCTCAAATAGTTATGGAATTTATTTAGGTTCTTCCTCAAACAACACCCTGACAAACAACACTGCAAGCTCAAATAGTTATGGAATTCGTTTATATTCTTCCTCAAACAACATCCTGACAAACAACACTGCAAGCTCAAATGATAAAGGAATTTATTTATATTCTTCCTCAAACAACATCCTGACAAGCAACACTGCAAGCTCAAATAGTTATGGAATTTATTTATATTCTTCCTCAAACAACACTCTGACAAATAATACAATGAACAACAATACATATAATTTTGGCATATATGGAGAGGATATTTCACATTATTATCAAGACATCAACACATCAAACACAGTTGATGGAAAGCCAATTTATTATTGGACAAATGAAAAATATGCTCCAAATAATTGTAAAAATGTAGAAATAGATGAATCAAGTAATGCTGGGTTTGTTGCATTAGTTTCTTGTGAGAATATTACAGTAAAAAATTTAAATTTAAATCACAACGATGAGGGAATTTTATTAGTAAATACAACAAATAGCAAAATTTTAAACAACAATGCAAGTTCAAATGGTGAAGGAATTTATTTATATTCTTCATCAAACAACAACATAACAAGCAACATTGCAAGCTCAAATGGTGATGGAATTTCTTTATATTCTTCCTCAAACAACATCCTGACAAACAACACTGCAAACTCAAATAGTAATTATGGAATTTCTTTATATTCTTCCTCAAACAACACTCTGACAAACAACACTGCAAGCTCAAATGGTTATCTTGGAATTTATTTATATTCTTCCTCAAACAACACCCTGACAAACAACACTGCAAGCTCAAATAGTTATGGAATTTATATTTTTTATAATTCAAATTTCAACGAAATTTTAAATAACAAAATTTCTAACAACACCAAGACAGGAATTACAATATCTGACTGTAATCCTCTGGGTTGGTGTGGAAATGGAAATACAAATAACACCATTGAAAACAATGAAATTTTAAATAATAAAATTGGGATATTCTCACAGGCATCAAATTCAACGATAAATGGAAATACTGTTTGTGGCAATACAAATCTTGACTTTAATTCTTCAGATTGGCTTTTAAGCAACGGAGATAATAACACCTGTGATAAACCAGATGGATGGAATGATACAGGAACCACAGGATGCACTTATTCTTGTCCTGTAGTATGCACTTGTAATAGTTGTTCAGATTGTAATGCAAAACTAAATAGTGTTTCTTGCACAGAAGTAAAACTAACCGCAGACATTTCAGATTTTGCAGGAACTTGTATAGACAATCCTTCAAACTTCACAAATAAAATTTTTGATTGTCAAGGCTATAGAATAGATGGTGCCAGTTCAACTTCAAATCAAGGGATTTATTTGGATAACAAGAGTAATAACACTATAAAGAATTGCTTAATCAATGACTTTTATGATGGGATACTCCTCTATCCGGGATCTAAAAATAATACTATACTTAATAACACAATTAGCAATACAACTTATGGAATTAGAATGTCTAGCTCTGTGAATAACACTATAGAAGGGAATCTAATAATTAACAATTCAAAAGGCCTATATGTCTCTGATTTCGGAGCAAAAGAAAATCTCTTAAGATCTAACAGAGTTTGCCTTAATGGTATTGATATTGACGGAGCTAAGGTAGGTTTGAATTATGGCTACAATAACACTTGCAATACAAGTGATAATTGGAATGATCTAAGCACTTGGAGTTGCAAATACACTTGCGATGGCAAGCAGAGAGTTATCTTTTCATTTCCATTTTATTTTGGTTGGAATTTAATTTCAGTACCCCTAAATTTTGTTTCATAACGATTTTTTTTACTTTGGATTCTAATTTATAATGTCTAAAAATGAATTGCAAAAGTTTAATCTTTAGAATATTATTTTGTTGCTTGCTCCTTTTGCTGAGTGAAAATATTTTTGCTTACACAAGTGAGGGCAACGGAACTTGCAACTGTAATGGTTGTACTGACTGCCAAAATGCGTTAAGCAATAACACAAACTGCTCTGTGCTTGTAAAATTAACAGAGGATATTATAGATCATGCAGGAACATGCATCAATAATCCCGAAAACTTCAACAACAAAGTCTTTGATTGTCAAGGCCATAGAATAGATGGTGATAACACAGGAACAGATTACGGAATTTATCTCTATAATAAAGTTAACGATACTATAAAAAATTGCATCATCACTCAATTTTATAATGGGATTTATATATCTGCTTATGGCTATCATATTATAGCGAACAATACCATAAATTCAAATACTGAAAGCGGTGTTCGAATAGAGGCTAATTACAATCTTCTCGCTAATAACACTGCGAATTCAAATGTTTATGGAGTTTACCTAACAAGCGCTCCATACAATATTCTGGAGGGAAATACCTTAATTTTGAATACCGCTTATGGAATTTTTTTGTATTACTCTGCGTATAATAACATAAGTAAAAATACTGCAAATTCTAATACTCTATGCGGGATTTATCTTTTTGGCTCCCCGCGGTGTAACATCGTAAACAACACCGCTATTTCAAACAAATATGGGCTTTATCTCACATATTATTCAGATTATAATAATATATTATCTAATAATTTTTCTGGTAACCAAATAGGATTTGTCACATCCCATACTGACCCAAATGGAGTTTATTATAGCTTAGGAAACTCTGGCAATACTCTTAGAGAAAACGAAATTTCAAATAATGGTAATGGAATTTATTCCATTGGCTCGAGTTCGACAATAAACTGGAACAGAGTCTGTGGAAATGGAAACTTAGATTTTAACTCCACAAATTGGCAATCAAGCTCTGGAGATAATAACACTTGCGACAAACCGCAAATTTGGAATGACTATCTAACAACCGGTTGCACATACAGCTGCACAACAAAAACTGACTACATCTGCAACTGCTCGAATTGTGATGATTGTGAGGAAAGGATAATTGATCAAAATTGCAGAGAGATAAGACTAAGCACAGATATAAGCAGTTATACTGGCACATGTATCGATAATCCTGAAAATTTTAATAACAAAATTTTTGATTGTCAAGGACATAAGATAGATGGGGATGACTTGGAGATAGATTATGGAATTTACTTAAGTGCCAAGGATAACAATACGATAAAAAACTGTGTTATTACTGACTTCTATCATGGAATTTTCCTAAATTTTTCTTCAAACATAACATTATCAAACATTAACACAAGTTCGCACACTCAGTATGGTGTCTTTCTACTCCACTCTATAGGTAACTTATTAGCAAACTTGACTGCAAACTCAAACAGTCAGAATGGAGTTTACATGCGCTCTTCATCACAGAATACTTTAGTGGATTTGACTGCAAATTCGAATAGTCAGAATGGAGTTTATCTCTATAACTCTGTAAATAATACTCTATTTACAATAACTGCAAATTCAAATAGCCAAAATGGTATATATCTATACAATTCTTCCCACAATCAATTATCAAACAGCACAGTGAGCTTAAATAGCTATGGGTTGTATCTTCTGTACTCATCAAATTTTAACAACATTTCAAACAACAGATTCTTTAACAACACAAATAATGGAATTACGACATCCAATTGTGACACCTCGCTATGGTGTCCTGGTGGAAATACGAACAACACTCTGCAAGGGAATAGAATTTTGAATAACAATATTGGAATTTACTCTAAAAGCTCAAGTTCAACAATAAATTCAAACTTAGTGTGTGAAAACTCAAATTTAGATTTCAATTCTATAGACTGGCAATTAAGTTTTGGAGATGACAACACATGCAACAGACCTGATGGGTGGAATGACACAGGAGCAATAGGATGCACATATCATTGTCCATGTTATTGTTCTTCATGCTCTAGTTGTCAAGAAAAGTTGAATGACACTTCATGCAACATGGTTTACCTAACATCAAATATACTCAATTCCCCATCAACTTGCATTAATAACCCAGAAAATTTCATCAATAAAACCTTTGATTGTCAGCAATATATCATTGATGGTAATGGCCTAAATTATGGAATCTATTTGAACGGAAAATCTTGGAATACAATAAAGAACTGTATGGTTACTGGATTTTACAATGGCATATATCTGTTCAATTCCTCCAACAACACTCTTCTTTATAACACGGTAAATTCAAATAACTATACTGGAATTTTCCTCTCCTACTCTTCTGGTAATACTTTTTCTGGAATAACAGCAAACAACAACAAACAGCATGGATTTTATGCTGATGCTTCCTCAACCAACAATAAAATAAACTCAAATACTTTCTGTTACAATAATGGAACAGTTGATAGTTATGACATTTATAATACGGATTCAAATTTTGGTGATGATAACATATGCGATTCTTTCTATGGTTGGGAAGACGAAAGTAGTTTTCTTGGATGTAAACACACATGTGATGGTAGAGTAAGATATCGCCTACTTCTACAGATTGGCTGGAATCTCATCTCATTTCCTGTGGATATCTAATAAAGTTGTTTCCTGGCTTATAAGTTGAAACAAAAAAGCACTCACTATAAAAACTTAATCTCCTTAGGTAAATTTCCAATTCTTCTATTAAATTCTTCTGGCCAAGAGTCTTGCTCTAAGCCATGCTGTGCTATAAATGTTGCTAACCATCTTTCTAAACCAACTCCGCTACAGCCTGAATATAAAGCTTCAGAAGATTGTGATTTAACATTAAATCCTTTCGGATATTTTTCACCATTATTAGAAACATTTTGAAATTCAAGCCATTCTTTTGAGTATGGTAAGAAAGATTCAAAATCTATAGTGCCAACATCTCTTTTGCTTTTATCTTCTTCTGCCAAACCTTTTAAACCTTCTTGAGCCATAAACCATGGTGTAACCCATGACATCCTCCACTCAAGTTCAAGAATTTCATTGAAAATTTTTCTAAAGCACTCAACTATTTCATCTCTAATTTTCTTAACTTGTTCATGGTAACCAATCCAAACAATCTCCAACCTATGAAATTCATCAACTCTTTCAATACCATGAATACCACCAGATTCATATCTCATAGAGGGTCCAGAATGGTCAAAGACCTTTATTGGTAAAGACTCATCTGCTATAGTCTTATTCTGGAAGTAAGGCCATAATGGAGGGCATTGAGCATAACAAACACCGCCAATTGGAGGTTTTATATTCTCTTTTATTTCATCAACAGGAACATCGCCAGTAATTTTATAGAAATCAATAATATGCTCCCAATCTTCTCTATTCCTTGTTTTTGGTGGGCAGATATAATAAATCTCTGGATAAATACTTTTTGCATGTCCTGATTTTTGCCAGACATCCCATGTCACCGCTTTTGGAATTATAACTTCATTAAAGCCAAGAGGTTTTAACAGCTCCTTAGATACAATATCCTCAAAAGTTCTCATTATTTTTGTTGCTATAGGACTAAAAATCCACTGACCTCTGCCGCGATGCATAATCCAGCCATGCTTTTCCATCTCATTTGTTGGATTTTTATTAAATTTATGTTCTTTTTTTTCAGATTGCCATATTACTTCGTGGTATTCCTCTTTACCTTTGTAATATTGCATGTCAATTTTATCTTCTATCAGTGAGAGTATTCTGTCAATATAATTTTTCTGCAAAAATTCTTCGTCAAGATTCTCAAGTTTTATCCTACATAATTTTTCTTGAAATTTAATTTCTTTCACAAATGGTATCCTTATGCTTTCCTTTGGTTCCTTAGAAACTTCAAATTCTATATCATACCGCTTCGCAAAAATTTTTTTCACGCCAAGTTTATGTTTCTTCCCTAACTGCTCTGCAAAAAAATTTTTCAATCTAAAAATAGCATCATGTGGCCTAACCCATCTCTCAGACTCAATTTCAATTGACAATAAATCACGATTTAATTTCCATGACTTAATTTTTGCTCCTCTTCCTTTTGGTGCGCCTTTCTCTAAGATAGTGTCTATGCCCTCTAAAATTTTTTCCATATCAAGTTCTTCAACATTCCTACTGAATGTTAGCTCAGCACTAAGAAAAAATTTCATTTTATCACCTCTTTAATTTTTTAATGATTCTTGTTGAGTTGAGATGTATGAATATAAATGAATATAAGTTAGGTATGATAAAAATAAAAGAGAATGTAGTAAAAAGCAAAAAATCAAAAATGTTTTTATTCCGATGAGCAGTCTTCGCATATTAATCTACCCTCAACTGGCTGTAAATTTTCAGAGTAATTACCACAAACTTCACAGATTCCAGATACTGTTCCAGTTATTGTTGTAATGTCAGAAATGTCAAATTTTGAATGTTCGCTTATGAGAACATGCATTGCTGGCTCTATTCTGACTAAATCAAACTCTGTGAGAATTCCAATAATGTTATCACCTTGCTTTACAACAAGCCTTCTTATGTTTTTGTCACGCATTATTTTTGCTGCTGCATCAATATCAACATGTGGTGCTACTGTTATCAATGGCGATGTCATAACTTCTGCTGCTGTGATAGTGTTTGGATTCTTACCCTCAGCAACAATTTTATTTATTATATCCCTATCAGTTATCATTCCTAAGCCATGTTTTTTGTCTATTACTATAACTGAGTCAATGTCATTGTTTTTCATTATTTCTGCGACTCTCTTGATATTTTCATTTGGGCGGACGTATATTACTCCTTTGGTCATGACATCCCCAACTCTTAACTCCATTTTATTCTTTAAATTTTAACTTTTGCTTCAATTAATTATCAGTTAATTAAATAGAATTAACATTTAAAAATGCGTAGCTTAGATTTTGAAATTAAAGCGAAGGATATTGCGGCAAGGATAGGAAAATTAAAAATTTCTCAGAAGGAAATTGAAACCCCTGCGCTTTTACCTGTTTATAACCTAAATAAGCAAATTATTTCAATTCATGATCTAAAGAGAGAATTCAAAATTAATGCAATAATGACAAACGCTTATTCACTCTTTAAAAATGAAAAATTTAGGGATGATGTAAAAGAGAAGGGAATACATAAATTTCTGAATTTCTCAGGACTCATTGCAACAGATTCTGGGTCATACCAACTTATGCGTTATGGTTTTGTGAGTGTTAGCAATGAAGAAATCTTAAAATTTCAAGAGCAGATTAGAGTTGAAATTGGCTCATTTCTTGACATTCCAACTTTACCGTTTGCATATAAAAAAAATGCAGAGCAAGACTTAACGACCACATTAGAAAGAGCAAAAGAAGCAAAAAATTTTGACATTGTTATAAATGCAGGAATTCAAGGTTCAACATTTCTTGATTTAAGGAAAAGGGCAGCAAAATTTATAGGTAAGGAATTTCAGTTGTGCGCAATTGGCGGCATTGTTAAGTTAATGGAAGATTATAAATTTTCAGATTTAGCAAAGATAATTCTTACTGTCAAGAAAAATATCCCAAGTGATAGAGTTGTGCATGCATTTGGTTTAGGACATCCTATGCTTTTTTCTTTTGCAGTTGCTCTTGGTTGTGATCTTTTAGATTCTGCAGCATATGCTCTTTTTGCTCAGGATGATCGCTACTTAACATCCGAAGGAACAAAAAAAATTTCTTCGTTAGAGTATTTACCATGTTCATGTAAAGTTTGTGAAAATTTCAATGCAAAAGAAATTAGAGAGATGGAAAAAAACAAAAGAGAGATAGAACTTGCAAAGCATAACCTCTATGTTACTCTTGAAGAAATAAAAAAAATAAAACAAGCAATAAAAGAGCAGGCCTTGTGGGAATTTTTGGAAATTAGAGCAAGAGCACATCCAGAACTTTTTCTTTGCTTAAAAGAAATTCAAAGACATAAGAAATTTTTAGCAAAGTTAGATATGATAACAAAGAAACAAGGTTTTTATTTTCTTAGTAATGAATCAAAAAATAGAACTGAAATTGTAAATGCTAAGGAGAGGATAAAGAGAATTAATTCAAAAAATTCTATAGAGCTTAAGCCATTTGGAAGAGTGCCAATTGAAATTCTTGAAATTTACCCTTTCAATTCGCTAATGCCAAAAGAAGAGAAAATTAAAATTGATGAAATACAAAAAATAAGACAGATAATGAACTACCAATTTGGCATAAATGCTGAAAATACACTACCGGAAAAATTTCATGTGAAAAAATCAAGAAAAACTCTTAGAGCGAGAGCGATTTATTATGGTAGAGAGATGATTGCATCTATAAGAGCATCAGATCACTTTATAATTCCACATAAATTTTTAGCAGAAAAATTGCATGAAAAATTTCCATACCCAAATTTGAGAGTTGTAATTCATGATGATGCAGTTCAATTTGTAAAACAAGGCAAAAGCGTTTTTGCAAAATTTGTTTTAGATATTGACAAAAATTTAAGAGCAGGTGATGAAGTTTTAATTGTTGATAAAAAGGATAATCTACTTAGGACAGGTACATTATTACTTTCGCCAATTGAAGCAAAAACATTCAAAAGAGGAGTTGCTGTTAGAGTACGCTAATAAATCTACTATTTAAATTATAAATCAAATATTATCAAATATATAAAATTTAAGTAAATTTAAAGGTGGAATTATGTATCCGATAGGTCCAGCAGCATATGATAGAGCAATAACAGTTTTTAGCCCAGATGGAAGACTTTTTCAGGTTGAATATGCAAGAGAGGCTGTGAAAAGAGGCACAACAGCTTGTGGTATTACATATAAAAATGGCGTTCTCTTAGCAGTGGATAAATCAATTTCTTCGAAGCTTATAATTCCTGATTCTATAGAAAAAATTTTTAAGGTAGATGAGCATATTGCAATTTCCACATCAGGATTAGTTGCAGATGCTCGGCGCTTAGTTGAGGATGCTCGCTTAATTGCACAAAGAAATAGGCTTATCTATAATGAGCCTGTAACAGTTTTAAGTCTCACTAGAGAAATATGTAATACAAAACAATTGTATACACAGTATGGTGGTGCAAGACCTTTTGGAGCAGCACTTCTAATTGCTGGTTTAAATGAGGAGCCTCATCTATTTGAAACTGATCCAAGTGGAGCATTTACTGAATATTTTGCAACTGCAATCGGTATTGGTAAAACAGAAGTTGAAAAAATTTTTGAGAAATACTATCAACAAGGCCTTTCTAGGAAAGAAGCAATAGAATTAGCTATACGAGGACTGAATGCTGTTTCTACTGAAAAATTGAAAAAAGAAAACATAGAGATGATAACAATAGAAAGAGACAAACCATATTCTTATGTAAGTATTGATGAAATTTCAGATGTTTTTTCAAGACTTTCAAAGGAATTAGAAAAAGAAAAGAAAAAGTAGCTCATTTTTACCGAAATTATAGAAAGGTCAGAATCACCATATCCTAAAATTTTATTTTTCTAGTGAGTTAAAAAAATAAGATGGTTGATATAAATAAAGCAAGTGTTATAAAATTAAAAATTTCTGGGGAAAATTTTGAAGTTTTGGTTGACCCTGATTTAGCATTTGATTATCGTTCTGGAAAGAACATAAACATAGAGAGAATTCTTGCCATTCCTGAAATTTTTAAGGATGCAAAAACAGGAGATAAAGCGTCTCTTGAACGAATGAAACAGGTATTTGGAACAGATGATATTCTTAAAATTGCTGATATAATTATAAAAAAGGGAGAATTTTCTCTAACAACAGAACAAAGAAGGAAAATTTTAGAGGAAAAGAGAAGACAGATAATTAACATAATTGCAAGAAATGCAATTGATCCGAAAACAAAATTACCGCATCCACCAAAGAGAATAGAAATTGCAATGGAAGAAGCAAAAGTTTCAATTGATTTTAGAAAAAGTGCAGAAGAGCAGGTTGAAGATGTTGTCAGAGCGATTCGGCCTTTGTTGCCTATAAAATTTGAAACCATAAAATTAGCAGTAAAAATTCCTGTGCAATATTACAATAGCTGCTATAAAAAATTAAGGGAGATATCAGAAATACAAAAAGAAGAATGGTCAGCTCAAGATTACTTATGCTTAGTTGAACTCCCTGCTGGGCTACAAGATGAATTCTATTCGTCATTAAATAGTTTAACTCATGGTGAAGTAAAAATAAAAATTCTTGAAAAAGAAGATGTTAGAAAATGATAGAACTTTTGTAATACCAGGACAAAAAATTTCTGAAGCAGGAAATACAGAGTGTAACTTAAATTGTTATTTTGAAGATAATGCTATCATCTCATCTGTAGTTGGGTTAGCTAAATTTGAAGGTAGTAGAGGTAACAATATAGTAAATGTTATACCCTCTTCCGGTGTTTATATCCCAAAGCCAGATGATGTCGTCCTTGCTATTATCAAAAGAGAGCACTCAACATGCTTTGAGTTGGATATAAATTCTCCATATGAATGCATCCTCCTAAAGGAAGAATTTCATGAAAATAGAAAATTAATCAGAAGAGAACAAGAAGAAAAATTTAAAGTTGGCGATCTACTTAGTGTGAAAATCTTAAGTGTAAATGAGATAAATTTCTCACAAGCAATAAAGCCATGGAAACTTGAAGTTGCAAGAGTGCTCGAGGTGAATCCAAAAAGAGTTCCGAGGATCATAGGCAGAAAAAAATCAATGCTCTCTTTGCTTAGAGAAAAAACAAAATGTAATATTATCGTTGGCCAGAATGGTAGGGTATGGATAAAAGGTAAAAATGAAGAACTTGCAGTTAGGGTTATAGAAAAAATTGTAGAAGAAGCTCTAACTCAAGGCTTGACTGATAGAATTGAAAAATTTTTAGATAAAGAAATTTCAGCTATGGAAAAATGAAAGAGAATATAAAATTAATTGTTGATGGTAGGAGAATTGATGGTAGAAAATTTGATGAATTGAGGCAGATAAAGATGTCTGTTGGTGTTTTGAAAAATGCCACTGGCTCTGCTTATGTTGAATGGGGTAAAAATAAAGTTATTGCCGGTGTCCATGGTCCAAGAGAGTTACATCCAAAATTTCTGAGAGATCCAACAAGGGCGTTGCTTAGGTGCGTTTATAACTTAGCTCCATTTTCAGTAGATGAAAGAAAAAAACCTGGGCCTGATAGGAGAAGCATTGAAATTTCAAAAGTCACAACAGAAGCATTTTCATCAGTTATTCTGTTGGAGAGATTTCCAGATACTGTTATAGATGTTTTTATAGAGATTTTACAAGCTGATGCAGGTACAAGGTGTGCAGGCATAGTTGCAGCATCATTAGCTTTAGCAGATGCAGGAATTCCAATGAGAGATTTAATTAGTGCATGCGCAGCAGGAAAAATTGAAAATGAGATTGTCCTTGATCTTTGCAAAGAGGAGGATAATTATGGTGAGAGCGACTTACCAATTGCAATAATCCCAAGAAAAAAAGAATATGTGCTTTTGCAAATGGATGGAAAATTAACAAAGGAGGAA
This sequence comes from Candidatus Altarchaeota archaeon, assembly GCA_038891095.1. Taxonomy (GTDB): domain Archaea; phylum Altiarchaeota; class Altiarchaeia; order IMC4; family QMZM01; genus JAWAEV01. The sequence goes on from JAWAEV010000004.1 coordinate 29,844, forward strand.
TTTCAAAAAGCTCTAAGGCTTGCAACTGATGGAGCAATGAAAATTTATGAAATGCAAAAGGAAACTTTAATGAAAAATTTATCTAATCAAAATGGAAGTTGAAGCTTATTTGAAAAGGGACTATATAAGAAATTTAATTTCTCAAGGAAAAAGAATTGATGGTAGAAAATTTGATGAATACAGGAAGTTAGAAATCATAAAGGGCTATGTTTCAGAAAAATGCTGTGGTTCTGCACTAGTGAACTTAGGTAATACAAAAGTTTTAGTTGGCGTTTCGATGGATGTCGGCGAGCCTTATCCTGATGCTCCTGGGGAGGGCGTTCTTACAGTTAGCGCAGAACTTAGGCCTGTTGCATCATCAAAATTTGAGTTAGGGCCACCGGATGACATCTCAATTGAGATTGCGAGAGTTGTTGATCGTGGCATTAGAGAAGCAAAAGCAATCGAACTTGATAAAATGTTTATTGAGGAAGGAAAAGTATGGATCATATTTGTTGACATTCATGTTCTTGACTATATGGGAAATTTAATTGATGCTTCAGGAATAGCGGCAATTTCAGCATTGCTAAACACAAAAATTCCAAAATATGAGGATGACAAAATTGTAAGAGGCGAATTCCAAGGAAAATTACCTTTAAGGGAAATTCCAATTCCATGCACAACAGCAAAGATTTCAAATGCATTTGTTTTTGACCCAAATCTTGACGAAGAATATGCAATGGATTCAAGGTTAACAGTTACAACAACTGATACAATAAACGCAATGCAAAAAGGAAATTTTGGAAGTTTTACTGAAAGGGAAATTTTTGAGATAGTTGAAAATTCATTCAAAAAAGCAGATGAGTTGCGGAGGTTTGTAATTTCAGAGTAAACACCTGTTTAATCAATAAAATCAAAAAGAGCCAAGAGTTATTTGTTTTCCCAAACCCTTAAGTTCATCTTCACTATAACCTAAAGACTCCAAAATTCTGAAAACTGCTGGTAGAACTTGGTTGTTTATGTAATAGTCAGCATCATAATCTCCTTCTTCGACGAAGTCAATTATCTTAGCCTTATCTGAAATTGAAGAGCCTTTTTTTGTTATAATATATGTTATAATATCTCCTTGCCTAAATTCAAAACCTTGTTTCATTGCTTTCTTTGCTGCAACTATATGTGGGCCATCTTGCACATATTCAGCCATATTTCTTGTTATCTGTGTATTTATTGCAAGGTCCTTAAGAGAAATTTTTCCATCTTTTATCCTTTTGACTGTTTCTTTGACAATTTCTGCAGCTTTCTTAGGGTCATTATCCTTCAGTAAAGCCATAAGCACTTTATTTTGTGTCTCTTTCGCGACATTTGCCCAATCGCGCCTTCTTGTTTCAAGCCCTTTGACAATTAAATTTCCTTTTTCGTCTATCAAAGCATATCTTTTTTTTGTTATGAAAATTCCTCTTGGATAAAAACCATCAAATTCTAACTCCATTGCTTCTGGTAATTCAGAATTAATTTTTTTTAGAAATGTAAATGCATCATTCAAAATTTTCTCTTTTTCTTTCTCAGAATGCTTTGTTAAGTAAACTGAATCAGTATCACCATAAAGAACATCGAAACCAAATTTTTTAGCCTCATTTATCGTTCTATGGATATATTCCCTACCAAGAGCAGCAATTATTTCTGCACATTCTTTTGAGTACCATCTTGCACGGGCAAAAGCATAATAGCCATACATTGAATTTGCTAAAATTTTCAATGCTTGCTGTTCAACATTTAGAAATTTTTTTCTTTCAATATCAATTTCTTCCTTTAACTTTCTTTTAACTTCAATTCTTCTGTCTATTAATTCTCTTAAAATTTCAGGTATGAATCCCTTTTTATTTTTACAAAAATGATACTCCCCCTGTTTTTCTTTACCAATACAACAATTACAATCTAATGTTGAGGGATCTATGTTATAGGAAATAATGATACTTGGATATAATGAGCGAAAATCAAAAAGAACTATTGAGTTGTGAATTCCTTTTTTTGGCTCGACAACATATGCTCCAACATATGAGCTTCTCTGTCTCTCTTCTGCAACTCTGTCAGGTGGTTTATTAGGCACGAGAATGTTCTTTTCAAATGCTCTTCTTATTAACAAAGCTTCAACTCTTTGGCTAGCACTTGAGCGAGATGATTCATATATTAGGTCGCGAGTTATTCTTGAAAGTTCATATTGTAAAGGAAGCACAACTAAAGCTATTTTTAATGTTGAGATAGCATCACTCATTGAATACTCAAAAATTTTTTTTATAAATTCTTTATTGTTCGAGTCCCAAAATCTGTGCATTTCACCTGTTTGTATATCTATTTTTTCTTCACCAAAAATTTCAAGATAAACATCCTCAAGTGTGTAGCGAGAAAGATTAAAAATTTGTCTGCAAATTGGAAAGAGATCAATATGTGGCCTGCCTTTAACTCTCGCTCCAAGATTCATCCCACGACGTTCTAATTTTACTTCACTGTTGTCAATCCCTAAATCTAATTGAATTTTATATTTTCCTGCTCTCTCTTTTAGATATGGAAAATCAAAGTTATCACCATTATAGCTAATAATAATGTCAATCTCCTGCTTCTTTACCATCTCTATAAATTTTTTTATTACTTCTGCTTCATCCTTCAGAGTTTCAACAAATTCTAGTTCTGAGTTATGCCTATAAGTGAAAACTTTTTTCATGCCCAAATTATCAGCATAGCTTATCATAAGTATCGGGTCTCTATCAGAATGTGGTTCACCTTTTGGGTTATAAACTTCCAAATCAAATGCTGCAATTCTTAAATTTATTTTCTCAGCATTTTCCATTGGAATTAGCTCAGAATTTATTATATATCTTTCAGAGAAGGGTATATCTGCTTCTCTTATCTCTTTGCAATTTTCAGAATTTTTTATAATCTCTCTTAATTCAGGCACATTTTTTGGCTGTTTTACTGTTATAGAGAGAACTTCTATTTCATTACATAGGTCTATCATCCTCTTTTTCTCAACTTTTACAACATTTGGTAATTTTTTAACTTCTTCAAAAAGCTCTGAGGTTTTTCCCTCCTTTGGAATTGCGTAAAAATATGGCTCAAAATTTTTAACTTCTTCAATTTCTCTACCTTTCTCAGTTTTATAGAAAAGCCTGACAACTGCCTTTTCATTAACAGTAACATAATCTGCATCAAGAAGACATTTCATTTTTTCCATTAAAAAGGTAATTTTGGTAATGGGATTCTTAGAAAATTCATAGCATAGGCTATCATTAAAAGTATGAGTAAAAATATCAATGCTCCAAGCATAAATCCAAAGCCAAAACGAATTGCATCAACCAATTCAATTTTTAAGAAAACCTCCTCTGGCTTATGCTCTGACTCAAAAATCTTCCTCTTTTGGGTTTTTATTATTATATAGATAGCTTCTACAATTGCAATTCCTAATATTGCTATCAATGCAATGCTTAAATATTCCACTTTATTTTATAATTCACTTTCATTTATAAAACATATTAAATTCTTTCTTGTTTCATCCCCCACATCTCTGCTGAAATTGTTGAGCCATAAATGAATATTCTACTTATTCCAATTCTTGTGTTTTCATCAATCCATTGACCGTATTTGTCAGTAAGATAAATCTTCCTCTCAATTCCATCAGGTGAGCGAACATAGAGGCAAAGGCCATCAGGCTTTTTACTTTTAGAGATGACATATTTTATCTTAAAGGAATAGATATCATAACCTGAAAATACAGTATTTGATATTGGAAAAATTTGTGAATCTTTTGGTGGTTTTTCTAAAATTTTATACTCTCCCCAAAAAACAAAAGCACAATAAGGTTCACCTTCAACACAATTTTCCTTTTCAATATCGCATCTCTTCAATAGTTCTCTTTTTGCTATTCTAATGCATTGGGCTGACGGAGTTCCTGGATACTTACAAACTGGATCAGTATAAACACTATAGATAAGATTGGCATCGCAGGTATAATTATGTGTTACCTCTCTAACACCACAATCAGAGTTAGTGCAGCATTTTGCATTACATCCTAGTGTTGTAGATGTTGTAGTTGTTTCTTCGAATTCAAAATTAAGGCAACAACATTTTTGCTCAAAACAGCCTTCATTACCAATATATACAAAGTTTTCACTACATTCATCAAGGCAAAATCCTGTAGGAAAGCCATAAATAACACAACTATCATTGCATTTTATTGTGGTTGTTGTAAATGTTGTAAGAATTTCAGGTGTTGTATACCGCATCTCTGTCGTTGTGATTATTGTTGTTATCCTTGCTTCTGTTGTCAATGTAGTTGTTGTGCTCACAGGAATATTGTTAATACATCCTAAAAAAATTGAAGTAATAATGACCGTAGTTAACACAACAAATAAATTTAAAATTTTCATCTTTCTACTTAATACTTTAGCATTCTTTCTGTTAAAATATTAAAGTCTATGCCATCAGTCTCAACGATAATAGTACCTTCATTGTCTGTTCTATGAACTTCTATTTTCTCTAAAATTTTAAGTGTCTTAAGTGAAGGATGCCCATAGATATTGTCTTTTCCAACTGAGATAATTGCAATCTTAGGATTTACTTTATTCAAAAATTGTAATGATGTTGCTGTTTTATCCCCTGAAAAAGCAACTTTTAAAATTTCCGCACTTAAATTTCCTTGAAGCTGCGCCTCGCACTCAAAATTACAATCACTCATAAGCATAAAGTGCGCATCTCCAAAACCTAAGCGCAATACTATAGAATTTTTTATCATCTCTGCATATGGCCTTGCGACTTTTGGCCAAAGAACTTCAATTTTTGCATCTGAAAATTTCAAAGAGTTATCTTTACTTAAAATTCCAGTTGAAATATTTTTAGCTTTAATTTCTGATGCATACTTCTTGTATGTTTCAGTATAATAAATTTGTCCATTTTCAAAAATTTTCTTTACATTAAAATTTTTCAAAACAGTATCACAAGCTCCAAGATGTTCATCCCTAAAATTTGTTACAATAAGAAATTCTAATGTTGAGATGTTCCTCTTGTAGAGATAATAATAAATTTTTCTGTAATTGCTACCACAGTCAATTAATGCATATAAACCATCTTTCTCAAGAAGAATAGCATCGCCTTCGCCAACATCAATGAAATGAACTTTCAGTTTTGATTTTGTTACAATGGTAGTTGTTGTAATTGTTGTCGTAAATTCTACTGTCTCATAAGTTGAGGTTGTCTCTTGTAGTGTAGTAATTGTCGTTTCCTCTTTCTTTTGAAAATTTTCTATACAACAAGAAAAAATTAAAATAAAAAAGAGAAATATGAAAATTTTTTCCTTAGCTAAGATATTCATCTCAACTTAGATTTTTTGAAATCTGCTTTCTAATTTTTTCATTACTTCTGGAAGAGTTGTGTACTCCATCTCCCCAGGTGGCAGTAAATGTGGTTGGAAAGGCCCATGCCTTCGCATATAGTAAGCTAACTCATTTGCTTGTTTTCTTGCTAAGTCAAATGAAACATCTGAGAAGAGATCAACTGGGCCAGCTAATTTTCCATTTTTCATTGAAAATGCTAAACCAACTATCCTAGGCGGCCCATCAAATCTTGTTGGATTCGCATCTTTCTCACTAACAGGCATTAATGGCCCTCTATGTGAACCTCGCATCCATCCAGCAATTAAAAATGGCTTTGAGAATGGCTCTACTACTTCACCAGTTGCTGGATATCCAGATTGAGATCTTACTAACATGCATGGATCATCTTTGCCAACATATCTACCAGCAATTAAATTTACCTTCTCAGTTGATGCAACTGCTGCGATTTCTCCAGATTTTTTATAGACTCTTTTTATAGCGTATATATCTGTTAAGCCTATTAAAGCTAAAAGATCATAGCTTTCTTCAGGAGTATCAAAGAAAATTTTTCTTGAGCCTTTTACATCATGCACTTCAAATTTGAAACCGTCATGTAGTTTAGGGTCTAAAACTAAGCCAGCTGTATTAAATGGATTTGCAAACATTTCAAACAAAGGCAAATTAAATGCTGATGCCTCAGTTTTATCTGCCATAAATGCTATCACAACTTCAGCTGGCCGTTCTTCAATTTCCATTTCAGCAATTCCTGGGCCTAAACCACGAACATTTCCAGAGAATGCCTCAGCTAATAAATCCTGACCCGCACCATATAAGCCTAATTTCTTTGCAATTTCAGCACTTTCTTCAAAAGTTTCCCATGCAAGTTTATGAATTTTTTTTGAATCAACTCCTTCTTTATGCGTCATTATAAGTTCTAAATCATCACCACATCTTGTAACATAGGAATCAATTAATAACTTTCCATGTTCTTTTTTAAGTTTTTCCTTAGCTATATCCATGATCTTCTCATGGACCTTTACATGCCCACCAATACTACCAATATCTGCCTTTATCAAACTTATTGTAGTTTTCATTTTTATCCATTAATTATATTAAATTATCTAAATAAATTCAACATCTAAATAAATTCAACTCTTACCCCTTCATCTGAAATTTCAGTTTTTATTACTTTGCCTTTAGCTTCTTCAATTTCTTTACTAACATTGCCTAAAGCGATAATTATACCTCCTTTTCCTGCGCCACAAATTTTAGCTCCAAGGGAATTTTTTCTTGCAGCCCAAACGAGTTCTTCAAGTTTTGGATGAGATACCCCAATAGCAGAGAGTAAGCCATGATTTATATTCATCAACTTCCCAAAATTTTCCATATCTCCTTTTTCTAAAAATTTTCTTCCAGAGATAACAATTTCTTTACTTGCTCTCAGATAGAAATTAAAAAATTTTGGAAATTTTTCCTTAAGTTTCATAACCTCCAAAACAACAGTGCCAGTGTCTGAGCTAATTCCAGTATCGCCAATAGTTATCTCAGGATATTTTTTAACTTTCACTCTTGTAAATTTTCCAGATCTGTAGAGCATAATCCCACCAAATGTTACTGCAAATGGATCAACTCCTGATGACTTTTTATGAATTATATTCTCTATTTGCCATGCCAAATTTGCAATTTCCCTTTTTTTTAAATTTACTCCAAGATCTTTTGAGATTGCTAAGACAAGTGCTGAAGCTAAAGACGCAGAACTTCCAAGTCCTGAAGCAACAGGAATTTCCGAATTTATTGCTATATTCCAACCACAAAGTTTTTCATTTGTAAATTCGTGAACTCTCTCGACTGCTTCAATTGTCAGTGATAACTCCCTTCTTTTTTTCATTTCATGGATTTTACTTAACGGAAATTTCTCCTTAAATTTAAGTTCTCTGCTTTCTATAGAAATTTCACCCGTAGAATTTTTCTCAGCAATGACATAAGTTCTTAAGTTTATTGCCGCAACTAAAACAGGATTTCCATAAACTGCTGCATGTTCTCCAAGCAATATTACTTTCCCTGGAGCTGATGCTTTTGTTACCATATTTTAAAATTAGATAATTATTTATATTTGAGATAAATAAAATTTGAGATAAATAAAAAGATGAACATAAATTCAAAAGTAAAGTTAAATAATGGCGTGGAGATTCCATATTTAGGCTTAGGAACATGGCTTCTCAATTCTGGAAAGGAAACTCAGAATGCGGTATTGTGGGCATTGGAGTTTGGCTATAGACTTATTGATACAGCTTCAATATATGGGAATGAAAGCGATGTTGGTATAGCAATAAAAAAATCAAAAATTTCAAGAGATAAAATTTTTGTTACAACAAAGCTATGGAACTCTGATCAAGGATATGAAAAAACTTTAAAGGCTTTTGAAAAAAGTTTAAAAATTTTAAATTTATCTTATATTGACCTCTACTTAGTTCATTGGCCAGCAGAAAAGAAAAGTTTGAGAGAGGAAACTTGGAGGGCAATTGAAAAAGTATATATGGATGGCAAATGCAGGGCTATTGGTGTTAGTAACTACACAATAAAACACTTAAGCGAACTTTTAGAAATTGCAGAAATTATTCCAGCAATAAATCAAGTTGAATTCAGCCCTTTTCTTTATCAAAAAGAACTTTTAGAATTTTGCAATTCTAACAAAATTCAAGTTGAAGCTTACTCACCTTTAACTCGTGGTAAAAAGTTAAATGATCCTAAATTATTAGAAATTGCAGAAAAATATGGAAAAACACCAGCACAAATTTTGATAAGATGGGCTTTACAGCATTCCTTAGTTGTTATTCCAAAATCTTCAAAAAAAGAACACATCTATGAAAACTCACAGGTTTTTGATTTTGAAATTTCTAAGGGAGATATGGAAAAATTAGATTCATTCAACGAGAATTTTCGTGTTTGCTGGAATCCGGAGAATATCCCATAATTTAAAAATTCTGTTAATTTTTCAAAATCTCTTCAGCTTCAATCTCATTATAATACTTGTACCCGAAGACAACTTTTTCCTTTCTATAAGTTCCATAAACTGTTGCAATTACATTTTCAGAAATTTCAGGATGTCCAGAAATAAATATATTAATTCTATTTGAGTCATCAACTAAAGTGAAAGTTGTGTACTCATTTCCAAATTTTGAAATCTTCTTTTTCACTCCATAGACTTTTCCAGAAACTCTAACTTTCTTACCATCATAAATTTCCTTATTGCTAAGAATTTCAGAAATTGTTAAATTAGTTTCAATTTTTTTTATACTACTGCAATTAACTTCCTTTGAATTTCTCCATAAATTCCAGAAATATTGTTCATATGCAGCAGTAAAAATTTCTGAAACTATTGCAGCTGAGGCCTCATTGTTTTGCTCTAAGGCATAGTAATTCCAATTTGTTGAGCCAATTATAGCAGTGTTATCAACTAAAATTAATTTAGCATGTGTTGTTTTATCTTCAGGATCAAATTTAACTTGTATTCCAAAATTTTGCAAGAAGCTACATGCATTCTTTTGTTTTTCAAAAAAATCTTCTCCAAGAAAATCATCGCCAGATTCAAGTATTAGTTTTACATCAACACCTCTCTTCTTTGCATTAATTAAATCTTGTAAAAGTGTTGAAATCGCACTTTCATTATAACCCTCATAATATGAAATTTGAAACATTACAATATGAATAAAATTTTTTGCATTTTGAAATTTCTCATGAACATAAGGAAAATATGCTCTATTTGGAATTGCCTTAACTTCAATTTCCTTGGAAGAAAAAAGTGTTATCACTGAATAACTAAAAAAAATTCCGCAAAGAAATGAAATTAAACAAAAAAGCAACAGTTTTTTGTTCTTTCTCAGTCTATGTGAAACTTTTTGCAATTTCATAAATTTTCTCAGCGTCATAAATATCTTTTTCCTCAAAAATAATTTTCATTAGTTTTGAGTGAATTTTCATCTTTAAATTACCTATGGAAAATGCACCAAAGCAAATTTTACCATCTCTCTCTGTTGAGTTGTCATTTGCTTGAACACCTTCTATCCCCAACGGAGGAACTGCATTTACATCTGCGAGAATTTTCAGCTCAGGAAACTTCATCCATAATTCTTTTCTTAGAGTTCTTACCCCTTCTGGTCCAGTAGAAATAACTATGTCAGCATTTGAAATTACTCTTTCAGTTTCTTTTTCATTACTTGCTTGCAAGGGTGATATAGAAATTTTATATTCTCTATTTAATTTTTCTGTAATTTCTTTCGCTCTTTCAAATTTTCTTGATGTTATCACAACATTTGAATTTTCCTTTGCAAGAAAGATTGCAGTGCTTTGTCCTACTGGTCCTGTACCAGCTAAAATAACTGAATTTTTTCCAGAAATTTCAATTGAACTTTTTATCTTTATTACACATGCAGCAGCTGTTGTGCATGCCCCATCAGGATCAAATGCAACAGAAACTCTAAGATCCTTAGGCAAATTTTCAAAAATTTTAATAGAAGTTTTCAATAATTCATAACACTTCCAGAAATCACTACCACCAATAAAAATTGCAGTATTCCTCAAATCTTTTGGAGCTCTTGTAAAGACTGCTCCATATATAACTTCCTTCATCTCAAATGGAGATATCTCAGTATAAGTCGCAATTGCATCAACTTCGCTATCATATGCAACAACTAAATCAAAGAATCCTGCATTCTTATCTGGCGTGACATAAGCTAAAATTTTTTTTATTGAAGCCATATCTTCATTTTTTACTATCTAAAAATTTAACACTTCTCTATAACCATTTATATCTAAAAATCCATGACCTGAAATGTTAAATGCTATAACTTTCTCTTCACCTGTTTTTTTGCATTTTATGGCTTCATCTATTGCACAAGCTATACTATATGCCGATTCTGGTGCTGGAAGCCAACCTTCTGCTTGTATAAATTGCAAAGCTCTTTCAAATACATATTTCTCATCAACAGGATAAGCAATCGTATCTATAATCTTATGATATCTAAGCAAGCTTATGATCGGTGAACATCCATGATATCTTAATCCATCACCCTTTATTGGTTTGAAGTCAGATTTATGACCAAGAGTATACATCTTGAGTTGTGGTGTTATTTCAGCATAATCTGCAAAGTTGTACTTGTATTCACCTTGTAAATTAGGTGCAGCCTGACTTTGTGCTGCAATAAACTTTATTTCTTTTTTCTTTGCTAAAACATCAGCAATAAATGGTAATGTAAAACCACCAAAATTACTACCTCCTCCAAGACAAGAGATCATAATATCTGGATAAACATCAATTTTTTCAAATTGTTTTTTTGTTTCTAAGCCAATAATTGTTTGATGCATTAAAACATGATTTAGCACAGAACCTAATGCATATGCAGCATCAGGATCATTTCTTGAATCTTCTAAACCTTCAGAAATTGCAATTGCCAAAGAACCAGGATGTTTTGGATTTTTCTCATAGAGTACCTTACCTGAATTTGTTTTATTACTTGGAGAGGCATAAACTTCTGCTCCTAACATTTTCATAAATGCTCTTCTTTCATGTTTCCAGTCATGAACTGCTCTAACCCAATAAATTGTACACCCTAAATCATTTAATGCGCAGGCATATGCTAATGCAGTCCCCCATTGACCTGCACCAGTTTCAGTCGTAAGTCTTTTAAATCCCTGCTCTTTTGCATAATAGGCTTGTGCTAACGCAGTATTAACTTTATGACTTCCAGTTGGGCTGAAAAATTCTGACTTATAAAAAAGTTTTGCAGGAGTTTTTAACTTCTTCTCTAAATTTATTGCTCTAAACAGAGGTCTTGGTCTACCAGCTTTAGCATAAATTTCTAAAAGTTCCTTTGGAATTTTTACCCAACTTTCATCTAAGAATTCTTGCTCTAAGCACTTAGGAATCATCATATTTGGCAAATTTTTTAGTTGTTCATCACCTTTTGGTTTAGGCAAGGGTTCAAGATATTTAGCTAAATCAGGCACTATATTATACCACTTATCAGGCATCTCCTCAGGAAGTAAATTTACTTGGCTTTGCATCCAACCACCTCCAAAAGAAATATAAATATATTATTTACAAATTTAAAAAGCCCATTAAATTTTTAAATCTGGAAATGTTAACCTGTATACACAAAATCGGCATTTGTTCTATTAAAACAACATGTTTAGGATTCAAGATAAATTTTTATCCATCCTTGGTTAACACTCCTTATAACCCAATTAACTAATTCCCGCTCTTATTCTTTGAAGTTCAATTTTTATCATACAAAGATGTCGGGAGATATAAAAAAAATTCGTGAGCCGATAATTTCTGTTCTTGGGCATGTAGATCATGGCAAGACAACTCTCTTAGATTATATTCGTGGTTCTGTAGTAGCATCAAGAGAAGCAGGTGGTATAACACAGCATATTGGTGCAACAGAAGTTCCATTTTACATAATTGAAAAAATTTGTGGAAATTTGCTTGAAAAATTAAAGCTAAAAATTAAGATTAGAGGATTTCTCTTTATTGACACACCTGGGCATCAAGCATTCACTACATTAAGAAAAAGAGGCGGTTCAGTTGCTGATCTCGTAATTCTTGTTGTTGACATTAACGAAGGCTTAATGCCGCAGTCAATTGAAGCAATAAAAATTTTGAAGGAATATAAAACTCCATTTGTTGTTGCTGCAAATAAAATTGATTTAATTCCTGGATGGATCAAAAATAAAAAGCTTGAAGACCAAATGCCACATGTGCAAGAGGAATTTAATAAAAAATTTTATTCTCTTGTTTCCCAAATTTCTGAGTATGGCTTTAATCCTGAGTTATTTTCGAGAATTTCAGATTTCTCAAAACAACTTGCAATTGTGCCAATATCTGCAAAGACAGGCGAAGGTATCCCAGAACTTTTGATGATTCTACTTGGATTAGCACAGCAATATCTGCTAAATGAATTAACAATAGAAATAAATTCTCCGGGTAAAGGTACAATTCTTGAAATAAAGGAAACGAAAGGGTTAGGCATAACAATGGATGTAATTCTTTATGACGGAGTTATTAGAATGGGAGATCAAATTGTTGTTGGTGCAAAGAAGCCAATAATAACAAAAGTCAAAGCATTGCTAAAACCTGCTCCATTAGATGAGATGCGTGATCCAAGAAAAAAATTTCAATCAGTTGATGAAGTATACGCAGCATCTGGAGTGAAAATTGTAGCTCCTAATATAAATGATGCTCTCCCAGGTGCTCCTGTTTATGTTGGTGATTCTTCATTAATTGAGAAAATTAAAAATGAAATTAAAGATGTTGAAATTCAAAGTGAAAAAATCGGAGTTATTATAAGAGCAGACACAATTGGCTCATTGGAAGCAATTATAAAAATGCTAAATACTGAGGGAATTCCAATAAGAAGGGCAACTCTTGGCAAAGTTTCAAAACAGGATATTGTTGAAGCTTTAACAGTAAAAATTCAAGATAAATATCTTGGAGTTGTGCTTGCTTTCAATTCAGAAGTTTTACCTGAAGCGGAAAATTTTGCTATTGAAAGAAAAATAAAAATTTTCCAAAACAATATAATCTATAAACTCTTGGAAGATTATGAAAAATGGGTAAAAACTGAAAAGGAAAATGAAAAAAAAGATAAAATTTCATCTATAACATCACCTGTAAAATTAAAAATTCTTCCGAATTGTATTTTTAGGCAGAGTAAGCCTGCAATTTGTGGAGTTGAAATTCTTGCAGGAAAATTAACTACTAATTGTAAAATTATGAAAGATGGAAAAATTGTCGGGATAATAAAAGAAATACAAAAAAACAAAGAACCAGTTAAAGAAGCTCTCAAGGGCGAAAAAGTTGCTGTTGCTATAGAAAATGCAGTAGTTGGAAAAAATATAGATGAAAATGATACTTTGCTATCTTTTCTCAGTGATGAAGAAATAAAAGTTCTTTGCTCTTGTGAGCTCACTGAAGATGAACGCTCTCTAATAAATGAAATAAGTAAAATTAAAAAAGAGAAATAATTAAGCCTTTGATTTAATTCAAGAGAAATGCTTTTATATTCCTAATGATAATAATTAAATGATAATAATTAATAGACAATATTTTTTTACTTTGAATTAAAAATAAAATGGTAAATTTAAATGAAAGATGTCCAAGTGGAATTCCTGGCTTGGATGAATTAATTGAAGGAGGCTATCCCCGTGGCAGAACAATTCTAATTTCAGGAACTTGTGGAACTGGTAAAACTACATTCGCAGTTCAATTTCTATATGCAGGAGTTAAAGATTATAACGAGAATGGAATAATGGTAACTTTGGAGCAAACACCAGAAGAGCTAAGAAGAGATATGCTCAAATATGGTATGGATTTAGAAAAATATGAAAAACAAGGTAAATTGTTGCTCTTAGATCAAGACAAAGTATCATATGACTTTGGAAGCATTACAGATATGCTTATAACAAAAGCCCAAGAAATAAATGCAAAACGTGCAGTTGTTGATTCATTAGGAGCAATGGATTTTGCTTCAGGCGGAAAATATGACATGAGAAAAACTCTATTCAACTTAAACAAAATGTTAAAAGATTCTGGACTTACTACATTATTTGTCTCTGAAATTTCTCGTGGCTCAGAAGAAATTTCGACTCATGGTGTTGAAAGCTATCTGATGGATGGCGTTATCATTCTCACATTACATGAAGCTTTGGATTCAAGAAAAATTGAAATAAGAAAGATGCGAGCAACAAAACACTCAATAAAAAGCAGAGAATTTGAATTTACCGATAGAGGCATAGTTATCATAGAGAAAGAAGAAAATAAGCCTAAGAAGGCCATATTTCTTTAGTGGATTCTTTATTTTTAGAAAAAACAAAATTAGTAAGGAAGATTCCTTTTAAGCAAGCAGAAGCTAATCTTAAATGCCAAAGAAATTAAAAGATGATTGATTTAAGAAAAAATAGCCCACTAAAAAAAACATAGTTTTGTGTTAACTCCATATAGGAATGGAATCAAAAAAAGAACAAATAAAAGAAATTTTGAAAGAAGATTTATTACGCTTTGAGGATATATACGCCTGTGCAGTTTCAGCAAAGCATTTAGGTGAGGGTATAGGTCCTTTTACTAAGCCAGAGCATGAATCTGAACTGAGAAGTATTTGGGATTCTTTAGAAAAAACAACCGATGAGTTCTTCAGGATAATCGAAAATTATTCTAATTATGGATTGGGAGAAGTTTACTTTAGGCTTCAGGAATATGAGGTAATGTTTTTCGTTCTTCCCGAAACTGATACAGCCTTAGTCGCAATAATCCCAGCATTAGCAAATAAAGGTTTGCTTGAGGTAGCAATGGAAAAAGCTAGAAGAAAGATTATAAAGATAATGAAAGACTGAATGAAAGAATAACTAAATTTTATTTTCGTTTTTTCTTTTCAAGCAGTAGCTAAGTTTTTTATACTAAATTCTACAATGTAATAATAACACACAAATAGATATAACAGCTAATGGCATATAAAATGTTAGACCCACTAATTTTAATTTTAGGTTATGCCCTTTTAGGAGCAGGTTTAAAGTATATAGATCAAGCTTATGATGTTGGTGTTTTTAACAAGAAAATTGCAAAATTAGTTGCTATCCCTTGTGGAATATTAATGGCCTCTTTGATAATTTTTGACTCTTCATCAGCAATCATACTTATGGCAATGCTTATCGGCTTAGCTTTGACAAGAAAGATTGACAACATTGCTTTCTACATTGGCACAGGAATTGTTATTTTACTCCCAATAATATTTCATGATACATTAAAAATTGAATGGCTCCCTTTTGGAATTCTCATATTAGCTGGTATAATAGATGAGCTAGGAAATGACTGGGCAGATAGAAGAGTGTTAAAAAGATTGATCAAACATACTACTCAAAAAAATGAAAAAAATAAAAAATTCACTTATAAACTTGGTGAAAAATTTTTCTTGAATAGGTTTATGATGAAAATTGCAGTTTTTTTCTTGGCATTATTTAACTTCTTTGCTTGGATTTATTTTATAGCTTTTTTGCTCTTTGATACAATGTATCTTTTAGTTGAACAGTATAGCTTTAGATTAAAAACTTACTCAATAGGGAAAAAGATAAAAATGTCAAAATGTTAATCAGAGACTTTAAAGCTGGAGTTGGCTCATCTGAAAAATGGGATGCAAGAGAAGCAGGTCGAGAAGTTGCAGAAAATACTCTTGAGAAACTCGATGGTAAGAAACCAAATTTTTTTCTTTTGTTTTCTACAATTCATTATGAAAAATATGGCGGCTTTAAAGAATTTTTAAATGGCGTTTGGGAAGTTCTACCAGAAGGGACTCCTCTCATAGGTGGAACCGTTGCTGGTTTCATAACCCCTGAAGACTGTTTTGTTCATGGTGCTGCTGGCTTAGCTGTTTCATATCCAAATATGGATGTGGCTGTTGGGGTTGGGTATAACACAAAAAGAAATCCAACAAAAGCTGGTAAAGAATGTGGTAAACAACTTACAAAAAGATTACAAACTTCTCCATATCCTAACGGAATAGTTTATCATCTCATTTCTGCATCTACAATTTACAATATACCTGGAATGAAAAGAGTTCTCAGATTTAATAATTCTCTGATAAATAGAGTATTCAGTTTGGTGGCTGCATATGTTGCAGATTTTTCTGTATTTCTATTCCAAAGAGGACTTGGAAATGAAGACAAAATATATGAAAGTCTACTAAGTGAGTTACCTAAGGATTACACAGTTATTGGAGGAGATTGTATAGATGATAATAAAATGTGCAATAATTATCAATTTATTGGCAAAACTGTGATAAACAACGGTATCGTCGCTTTGGGAATAAAGACAGACCTTAATGTTCATATCAATACAACGTATGGACTTAAAGAAACAGGTAAAAAAATTAATGTTACACATTTTAGAAGTAACAATAGGATAATTCACAAAATTAACAATAAACCTGCGGTACCTGAGTTAGTAAAAGTTTTAGATTGGGGGATATGGTTCTTTGATGATGAGACTATACTCAGAAGAACATTTTTTTTACCATTTGGTTTTGAAAAAAATGGTATCTTACATCCGCAAGTAATCGGTATGGTTATTGGAGATGATATAGGATGTGGATATAGAATAACAAAATCAGAACTCAGTTTATTGTCCGCTTCAGGTAGAAGTATGTTAGAATCTATTGATGAAAATCTAAATGAATTTAAAGATAAAAACAATCAAATGGCTCTTATATTTTCATGTGCTGCTAGGTTGGAATCACTAGGTTTTTACGTGTATTATACTAAAGAAAAACTTCAACATTTCTTTAAAAATATACCCTTTTTGTTGGTATATGTAGGAGGAGAGGATACGCGAAGTAGTGAGAAGGGATGCCGCCATGTATATGAAAGTTTTAATGTTTCTACTTTATATAAATGACACAGTTCAGCTATTGGGTTTAGAATGTGCTATAATCGTCTTCATCAATTTCATTCATAAGGTATTTCAAAATCAATTCTTTATTGCCATCTCTCTTTACTTGCTTTATGTATTCAATTGTCTTATCCCAATATTCATCAGTTTCTATTTTTAATGAATCTAAAGATAAATCAAATTTTTTACCTAAATAATCCTCACATTTTCTTTGGTAATCTCTGAGAGCATCCTCACTATAATCATTCATTTTTATTGCTTTTCTTGCTATATTAGCAGCATATCTTCCACAAATCATAGCAAATCTTATTCCTTCTCCTAATAAAGGACTAGCCTGAGCTGCAGCATCACCTACAATTAAAAGTCCACTAGCATAAGGCTTTTTAATCTGCCCACATAGCGGATACGAACCACTATGGAATTCTATTGGCTGTGCTTTTTTAACTATCTTACTAACAATTGGATGTTCATTTAGTAACTTATCAAAACAATCGTATATATCCTTACCTGTTTCTTTCTTGAATTTTTCGTACTCTCTTGTTGGATTATTGATAATTGTACATATTCCTACTCTTGCCTCGTTTAATCCCGTAGGAAACACCCAACCATATCCTACGGGAACTACATCATATCCTACATAAAATTCCATCCTCTTAGGATTTTTTAGTTTTACATTTTTCATCTCGTACTCCATACCTATTCCCAATTCACGCCCTTTATAATCTAACCTACCAAGTTTCTTTGCAATCACTGCAGATGGTCCTGAAGCATCGATAGTTATCTTTGCTCTTACTTTTCTTGTTTTGTTTAAAGTGTTAATAACAACTCCGACTATTTTACTATCTTCAAATAAAACATCTGAAACTGTCGCAGGTAATATTAAATTAGCACCATTTCTAATTGCTCTAAAAGTTAATTCCTGTAAGAATTTATGAAATTGAAGAGTACATAAAACATCTTGGTTCCATCTAACTTCAACATCTTTTTTAGAAGAAATTGAGTGAATATATATTGAATCCATTGTTTGGCATATACTTTCTTTAGAAATTTTAAAATCTTGGATTACGCTCATCCAAGTGGCTGCAGAAGTTTTTACAGGATAGCCGATCTCGCTACTTTTTTCTATTATAATAGTTTTTAATCCATTTTTAGCACTTTCTATAGCTGTTGATAACCCAGCAGGGCCTGCCCCTACAACTAAAACATCACAATCTATTTTCATTTTACCATCCTACTTTATTGCTTAGATCATATGCTTTATACAGCTTAAGATATTTTCTATAAAATAACAAACATTTTATCTGCGTAAGCCATGAGGCCCCTTTTATAAATAGTTTTATGTGTTTGCTTAATTCATCGTTATTCATTTGAGTCAACTGCTCAAATGCTTCTATAAAAATTTTTGAAGAAAAATCTGTTTTCAACCATTCATTTTCATACTGTAATGGATTTTCATTTATAATTGCTTTTGCTGCTAACTTACCTGCGAGCATTCCAGGTCTTATTCCTCCTTTTGTGATAGCATTTGTTTGACATGCAGCATCACCAACTAATAAAATTCTTCCATGAACGTATTTATTTATGCCACCATAACCGATTGCACGGGATTGTTT
Source organism: Candidatus Altarchaeota archaeon (assembly GCA_038891095.1). Lineage (GTDB taxonomy): Archaea > Altiarchaeota > Altiarchaeia > IMC4 > QMZM01 > JAWAEV01. The sequence goes on from JAWAEV010000004.1 coordinate 48,236, forward strand.
CACTAATATTTTTTCCTTTGGTTTAAATATCCTGCCTTTTATGAGTGGATAACCAACTTTAGTTTTATCTCCATGTGGAAAAATCCACATATAATCCCCATCATATTTCTCATCATAATAGAACATGAGTGTACCATGCTCTGGTTCTTTGTCTACGATATACTGAACAAAATACCTAACCTTTCCTTTAATTCCTAAATTACTTCTGATTAAAGAATTAGCACCATCTGCTGCTATAACATAATCATAATCTCTAATTTCATCCTCAAATTTTACTTTGACTTTTTTATCACTTTGATTTATTGCTTTTACTACTTTATTCTTAAACTCTCCCCCCTTCTTTTTAAACTCTTCTACTATAGATCTAAGAAATTGTGCTCTATTTAGGATATATCCTTCTACTTTCGTATCTATTTCAATATCACCTGGCCAGTAATCTTTTATTAGTTTTATTTCTTCAACAATACCTCCAGGTTCCAATGGTGTTAGTTCATTAAGAAGATGTTTACTCACTGCTTCTCCACACATATCATGATATTTAGAATAGTTATCTTCATCTAATTTTTCCACTAATTCTACAGTGATTAAGTTATCCTTATCAAACTCCTTAATGAAATAAGCAGCACTTGCACCAGCAGGTCCAGCCCCAACAACCAACACATCGCATTTTAGTGTTGACATTTTTAACCCCTATAATAATCCTTATTCACTTGATACCATAGATTATCATAACATTTAACTTGATATACTGGCTTATAATTGGAACTTATTTTTGTTGCCCAATTTTCATTATTCCCGGAATCTAAGTAATATTGGGCATTTTTGCTTCCTGATGAATAACTATAACTTCTATAGCTATAAATTCCTTGAGTACATTTGCAGAATTTATTCATCTGATTACTGTTTCTTTGCAAATAGGGATAGGCAGACCAGCATTTTGGTAGAGTGGTTGTTGTAGTGGTGGATGTTATTATAGTAGTGATTGTGCTAGTTGTCGTTATTGTAGGAGTAGTAGTTGTAGTGCTTGTCGTTGTGCTAGTGGTTGTTGTTAGTGTTGTTGTAGTCACTATTATCTTATAATAATCTTTATTCAAAGGATAAATATTATTGTCAGAACATTTTACTTGATATATTGGCTTATATTGAGAACTTATTCCCGTTGCCCAGTTTTCATTGTTTCCTGAGTCTAAATAATATTGAGAATTTTTCCAACCAGAGGTATAACTGTAACCTCTATAGCTATAAGAACCTTGAGCACATTTACAAAACTTCTTGACTTGAGAAGCCTCTCTTTTTAGATAAGAGTAAGCAGACCAGCATTTCATTGAAGGTAAAGTTGTTGTTGTGGTTGTCTCTGTGGTTGTTGTGGTCGTGGTAATTGTACTTGTAGTTGTCGTGGTAGTAGTAGTTGTCGTAGTTGTCGGAGTGGTTGTCGTTGGAGTCGTAGTCGTACTTGTCATAGTGCTAGTTGTTGTACTTATAGTTGTTGTTGAGGTCGTTGTAGTGATAGTGGTTGTAGTGCTTGTTGTTGTGGTACTTGTAGTTGTCGTGGTAGTAGTAGTTGTCGTAGTTGGAGGTAATTGTTTTATCATAACTAACACTTTTTGCCTATCTTTCAATCCTTCAGGATCTGATAAAGAAACTACTATGAATTTTTCTCCGAAAATATTTGGTTTTGGTGTTATAATCAAAATGCTATTATTTTCAATAGAAGCATTGAATATTTCGTTGCTATTTCTTTCAATTCCCCAGATTAATTTTTCTTTACTGCTTTCTCTATCTCTTCCATAAGGAGATAAGTTTAATGTCACAGGAATATTTTCATTTGTGATTATATCTGGAATTAAGGGATCTATTATTGGTGGAGTATTAACATTGTTAACTGTAACTTTCCATGTTTTTGAGGTAACAGCAAGGCCATCACTTACAGTTAAAACAATATTTTTAACACCAGAATCATCATAACCTGGCGAATATGTATAATAACTTGATGTTGACACAACAACACCATCTAAAGTCCATACATAGCTTAGAATTCCTTTTGCTCCAATGACTATAGCTTCAAACTCTAAACTCTGACCTTCATCAACATTAGGCATAGTTGTACTTGGCTTACAAGAAGCAATCAATAATGGCACTTCTCCAATGCTAATCGTGAACAGCTCATTCATCTTCCAACCTTCAACTTTATCTTCTCCTGGAGAAGGTGTTGTTGTAGGAATGCCATTTATCTTCCAAGTTAATGCATCGCCTTGCATAGCTTCTCCATCTGTGGGATCATTAGTATCAACTATAGGAATCTGTATAGAATATCTTCCATCACTGCATATAGTTGTTGTGTTAGTAACAACTTCTCCAGTATTAGTAACCTCAACAGTAATTTGTGTTCCATCTGGAGCTAAAGTACCATTAATGACAGCATGCCCAAAATAACTCTCTGGCAAATTTGGCATTTCTAATGATGCTGTTGCTCTTAATCCACTAAGTTGCCCTTTATTTATCTCACAACTTTGTGGTGTTAATGAAGAACCACCATCAATGAAGATAAATGCTTCTAAGGGTAGTGAGATCAAATTCCAGCCTTCATTCAAGTGAATAGTGAAAGTTTTTATTTCTTCAGCATCACATATACTGCCTATACCATTGTTATTACCATCCCTCTGCTCAGGATTGTAATTAAAGGGACAATTGTCATTCACATCCAAAACTCCATCATTATCATCATCTAAATCATGAAAATCAGGGTCACCATCTTTGTCATTATCTTTACCAACATACAATTTAAATTCACCACTACCTTCCCACCAAGCAACCTCAATGTAGTATGTTCCTGGGATAGATATCACACAACTTTCATTCACACCATACCCCTCTCTCCAAGAAGTGCATATGGGTTTCTCACTGTAATTTCTCATAATAGATAGGTCATAATCTGCTGAATTTGGAACTTCAAGAAAGACACTAATTGGATAATTCACAGTGTTCAAATTATATCTAGAGTAAATTTCTGTGAGATAGCAATTTTGCATATTCTCTATGTTTATAGGTCTCCCAGGCCAATTCTTATCTCCGCAGTTTGATGTTGGCAATGTTGTAGTGGTGCTTGTGGTTGTCGTTGTTGTTGGTGTAGTAGTTGCATTATTTTCTGAGTTAACAACTATTTCCTTTTCAATCACATTATTCCATTCATCACTTTCATCAATTATGTTATCTGGATCAACTCTTGCAGTAATGCTATGATTCCCCAACCTAGCAAGCAAATTAAATTCTAATGTTGTTTTTGATATTTGTGATAAGAGAGGAATAGTCTTATTCTCATATGAATTTCCATCAGCCAATAACTCAACTTTTACATTGCTGGCATCGGTGTAACCTAAGTTAACCAATGTTAAGTTAACTTTCACTTCCTCTCCTGCCTTAGGCACTTCTGGCTGAATTGAAATTTTTAAAGGTAATAGATCTGCTCTGTTTCTAATCTTTACTGAAATGTTTCTGTCAATAGAATTCCCAACCTTATCAGTTGCAACAACCTGAATTATATGAGAGCCATTCAAACCAAGTGTGCCCCATATTGTCTTTAAACCATAGCCAATCTTTCTTCTTTCATTTCCAGAAATTAAGAACCATTCAACTTCTCCAATTCCTGTGCCGGAGTCAAAAGCAGTTACATTCAACTCTGTTATATCCCTTATAACTGCTCTATCTGAGGGAAAAACATCTGAAATTACTGGAGGAGTATTGTCAACATTTACACTGAAGGTTTTCGTTGCTAAGTTACCAACCTTATCTTTGACTTTAACCTCAAGCTGATGCATTCCATCGTTTTCTCCTTTTGTATCCCACAGTAGTGAAGAATTCTCTCCTAAATAAGAGCCATCTTTGTACCATTTAATTTCAAAAGCTCCGGTTTCAGGGTCATATGCCAATGTTCCTAAGAGAACTTCTCCGCTCACATTTTGCTCATAAACTTTCCCTTTCTCAGTTTCTAAGACAAAAGTTGAGTTTATTATTGGTACAGACTCATCTTTTCTAACAGTTATCGTGAGTATCTCGCTCTCAGCCCAATTGTTCTTGCTGTCATAGACTTTTGCATATGCATGATAAGTTCCTAAATTATTTAAGGATGGGATACTTCTTGTACATGTTTCTCTCACACTCTTTCCACTCAAATATCTAATACAAAATGCTGTGTTCTTACTTGCTTCCTCAATGAAGAAATCAACATGGTCTAATTCTTTATCATCATTAGCTTTAATTTCAAATTGAATCTCATTAAAGAAGACCTTTATAGAAAAGTTTTCAATTTTTGGAGGCTCATCTATTGAGAGATTAAAACCAATAATATTGGAATCTACTGAGATGCTACGCCAATTATCATCATAACCATAAACTCTCATCAGAAATCTATTCTCCCCATTTTTATTCATTCCGCAATAGTCAATGGGAATTCTAACATCAAAATAATCTGTTAAGCCATTAGGAACATAAGTGTTACCAAAATTGACTTTTTCGCAAGTGCAAAGACCCCAACCAGATGATGTTCTAATCACTGGAATAATGTCCTTAACATAAATTGGTCCAGAAATACCAACTTTCACTTCTATGTACCTTTTATCAACACCATTACAATTCTTTGCAAGGAATGTGTTTGCAATAAATTTATTCCCTGGCATTAAGTTTAAGATTTTAACTTCGCTAATTTCTTCTATCCATGCTGAAGGAGATCCACTTGCTGAAATATTGTTAGAAGTTTGAGTAATGTTCTCTCCTATGTCTGTAATTAACTCAGAAGTAGTGGAACTGCATACAATTTCACCACCACAAATATGCGTATACTCAACTTTTGGATCTGATTTTGCGTATACTGTCGTTGAAGGATCAGACCATCCCTCACCACTAACAGAAACATTGAATGTATAGTTTATCAACTCTTCATCAAAAATGAAAGGAACATAAATCGGTAAAACTCTCAGATAAACATCACCTGAATCTGCAGCAGTGAAATCCAACTTCCCACCCTTATTTGCCCCTAAGAAAATATTAGGTATAATTGGTAGCATACTCGTCAATCCGGTTCTCTGTTCTTTTACCTCTAACCAAATTGGCAAATTTGAAAATAAAACATTAATTGAATATTTCTGTCCCTTTTTGACATAGAACTTATACCAATCTTCGCTGTCGTTTTGCTTAGTGAGAAGATATGCATTCAGTTCTTGATTCAATTTTGAATTTAGATCATCTGCAATGGCTTCAGAATTTGCTGCATCTTTGCTTAGGTTCGCATCCTCTAAAACCTGAATTTTAAACATTTGCTGGTCGTTGTCGTTCAGGCTTTGCTGATTCCCATCTGAAGCATAAATCTGAAAGGTTATTACGTCTCCGTTTTTTGCATCCACAGGTATTGTAAAGTTAGTGCTCCAATTTCCGTCAAATTGAGAACCCTCTACAAAACTCATTGGAGCTGCATGATGCACACCTTTATAAATCCAATCAATTGCAGTTCCTGTTGAAACTACACCTTCATCATCAAGAATATTTGCTAATACACGAGCATTACCTTGTGGGTAAGCGACAGAGTTAAATTTTACATTCCAGATATACGGGGAAGTTACTACGAACTCATTAATCGTCTGGAAATAGTTCTCACATTTTTCTAAACCTGCTACTGTGGGTGAATAATACCTTAGCTTTGCATAGTTTTTAAAATTTCCCAGTTGGTCCTCAGGTGATTTTACCCAATCGGCATCTCCCTTCAATAAGTCATTATTTTGTGTTTCATTGAACTGATTGAAATACACCCATGAACATCTCATCTCAGGAGTTGGTGTTAGGACATCAACATAATAAAGAGAACTTCCTAAATTTATAAACGTCATTGGATAAATCTGACTTTCTGTTGGTTTATTTATGTGGGTATCCGGATCATAACAATAAGGGGGATTTGGATAATAACCACGAATCCACGATCTGATAATTATGTCTAAATCATCTGTTTCAGTATTGGCGCATCTCTTATCTTCTTTAGAAAAATAGAACGGAACCTCTACGAATACTATGGAAACTAATATCATAGTTGGTCCACCAGCTGCGCCTTTCGATAAAACGCGAACACCATGTTCCACACCCACCTCAACACCAAATTTTATCATAGCTTCAGGGGTGAGTAAATCACTTATTGATTCATCCGGATTAATTGCAGCACTTGCAACATTAACTATGATAATACTTCCCGCATTAGCGTGTAATGCTTTTTTTAAGATCGGTGATGTTACGCGCTTTTCAATAACTTCTTCAGCAATTTCTTTAGGTAGTATCCATATTGGGCTTTCACCAAGATCAATTGAACTCTTTGTGACATTTCCAAAAATATCTGCATGTTTCCACAGTTTGTTCTCTCTCGTCTCCAAGAAAATTCGTGCTATATCCCTCTCCCCTTGCTTTACATTGGTATAGACAATACTCTCAGATACGAAATGGTAAACTTTATAGTATATAGGATCACAGCTAGTAGTATTGCAATTTAACCAAGCTCTACATGTGTAAGGTAAACCTTTAGAATCGGTAAATACTCCCTTTTCACCATAATTACATTCCACTTGACATTTAGGACTCTCGCAATCAGATTTTTCTAAGTCTATTTCAGTTTGTGCGATTATCTTGTAAGTGCCGGTGTGGTCAACAGGTATATCAGCAGAGTTCTCAGAAGTAAGTGATATGTTCCTAACTTGAGTGTCCTTGTAGTATATCTCAATATCTACTTTTCTGTTAATATCATCTCCGAGGGCATCAGTTACAATAATATGAATAATGTCTGCAGCTTTTACGTTAAAACTTATTGTTAGTAGTAAAACTATTACTGGAACTAAGTATGTTCTCAAGATAAAACTCATCAAATAAACCGTTCTTAATCTAGTGATTTTTGACATAGTTTATACAAAAATTTTTTGAGTAGTTTCTTTTTATTTTTTCGCAGTATAACAAATCCAATTTTGCTTTTGCTAAGTTCAGAAAACAAACATCTCTATTGTCTTCGTTTGAGAGCATATCACAAATGGAGGAATCTGTTATTTTTTCATTTACGCTGAGATAACACATCTCTTTAAAATTTGTCGACGCTATCTTGTTGCAAACTGTATAGTCCCCCCTATCTATGGCCTCTGTAGTGTAACGCCTATAGACTTCATACTCACTTAGTTGTACAGAATCATATACCTGAACTACAATTAGTACAAGAATTGCTATCAACGAAATTAGTTTATCAAACAGATTTACTCTCTGAAACAAACTCTTAACTTTTATCAATCCTAAAAATATCGTTATGCTGATTAATCTTCCGAGAAGTCTTTCAACTGTGTTATTATCACCATGAAAAATGAACATGATGATAGCGATTATTAGACCTAAATAAAACCCCCATCTTAGACGAAGTATTATCCCTATACCTGCAATTATTGAGATAATATGTACGAATGATTGTGTAGTGCTGCCAATGAAATAAAGTTCATCAAATGTAGTAAACAAGTTAACTATGCCTCTCAGAATAAAGACAACTGCAATGAAATCAATAGCCCACGGTTTTACACTTATTTTTCTCGCTTTTTTAGAAGCAATAACTATTGGTTTCTTGTGTTGCATACCTTTTTCCCCACCATGTCGCTCTTCTTTTTCCATTTGAGTTTTCTATCTAGACCTCTTAATTTTACTCCTTATGAAAAATATGGCTATCAAAATTACTGCAAAAATGAAGAACATTAAAGCGATACTAAAGTCAAACTCCTGTTTTTGCATTTTATCTTTTTCACCAAAAAGTTTTTTTTGCACACTATCAAATCGATTGAGCATTATCTCATAATTTGAATATCTTGACTCTTCATCTCCTAAAATCTCAGAATCTTGTTCTTGGTATAGGAAATCACGTGCCTTGTTAAGAGAACTAATATTCTTGTTTAATACAGAATCAAGGTAATAGAAGTGAGACATTCTAAGCGATAAATTAGTTTTTAATAGTTTGTCCATATAGATTACAGACTCGTTGTAGTTTCCCGCCATTAGATAACAGTACGATACATCATTGTACAATCCCAATAGATATCCTGACATAGCAGTTACATTTACACTTTTAGCATAATTTCTACAAATAGCCTCATCACCTAATTCAAGGAAATATTCTTTAATTTCCATTATTCTATTTCTGGTAGAGCTGCTATGTGCTATGTCAATTGCCCTATCTAAGTCACTGATGTTTGATGTGACTACGGCCCGTGCAGTATAATAGATTCTTGTGGTGTAGTATACTGATCCTATTTCAGTGAGATTATACCTCTCCCAAGAATCTAAAACTCTCTTTGCAATTTCTTTAGACTTTTGTACATCATTAATTTTTATGAGATACATCCATGATGCAATATCATAGTCTGAAAACGCACTATTTGGATCATTTTTTTCCAACCAACTTTCAGCAGCTTTTACATAACTTTCAGCAGCTTTTCTATAATATTCTTTTGCCAAATCTTTTTTATTTATTTTTTCGTATGTTATCGCAGCACTTCCATAATATCTTGCTGTGTTGTCATAATCTTTTCTGTCAAGATATACCTCAGCCTCTTCTATTAGCATATCTGCTATTTTTATCTGGTACTCATCATAGAGTTTTCTATTACCTCTTTTTTCATATATCTTAGAAATCAATCCATATTGAATTGCTGCATTCTCATAATCTCTATCACTAAAAGCCTCATTAGCTCCTTTGATGTAATACTCTATGGCTTTGTCGTAATATCGGCTAGAATTTTTAGTATCTACTATCTCCTCAAAGCATTTAGCAAGTTCGTCATATTTCATTCCAATAGCGAAGTAGTCGCATATAAGTTCTTTATGTAAGCACTTCTCAAGTTTGCTTAATTGCTCTGAACACTCATTAGAGGCCATAGTAATATTTGAAAATAAAAATAAGACAACAGCTAATATCAAAAAAACAGAAATCTTTCTTAAATCTGGAATTAAAAAATCTTTTATTTCTTTTTTCATATTCCTAAGCTCTCAACCACTAATCTCCTATCGTTCAAAAAATTCTAATTAAAGTTATATATTGTATTCTTAGGAAAATATTCCTTAAAAAGCTATTTTCGTGTGTTTTTTGTTATACGCAATGATAGTTTAAAAAGAGTTGCGGTAGTTTCGTGGCATAAAAACAGTAACTATTTTAAATGATTTTTGCCTTTTGAGTTAAATTCCATTTTTTGCTTCCAATAATTTTGCTTCTAAAGCTTCATAACTCATCTCTTCGATTTCATCTAACCTTTCTAATTCAAACAATCCTGCTACCAAACCTAAAAACAATAAATGTTTTTCTCTCCCTTTAGTTTCAAACCATCTCTTTATTATCTCTTCAAGTTCTTTTGAAGCTCTAAAATGCGGATGAAGCGATTTCTCAATTGATTCTAGATAATGCCCCATTTTTACTTCCTCCCCTTTATGCATTTTTGCAGCAAGTTCGCCTGCTAAATTTCCACTTATTATTGCTGGAAGAATGCCCTCAATAAATGGTTTCAAGCTATGGTTTGCTGCATCACCTGCTAATAAAACATTTCCATGAATCCATTTGTTAGTTATGTCTCCAACAACTGCTTTCTTACTTCTTTCATTAACAAATTTTGCATCTTTCAGCTGCTCTTTTACTTGTTTTATATTTAAAAATTCTTCAAAGTAATGCTCCAATTTTCTTTCAGGAAAAATGCCTCCAACACCAACATTTGCTTCTGTTCGTGACTTAGGAAAGATATATGCATAGCCTGAAGGCGTAAAATCACCTATATAAATTTGTTCAAAATGCGGATTTTTTAGCTTAAGATTTTTCATTTCCCATGAATGAACTTCAGAGATATGTCCTCTCTTTGGTTTGTACTCTCCTAAAAGTTTTAGAACAGTGGACTCAACACCGTCAGCTCCGATAATAACTTTTGGTTCAATTTCGATAAGTTTTTCATTTCGTCTAATGATAGCTTTCTTAACCTCATCATTTTTTATATCAAAATCTATTAGCTCAGTATCAAGAAAAAGTTTTGCACCTTCTCTTATGGCTAAAGTGGATAGCCACTTATCAAATTTTTCTCTATCTACAGTGTAACCATCCCATATCTCACCTTCTCTTTTTATTGATATATTTTCTGCTAAAAAAATCATACCATCAATTCGCCATCTAAGTTGCTCCTTTGGAATTTTAAACGGTAAATAAGGAAAGAGGTACTTTCCAATGCCCTCAGCGCATTTAACTGGAATTCCAACTTCTTTTTTCTTGTCGATGAAAATTGTTTTTGCCCCATTTATTGCAGCAGCCCTTGCAGCAGAACTTCCAGCAGGACCTGCTCCTATAACGAGAATGTCACATTTAATTGCCATCCCATACTTATTTTAAATATATTATTATTTTATAATTTTATTTACTAAAAATATATAAACATACTGTGAACATGAAAATATTCTCATTCAAAGAGAGGAAAAATAAGATTTCAACAAATTGCACAGAGAGATAATAAATTTTTCAATTCAGATAACAATCCCTTCTTTTATAGCTTCACTCACAATTGTAACCCCCTTGGAAAGTTTTTCAAATTCCTCAGGAGTGTAGCACAGAAAATCTACTGGAAGATTTAAAGTCCAGTAGTTATACATTTTTGCTCCTCTCTGAAAGAAATCAAGTTTTCTGAATTTCGGGCTAACAATGATTAAGTCTACATCGCTGTCTCTCCTTGATTTACTATGAACTCTGCTTCCGAATAGTATTAACCTCTCTATAGGAATATCCTTACTTAGTCTTTCTTTAAACTCCTTCAATTTCTCAATTATATGTTCTCTTCCGCCCATTTCAATGCTTCTGCTGATAATTCTAAAAAATAAGATACTTTCTTCCTTAAATCCACATTATCTTCTAGTTGTATTCCAGGATAGCGTGAATATATATAAGCCATAGTCAATTCCTTTACATTCTCAAGAAGCGTTTCTGGAATTTTTATACTTTTGCCCAGTTCTACAAGGTCATGTATCTTTCTCAGTTTACCAGTTTTTTGATTGATACAGCCCTAAATGCTTTCTCAACAGCTTGTTGACAATAAAAAGCCGCAGCTTTATATTTCTTATTTTTATATAAAATATTAGCCGTCTCCAAATCTTCAACTGCTTGTTTCAGCCATGTCTCAACTTCATTAGTCATGTTAGGATATTTAAATATATTAGATTTCAAATTTAATTAAACAAAGACAATAAGCAATTAGTTACATTATTGCCATCCCATTTAACTTATATTATCTTCTCTAATAAAAACATATGGATATGAAGCTACTCGTTCATTCAAGGAACAAATTAAATGCTAAAAGAGCAATCAAATTCATCGGGTCTCTAAAAAGCAAGTTAGCTATTGTGCATTCTCCAATCAAGGATGAAGTTTTATTTTTAAATTTCTTCACACTTAATTCAAAAGCTAAAAATACCTTTCGTTGGATGAGAGTTTCTGGAATAGCAACAAATGAAGAGGAGTATAGTAAAATTCTGTTGCGATTGCAGTTTTATGTAAAAATTTTGGTGTGAATATTCTTTCATGAAAGATTAATTATAAGCTAAAGAGACTGCAAAGAAAGAGATCTCTAAATGAATTAAGAGAATAATTTATGTGGATCATACTCTACGAACAATTCAAAATAATTTTCCAAAGATGCAATTGTGGTGAGGTGCGTCTCCATATAAGCCAATAGTTTTTTTCTTCTGAAGGTAAATTTGAAGATACGCTCGTTTTCGCAGTTTTAAGAAATGTTAATGTTGACTTTACAATATTTTTCCGGAGGAAAATTTGAAAAGACAGCGAAGAATATGAAATAACAAGATCTGATAATCATTGCATATACGAATTGATGGAAAGAATGCAGCTGAAGAATATTCAAAAATGCAATATATAGGAGCATGTTTTCAAAACATTCTTTTTTACTTACTATGCCAGATGTTTCAGAGTTTTTAAAATTCTTTCCAATGCTAATTCAACTCTGTATGGGGGCGTTATTAGAACTTGTATGATGGGTTTAGGAAGGAAAAATGAGGGAATTGTTGAGCTATTTTGGTATTAACTCTCGCAATTTTATCAATTTTATTTGTTGGAGAATCACTTAGTAACTTTAGGATATAAAGCCAAAGGGAACAAAACTAAAATGGAAGATTATATCCTGGAAACCATTTCAAGACATATAAAATCTAGCTAAGAAACTTAAACTTTAAAAGCCATACTAATAAATTCTTGCGTGATAAGAAAATTTTGGATTAACTTTGATTTTGAAACCTTAGGAAAGAAATTGAAGAAATTTTTTAGTTCATGAGTGCGCAGTTAAAAAATTAAAAATCTTTTGAGAAATCAGAATATGTTTCTTACTTCCAAATCTCGACTTCTAAAGTCCCAGGATGCACTTCACTCTGAGAAAATCTTATTGCAACAGGAAGTTTAACTATTCTAGTAAAATTTGTTGAAGAAAAATCAGCACCACAAGAACAGAGTAAAATTCCATCTTCCAAATCGTTTACTTTATAATTTAACTTATAGTTTGAGAAAGAAAAAGTACAGTTTTTACATATTTTACTAACATCTAAAAGACGAGAATAAGAGCTAGAATCTACATATGACCATTCTGTTGATACTTTGTCTGCAATGATCCATGCAGTCCTGTAAATGTCTAATTTGGCAGAAGCAGAGACATAATTTGTTAATAAGTTATTGAGAGCAGTTAAAAGAATAGCTATTGCAAGAATTAAAATTATAAGTAGGACTAAATCCTCTCCGAGAGGGCCGGCTTGACCTTTTGTACCAAATATCATGTTTTAGATTTGAAAAATCTTCATTCCTACATCATAGAATTATCTACCCTCTATACCCTACTCCAGAATCTTTGATGCTTTCTCAAATGATATATCTTACTCTCCTTTTATATAACTGTGTCACAGCAGATAGTTCTAAACTTGATTTTATCTTGAATAAACTCATATAGCCTTTCTTTACCATATCTGAAATTACTTACAGGGCCTATATTTTAGTATAGGGAAATGAAAAGATAAATATTGGGGTTCTCTATAGATTTATGTTAGTACCTCTATCAAGTATTCTTTCTCTAAATTTGTACTGTCGTTTCTAATCCAATATACTATTGTGAGATTATATTTTCCCGGACCATCTAAAGACTTATTGCCACGATAAATAAGTTCAACATCCAAAGAATATTCCTTAACTAAATTAATTTCTCTTTTGAGGAGTATACTAGAATTTTTTACCTCAATATTATAACCAGGAGGTAAATTCAGAAAAATTTGTTCTGTTGAGCCAATATCTCCTAAAGTATAGACCGAATTTATCGCAGTTATTATTTTTTTAGTCTCAGAGATAGCTTTTTCTCTTTCTGTGATAGCTTGCCATTCTCTAAAAATTGGGAATATAAGTAATGCCGTCAAGAACAAAATTATTCCTGCTAAAAGAAGAAAAAAAGGGGAGGTCTCTATACCTCTTTTATTCTTACTCAAATTTGAGAGTTTTGCTATTGTAGAGTACATTAAGCACCATAATTTTTTATCTACTTGCATTGGTTAGAGTCTGATTTGCTTGGGATAATGCTCTTTGAAGCATGTCACCAACTTGTCCCATTAAACCGGTTATCATTGCTATTAGCAATACCAAAATTATCGCAGCGAGTACAAATACTAAGACTTTAGTTTCTATACCCTTCTTGTTCTTCAAAAATTTTTTAAGTTCTTCTTTGAAGGCCATTTTGAGTTTACTTTTAGTTTTTTATTAGATAATATATTTCATTACAGTTATAAAAATACTATTAACTTTAAAAAAAAGGTTAAAATTATGAAATTTAACGAAATTGAGAAGAAAACATGGGCAGAAAATTTATTTGAGAGAGCTTGCATAGGAACGAATAAATATTTTTCGTTTTTTTTCAAGGGCATAAATTTAGAATGGGATAAAGAACTTGAGAGCTCTATAGAATTTTCTCAATTAAATGTAAAACCAAGAGAAGTGGTCGTTTTTGCATGGTCTATAGCTCTACTCTCCTTAGTTTTCTCTCTAATAGTTGCTATAGTTTCATTTGCTCTTAAAATTGGGAATTATCTCTTGTTTATTTTAGTAGGCTTTATTTTTGCTCTTTTTTCTGCGTACTATATCCCAGAGTATCCTAAAAAATTAGCCTCGTTAAAGAGAATAAGAGCATTGAGTTATGCTCCTGAAATAGTTGCTTATCTTGTCATCCCTTTAAAGCAGAATCCTAACTTAGAAGATGCAGTAAAATTTGCAGCAGAATATGGACAAGGTGAAATAGCTTTGGATTTAAAAAAAGCCATACTAGAGACATGGGCGGGGAATTATAAGTCCATAGGAGAGAGTCTGCCATTATTAGGATATAAATGGGGCAAGCACATTAAAGGCTTTGAAGATGCTATGTATGCAATAAGAACTTCTCAAATTGAAAAGTCAGAGCAAAGAAGATTAAACACCTTAGACAGAGCAATAGATTCTCTACTTAAAGGAATCCAAAAGAAATTTGACGAATTTGTCAATTATTTAAGGCTTCCTACCATGCTCATCTTCGCTTTTGGGGCATTGTTCCCTTTAGTCGTGACAATTTTGTTGCCTCTAATATCCTTTATTATTATAGACATGGGAACTCCGATAAATTTATTTATTGGATTGCTTAGCATCATAATAGGCGTATTTTTATTTTCAGAGCATACTTTAAGAAAAAGGCCCTCTACCTTTCCTTTTATAGAAATTCCTGATAACCATCCTGACTTACCACCTAGAGGAAAGATGAAACTCTTTGGTAAGGAAAAGTCAATTTTCAAAATTTCAGTTGGAACAGGAATTTTAATTTCTTCTCTGAGTTTACCTTTTTTACTTTCTTTGCAGCATCCAATTACTAACTTCTTGAATACTTTGCCAATAATTATAGGAATTTCATTATGCTTATGGATTTATCTTAGAGAAACTTCACTTCAAAAAAAGAAAATAAGAGATGAAATAAAAGAAACTGAAGAGGATATGATAGAAGCAACATTTCATTTGGGGAATAGACTTCTTTCTGGGATGTCTGCAGAAGAAGCTTTTGTGAGAGTTTCAGAATTAATGTCAAAGCCAAATGGGGGGAAAAATTATAAATCAAAAATAAAGGAGATATTTGAAAGGGCAGCTAGAAATGTAAAATATATGAATTTAGGTTTAGAAGAAAGTTTTTTTGATGAGAAAATAGGTGCTCTTAAAGATATATACTCCGGAATGATTAGAGGCATCTTTAGAATTTTTATCATCTCCATGAAAAAAAGCATAAGGACTGCATCAGAATCTTTAATAACTACAGCAAATCATATTCGCGAGATAAAAAGAATGGAAGATTCTTTAAAAGAAAAAATTTCCTATACAACTCAGATGATGAAACTTACAGCAACAATAATTACTCCAGCAATTTGTGCATTAACTGTTTACATTGCAGAAGTTTTCAAGAAAATAATCACAGAAACTAAAACAGTAATGAGTGTAGGGACATCAGCAGAATTTGAAACCAGTTTAATTTTAAAACCTCCGGCGACTTCACCAGAGATATTACAGTTAATAGTTGGCATTTATATGCTTCTTCTGTTAATTGTTTTGATAAGGTATGTCACAATTTTGGAAAATGGCGATGACCCTATTTTAGTGAAAATAGAAATTGCAAAGAATATTCCAATTGCATTAATTACTTTTCTAACAACTTTATTTATGAGCAAAATTTTTTTTTAAATGCCAAGAATTAAAAACAATGAAAAAATTTTGCAACCCTATATTTTTAGGAGCTATATTTTTTGTAGTTTATATCTGTTCCTTATCAGCATACCGTTACTTTGCAGTCTCTATACTACACACTGAACATCCCTCTTTCGTTCCTGCAATTTTTATTTCTATTTTGATTTTTTACATACTTTTTTTCAAAAAGTTAAGTCAATATAGCAAGAAAGAATTGTTGAACATATTTGAATATTTTTCTCTGTTTTATCTGCTTTTTTTCTTTGGGATTGCACTTATTATTATACCATCACTTAATGAAAATGTTTCACCTATTATTCCATTCATCGACCTAATAGTGAAATTATTGATGATACTTTTAGGATATTACTTCTTGTTAATTTGGGTACCTGGACTATCGAAAAAGAGAAGCATGAGATGCAGTAATAAGGGGATGGTAGGGGAATTGTCAAAATTGGCAATTTTGCTAGCAGCTTTAATGCTCTTTTCTTTAATGCTATATTTCCATATTGATTCCAATAGAATTCTTGCAGCTCATGAGGCGATGGAACTTTCTAGAGATTTAGGGAGAGTCATTGATGAAACAGCTTCATCAACAAATTTTTTGAGGGTAAAATATGAACTTCCACAAAGTATCTTAGGAGAGAGTTATGAAGTTAGAATAAAGGAAAAAGAAGTCACTGTGGAACTAAAAGGAAAATATGCAGGGTTAAATTACACAACCCCTTTCCTTTCTAATGCCTTAACAAATAATTCAAAATTTGTTCCAGGATATGTCCTTAACATAGAAAAAAATCTTTTATATGATAACTTCTTATTTATATCCTAATACAAGGAAGTATGACTCAACTCCATTATAATAAATTGAAGAATATGGAAGAGAGACATAACACTCTGGAAGATTGTAGGCACAATATACGTAAAATTGGAAACAGAAGAGTATTATTTTTAGACTGCTCTAATTGCTCTCATAAAGGTAGCCTTTCTGACTCTGTCTGTTTTGGCATGACATTAAAAATACTTTTGAAGGAGAGTATTATAGAGGAAATTCAGTACAAAAAACAAGATTTTACTGAAGTTTACAGTCCGGAAGAGGTGAAAATTTTGTTTGATATAATTGAAATAATCAGAAAATTTAGCAGAGAGGAAATTTGGACGAAAATAAAAGATTGTAAAGTGAGAGAACATGAAGAATGGCGAGCATTTATAAAAAATTTAATTACAGAAGATCTTAGCAAAAATCCTGAAAAGGCTTATGACATGCTCATTGCAATAAAAAAGCAATACTCAAGCTCAGAAGAAATCAGAAAAAAATTTGAGAAAGAATGTCTTGCATCTTACTTGAATATTCTTGAGAGCATAGACAAAAAACTTAAGAGCACGAGAATAATAAAAAATCATCTGAAAAGAAAACCTATAAGTGAAATTTTTAAGCCAATGACTAAACCAACTTTCATCAGTTCAGAAATAACACTTAAGATTCCTAAAAATGCAAAGCTATTATCCACTTACAAAGTTTTTGATGCTGAGATTAAAATTTTTGATCTTGATGAAATAGAAAAATTTTATCTGGTAAATCCCCCTGAGTTATGGCTCTCTAACCAAAATGTTATTTTGTTAACAGAATTAAAGGATATATTTATTAGAGAACATAGCATGGATGTGATCCCTCCACTTGAGGCTAGAGAGCATTTTAGGAAAATTGGGAAAGATTTACTTGAGGAAATTAAAAGAAAAAAAGGAATCAAATTAAAGAGCGATGAAATAGAGAAATTATCGGAGATATTTTCGAGATATACTGCGGGTTATGGCTTATTGGAAATATTGTTCAAAGATGAGAAAATTTATGATGTCTACATTGATAGCCCTGCTGAAGAAACACCTGTCTATGTAGATCATGAAGAATATGGAATCTGCACAACAAATTTTTATCTGACTAATGAAGATTTAGAAAAAATTTCTTCAAAGTTTAGGGCAATTGGAGGCAGACCATTTGATGAAGCTAACCCAGTGATGGACATGGAATTAAAAGACATAAACATAAGAGTTACCGGAATAAGAGAGCCATCAACATTTGAAGGCATTGCGTACGCTTTCAGAAAGCATAGAGAGAAGCCATGGACATTAGCAAAATTTGTCTCTAAAGGGATGTTCTCAGCAAAAACTGCTGCAATTCTCTCTTTCTTAATTTCTGGTCAAAAGTCAATTTTAGTAACCGGGGCGAGAGGCTCTGGAAAAACTTCCCTCATCTCAGCGTTAATAACAGAAATAAAACAAAATGATAGAATTGTCTTGATGGAAGATACTCCTGAAATTCCAACAAAAATTTTAAGGAATTATGGATGGAAGATTGAGCATTTAAGAAATAAGCCACCAATATCAAGAACAAAAAAAGAATCCTATGAGTTAACCCCTGAGGAAAATTTAAGAGCAGCTTTAAGGTTAGGAGAAAGTGTTTTAGTTCTTGGTGAAGTTAGAGGAGAAGAAGCAAGAGCTTTGTTTGAAGCTATGAGGGTTGGAGCAGCAGGAAACTCTGTTTTGGGAACAATCCATGGTTCTACAGCTTATGATACTTGGGATAGGATAACCAACGACTTAAGAGTTCCTTCAACAAGTTTTAAGGCTGTTGACATTGTTGTGTGTTTAGGTTATAAGCAAGAAAGAGAGGCATTGAAGAAATTTAGGTATCTTAAGACCATAACTGAAGTCAGAAAAGAGTGGGAAAAAAATCCAATGACTGAAGGTGCTTTTTTTGATATAATGACTTATGATCATGAAAGTAAAGAAGAAAAATACAATTTTGACTCTTCAGAAATAATCAAAGAGATTGGTATGAGGAAAGGGATGACTTTAGAAGAATGTAAAAAAAATATCGAACTAAAAGAGAAAATTTTTAACTGTATCTTAGCTACAGCAAAGAAAAAAAATCTTGACGAAATTCTTGAAGTAGAGACTATAATAAAATCTAACAAGGAGTATGTAAAATTAATGAATGAGCAACAATTTGCGAAAGGACAAATTAATTATGCCAAGATATACTCTCAATGGAAAAAATGGTTTTTTGGCTATGTTAAAGAAATGAAAAAAATCTAAAAATGCAGAAAAAAGCCGTTATACTTCTATTTGTTATCTTCTTTTTACTTTTTTTGCAAGGGAGCATTTTACTTCCTGCAGAGGATATAAAACAAAAAGTCCAAAATTATGCAGAATATGACGAATTAGTTTCTAATTTAACTGAAGTGAATTTTTCTGGAAAAAAATATTGGGTTGCCGATTTTTCAAGGATGATGAGACACTCTGGCTCATTGATTCTAAACGATGAGGGTTTCCCAGTGAAAGATGAAAATGTAACTTTTGTAATTGTTGCAGCAAGAATAATCAAAGAGAATTACAGATCGAAAATGGTAAAAAGCTGGGAAGAATTTTCAATTTTTTATCATCAATTATCTGAAAATTTTAATCTAATGAAGAATTCATTAAAAGATTTCGAAAACTCCAAGAGCCTTATTTATCTCAACATTCTTATAAACGATGCAAATGAGATAAGTGATCTCTCACAAAAGTTGTCAATTTCTCTCAACAAAAGCATTTACTTTTTTTCTCCTGATGATGCTGGTAGATATCTAAAATATGAAAATATTTTGATAGAAAAATTGGAGGAGATGGGTTCTCATTATGACAATGCTATAAACTCACTTGAGAATAGAAGCTCAGTAAAAGAGCTCGAACAGCTTTTAAGAGAGAATCGAGCTTCTTTAAAAAATACTCTAGAGATTATGAATTCTAATAGAGGAAATCTGAATAACGTAGCAAACTTAATGGTAAAAGAAATGGTGTTACGAGCTGTAACAAAAGAAAAAGAGTCTACAACTATTGCTTGGGTTGGTTTAGGGATTTTTAGTTTTATACTTCTTTTGGTAATACTTTTTTTGATTAAGAAGTGAAAAACTAAAAGATAGAATTTTTAAGTTGATTCACGCCAAATCTTTACTGCTCTCTCTGGCGAAAATTTGAATATAGTCACTAACATTTCCAAAATGTTGTCTAAATCCATCTTCTTTGATAATTTTGATGTTAATAAATGAGGGTTAACTTTTATTTTTTCCTTCACTTTCTCCCCTTTATTAAATTTTTCCAAAATCTTATCTGCTTTTTTCTTTGATAGTGATGTTGTATCACTTAAAATCTCGCCAATATAGCTTGAGTTAACACCTTTATTGCTCAAATATCTAACTAATATGATTGCATCAATTTCAATTCCTTCGGATTTTTTTCCTAATGCTTTTTTCATTAGATTAACAAAAAAAGTTATAAGATGCAAAATTGCTCTGCTAAAAAAAACAGCAGAAAAGCCCCAAAATCCAAATATTACCATTGCTGAAAATAGGCTTAAATTTGGGATGCCCAAAAATGAAGGGATATAGTTACCTATGACTAAAAATACAACGAAGAGAAAGAAATAAAGTAATTGTTTGCTTACACCTTTGATTTTTCCGAATATAGAGATAGCTATAGAATCTCCAATGATCATTCCTATTAACATCAATCCCAAAACAACAAGTTGTGAAATGAAAATATCTAAAAAGTTCATTTTTATCTTTTGTTTTTTTATGGCAGCAAAAAAATATATTTTGGCAAATGAGTTTCGTTGTTAAACATGTTTACTGTATACCTATTGATATCCCTGTCATCAATACCATTACATATGGTTGATATCTGATAAAAAAACATTGTCTTTTCTTCTGGAATTTTATAACTTAAAGGAGTGAGAGTCCCATTTCTTAAGATTATTGGTTTCGAGACATTAATCTGAAAGACTCCGTAATCTGTTGTTTCATTATCCAAAAATTTTGAATAATCAAAAATTTTTGCAATCAGAGAGATGCTAACTCCCCAGTTCCAGATAGTAGTGTTGTCAACATATTCTTTATTCCCATCAACTGTAATTAATTTTGGTATAAATGTTATAGCGCAACTATTGTTATCTATTTCAAAAAATAAAAATTTAGAATCCTTTTCCAGATCAATTATTGCATTTTCGAAAATTTTTTCCATGAAACTGCCGTTATTTGCTTGGACAATATTGTTTATCGATCCATTAATAATAACATTAGTTTCATTCTCTATAATATAATTAAAAGGAGTGAAATCAAATTTATTCAACAGCTGATTCATAACCTCCATTGTGTAAGAATTTATTAGGTAAGATTTGTTCATTTCTCTTGATAGCTTATACAAAAGAAAGAATCTTGCATCTACACTTCTTTCAAAAGTCAAAGTCGAGTTCATCTGAATTTTGGATTTGTTTATTTGGAAAATGGGTGAGGCGTTAACTTTAATTAAAAAATTACCTTCCTGATTTTCTGTTACAAAAATGGAAAAATTTCCTTTGGCAGTGACACCCTCTCCAGAGCTATAATCTTTGAAATAGTCATTCATGTATCTTTCAATTGTTTCCTCTAAATCTTGTTTTTCCCCATTTTTTTCTCCAACCTCATAAGCAGATTGATAAGATGAGAATAATGCTAATGTCTGCACAACCGGGTTTAATTCTTCCATATCAAGAATAGCCTGATTTATTTGTCCTTCTATAGTAATGCTCTTCGCTCTTTCCAGGTCACTTTGTGAGAAATATGCAATTAGGGTAATACTCAACAGTATGAGAAGTACTATAAAAAATGGCGAAACTATGAAACCTTTAGAGCTTGACTTCACCTTTAACATAATTTTATATCCCAATTTAATTTATTAACTCAAAAAATTTATAACAAAACATGAATAAAAAAGGACAATCCTCATCTTTTGATATTGTAATGATCTTAATTTCAATAACTATATTTATTGCCTTCACTGCATCTTTCACTAAGGAGAAAGCAATAGAGGCAGAAGCCATAAGAGTTAAAAATGACTACACCCATTCCCTGCTCTTGAGCATGTTATATTGCACTTCTAATTATTCAGAAAAATTTTATGAAGATAAAACAATTTCTGATGTCATAACAATGTATTTCCTCAATTCTGAAAAATTTAATGTAACTGCCGAGAAAAAAGTTAGAGAGCATCTTGAGAAATATTTTAAGGATAAACTAAAAGTTGAATATGTATTTTATGGTAATGGCAATGGAAAAACACTTTGGATTCCTTATGGAAAAATTTTATCAGGAAAAGAAATTTCTTCCTCAAGTGTTGAGCTAATTCTACCTAACGAAAAAAAAGTTAGATTATTTCTCTGGATAAAATGGTATTAACTTGGAATTAGTTGAGCAAAAACTTTCTTGAAGAGTTCTTAAGGTTTTCCTTTGAGCTTCTCTTTTAATTTATCGTAGTTGTAAATTAAATAGTTACCATCTGGTTTTTAATTAATAAGTTACGAATTCA
>JAWAEV010000005.1:0-61319 GCA_038891095.1 Candidatus Altarchaeota archaeon
TCCTCCGGATTAAAACAACATCTATAATTACACCATTCTTTTTCTGTTTTACAGTCACAAGAAACATACCCTTTTGGACACATCTTCAGGCATACATCATGATGTGTTGGAGTAATTTGACCCCCATCTTGTTTTCCAGCTATTATAATTCTTCCCATCAATAAATTTACTAATGCTCCTGCTATACCTATAATTGCTAATGCAAAAATCACGAAGAGAATTCCTTTTTTTGCTTCATCTCTTGATGAGGGATCTTGAGCAGTTAAGATTCTTATTCCATGAATTACAATCATTATTGCAGCAACAATTCCAGAAGCGACTAAGATTGCTGAGATAATTTCATTAACCATCTTCTTTAGCTCACAAGTGCTTTTGCAAGATGCTAAACATCCTGTACTTTCAGAAAAGCTTCCCATTGCCTGTCTATCTAAACCACTACACCAATCCTTGCAGCAATTTTCACAGTCAGATGAACAATCAGTTTGTCCGCCACAAGCTCTTCCACAAGAATCCTTACATTTATCTTTTAAACCAGTTGCTTTTATATCCGTGCCTTTACAATTGCAAACGCAATCCTCAATTTCAATTGATGATAATACTGAAACCAACAAAATTAATACTATTAGACTCAATAAAAAAATTTTTGATGCCTTAAAAATTCTAATTTTTTTCATATCTTCTCTCTTATTTTTTCTATATCACTCAAAAAATCTTCAGAATCTTTTTCAAATTTTGAAAATTCCTTGACTCCGAAGCTACTCATTCTTGAAATCCATAAATCAATGCTATCCCTATTTCCAACAAAAATAAGTACATCTTTCTCCTTTCCTTTTTCAGTGTACAGCATTCTTATGTAGTCAGTTGCTATTATTTTCTCTACTTTAAAACCCTTAATTGTTTCTAATGGTATTTCAAGTAATGTTTCACCAAAAACATCTCTTGCTAAAATTCTTTTATTTGTTAGATAAATCGTTACATTTCTATGCATTTCCTTGCTCATTATGCCACCTAATTTTTTTGGAAAGATAACTGCTCCCATTTCAAGAGTTCTTAAATTTCTTTGCTCTCCCGGCAGCAATTCAAGAGGTTTTTCTGGCTTTTCAAAGGATATTAACAAATAATACGCTCCAAAAACACCAATTAACATGCTAACTAAAGCAACAGCAAAAGGAACTTCAAAAAAGGGTATGTTAGCATAAATAAATGCTCCGGCTATTGCAATTAGGAATAAAACAGCAGCCATCCAGTATCCAATCTCATCAAAATATTTCTTCAAATTGAAAATTTTCATTTTTTTGTTTATTTTTTATTTATTTTTTTTATTTAAATTTAACTTTACGTTTTCGGAGGAATTCTTGGAGGTCCTATAGGCTCAGGAGGAGAAACTTCCTCTTCACCAGCAGCACTTTCTACTCCCAAGCCTAATGTTGCACTACCCAAACTTATCCAAGGTGTAAACATTAGGTCACGCATCATCCCTACCATTTCACCCCAATTCACTAAAGCCATTGTGATTACTGGAGCAACTGCTAATGCAACAAAGCCAGCAAATCCAAAAGTATCCTTTAACATTGGATCATCCAAAGGTAAAGATAGTGCAGCAATAGAAATTCCAAATAAAATTACTGCCATCATAAATTGCGAGAGAATCCACCATATAGTTTGTTTGAAGAGCATTGCACCCATTCTTCTTGTCCAATGGAAAGCATACATGAAAATAATCAGTGGAAACATTATTATATAGAGGATTATAAAGAAATATCTCATAAAGATTATTATGAATATTGGCATACAAAACATAATTGCGCTTGCTAAATGTCTTGTAATAGGGCCATAACCATAAGTAACAAACATGAAGAATTCATCTCTTAGCATATTTATTGGTTGTTTTAACATCTCTATTCCCGGAGTTAAATCTGCTAAATTTAAAACAAACGCTGTTAAGAATTCACTCATATCCAAAATTGCTTGTGTTATTGGTATAGTAAGATAGATTATCGGAACTGATGCTATCAGCTTTAACAAAGTTGATTTTGCTCTTGCTCTTCCCATTGGCGAAGCAGAAAGGAAAATTAAGTAAATACCTATAAAAATAAAAGCAAATACATAAAAAGGAATTAAAATATTTATCATAAAATTTACCATGTTTTCAATATCTGGAGCAGCTATAAAATTTCCATTCTCATATCTCATTACTTCTGGATTTAAAAGTATGAGTGATGGTAAATTTTCTGTTGCTCTAAGTATTGGGTCATAAGTAATTTTTGCAACAAATTGCGCTACAATAAGTCTTTGTCCAATCTCAACAAGAACATCTACAACTGCTTTTATGAGATCAAGTCCAGCTATAACTAAAAGAGTTATTGGATCAAATGCGCTGATTAAATTTATAATTAATAGTAATATAGCTACAGATAATATTGCTTTAATTGCTAAATTTTTTAATTTGCTCGGCATTTTACATATCTGCAACATCTGCAGTGACTTCTTCTGGAAGAATCTCTCTTCCAATGTATAGTTCATCCATAACAACAGGCCCAACACAATAAGGCCCTGTAGTTAATGCATCAATTATTACAACTAAAATTGCAAACCAATCTGCTATTCCGAGAATTATCATTGGTGAAAATACAAAAAAGAACCAACATGCTAAGTCTATATGTTCCTGAGGTATAGTACTAATTTGATATGGCAAAGTTGTGATAATTACTACTATAACAGCCAACGCAACAGCCCATAAAATTTGCACAGATGTCACCATTATCAACTGAAACCATAAGGTTTTTCCTAAACCTTTAGTTGCATAGAAAGAATTCATAAGTATTGCCAATGGTAAAAGCATTCCTAAAAGAACAAGAAAAACATATCTTCCGACTGTTAGAAGGTAAAATAGAGGATAAATTGCTAAATATATCCCAAGAAGAACACCTGATCCAAAACCACCTGTCTGCAATAACTCTGCCTTCCAAATTTTTCCATAAAACCAATCCATTGCTCTGAAAAGTGTTTCTATTGCTGTTTTGGTATCTACAACATTTAACAAAAATTTTGTCGCTGTTGCAGAAAAGTAAAAAAGCAAGCTTAAAAGTAAAGGTGAAAGTGAAACTAAAATTAATGATATGAACATATTGAAAAGATTTTGCTTAGCATTTGCTCTTCCTTCTGGAGAGCTAGAAACAAACAAAAGATAGAACGATGTGAAAATTATCCCAAGGATATAAAATGGTGCAGTGATATTAATAAAAAATTTCATTCCTACAGAAATATCTTCAATATCAGGATTTGCTAAAATTAGATATGGTAAATTCTTATAGACTGAATTAAAGAAATCATTTGCCTTCATTATTGTTGTTAAAATCCAGCCTTTTTTATACCAGTCAACTCCAATTTTAAGTAGAGGCTCGGTAAGGATGCTCCACGGATTGCTACTCCATGGTGTTGGTGGAGGTGATGCAGCATATACTTTTAAAATAAAAATAGTTATGAGTATTAAAATTATGATACTAAAAATTCCTTTTTTAATTTCTTTTCTATTGCTCTTTCTCATTTTATGGTAAAACACCTCTTATTAAGCCTATTAGGGTAAATGGTAATGCACATATCATCGCATAGGCAGTCAAGCCTAATACTAATGTGAATATGTCTGTACTAATTTCAGGTATTGTTGTGTTAGCAAATCCTAAAGTTACCAGTGATGTAACAAATGAAAAAATTTGCTGAAGTGATGAAAAAACAGGCACAGAAAGATTGCTAATTGTTGGATTTGAAATAAATGCTTTTTCCTTTATTGATAAACTCAATGCAAGTGCGACTAATACTAAAGCCCAAAAAAATTGTAACAGCACCCAGGTTATTGTTTGCTCCATAACTGTTCTTGCCATACCACGAGTATATCTAAAAGAGTAAAGTAAAATTGTCAATGGGAAAATTATCTCTAATATTGTCACTACAATATTTCTAATTGAGATAAATATATAGGGCATCCATGCAACAAAGCTTAAGATAGTGTAAGGCCATGGCCCTGCAATCCCTTCAGGTGCAAGAGCAAGAAGTGTGACTATAGCATACATTCCATGAATTCCACCTAATAAAATTTTCTGTATAATTCCTTTGTCAACAATATTAAATGCTGCTCCTGTCATAACTCTTGAGAATTGCAATAATAGACTTAGCAATAATGGCGATATACTAACAAAAAACATGCTCTTCATTAGCATAAAAAGATTTGTCTTTGCATTTGCTCTACCTTTAGGCGAGGCAGAAATAAAAAAGAGGTAAAATGCTGTAAAAACAATTGCTAAAAGATAAAGTGGCTGAACTAATTTTATAAACATTATCATAAAGTTCATTATTATTGGATTATCCTGTGGTGAAGGTGTAAAAAGTATAAGCTCATAAAAATTCTTAGCAAATAAACTGCCTCTATTTTCAATCCAAAACCACAAAGTTGCTGCAAGTTTTGCTCTGAGTATGGGGTATATGAGTAATTCTTGCCATACTGATTCGAAAACTGCGCTAACTTGCTGAATTTGGGATAGCAATAAAAGTATTGCAACTGCTATTAAAGTTAATTTCTTTCTTTTATGTTTTTTCTCCATTTTAACTCATGGTAAAAAATTTCTAAATAATCTTGTTGTTAATGTCATTGCCATTATCATTAAAAAAACGCTCATGAACAAGAAAAAATCTGTAAATAAAGGCACTGGTCCTATAAGAGGAATCTCAATAGTAGGGCCAATTTTAAAAAGACTTTCGTCTCTGATAGTTGAATTTGCTAAGACAACAGCAACAACAACACAGGCATTAAAAATCTGTAATCCTGTCCATACTATAGTTTGCTCTAACATAACTCTTCCAAAATCATGAGTTTTATTTAGAGTGTATAAAAAAACAGCTACTGGAAAAATTGAAATCCATAAAGTTAAAATTGCATACCTTATCAGGAATATTCCAAAAGTTCCCCATATAAACCACCAAAGCCATAGATATGGAAAGAAAAGAGCGTACATAAAATCAAGTTGTGCAATGAATATGCTCAAGTTACTATGTCCTTTAGTATAATATTTCATTAGCTCAGTGTATTTATCAATACTTACCATGTTTAGAACAACGGATGTTGTTCTTTCTGAGAAATTTAAACCTGCCTCCAAAATAGCAGGTGAAACAGAAATTAAAAACATTCCTATAACAAATTTTGTAAGCATGTTCTTTGCAGTTGCTCTCTTTGCTGGAGAACTTGACATAAAGATGAGGTAAAACCCTGTTGCGATAATAGCCAAAATATAGAATGGTAAAATTATTTTCATAAAAAGTTGTAGCAAAATATTGCTTCTAACTGGAGGATTTAAGAGTATAAGTTTTGTTATTTCATTATAAAGAACATCTTCTCCCATTTTAGCCATGTCTACCATGTAGTAGCTATGCCAAAAAGTTAGGAACATACTCAAAGGATCGCCAATAATTGTTTTTGTAAAGTCAGGAAGATTTATAGCTGCTGTGGCTACTGATATTAAAACAAAAAATGAAATTAATGCAAAAAATGCAGAAATTTTTAAATTTTTTATTTTTTTTCTTTGCATTTTATGGTGGGAATATTCTTTGTATCATTGATGATATGAACCATGGACCAAAGAATAAAATTAAGACAATTGCAATTGAATAAAAACCTATGTGGCCTATAAAAAAGAAGAGAGTATAATCATAGCCTTTATAGCTATCTGGTAGAATACCTAAGCCAATTGCTATTGCAACTAAAGTTAAAGCATAAAATATCTGCAGGAATGTCCATTGGATAGTTTGCTCAATCATTGTCCTGCCAATATTTCTTGTAAGGCTAAAAGTTGTAAAAAATATTGACAAAGGGAAAAGAATTGTCCATAGCATCAAGATGAGATATCTAAAAGCTAAAAATCCAAAAATTAAAACAAATAGGATTATAATTGCATAATATGGATAATATGCAATATCTCCGCTAATCTTTTTGATTCCAAACGCACTATTAGAGATGCTAGTGATAAAGTCTTCAGATTTAGGAGAAAACTTAGATAGTTTACCTTTCCCTATAATCTTTTTTTCGAATATCCGTGGTAAAGGCAATGTATACTCTGTCTGATATAAGTAGGCAATAATGTTGCCTGATAATCTATTCAAAAAACCTGGTCCATATTTAATGCCTACATGTGCAGCATAAAGAGACCATGTCATGCTATTGAATTCATCAGTAACTATGTTTATATCCTTCTTCTGATCAAGAATTGCTTTGCTGAAGAGATATGAAAAGTTAAAGAGATAGCTTAATATATATGGAGAAATTGAAACTAATAGCATCCCGATTATAAGTCTGCCAAGAGTGTATTTCGCTTTTGCTCTGCCTCTGACTGAGCCAGATATAAAAAGCAAGTAAAATCCAGTTGCTGTAATTGCTAAAATATAAAAAATTTGTGCAAGTATAATGAAAAAATTCATAACTCTCAGAACTTGCGGATCTAAAGGATTTGGATTTATCAAGATGTATTGATCAATTCTTGAGAACTCATTAGTTGCTTCATAAACAGTATAGGTCAGCCAAGTTAAAGCCACTAATTCTCTTGCAATTTCACCTGTGAGCATAGAAATAAAGTTATACCCCTTCGATTTAGAAAGTTCCCATGATTTTTGTTGCTGCTGTCCTGAAGACTGTTGAGTATAAACTATGATAATTGAAAAAATTAGAAATATTGCTAAAACTCCTAAGAATTTTCTTTTTCTTATTTTCATATTCTTTTTCCTTTAAATTCTTCCCACCAGTGATATATGTCAAGCCTTTTTGGTTTGAAAAATCTATATGAGAAGAGGGCTATGTAAAATATCAAAAGCAATATAAAAAGTTCTATTTTGAGAAATGGCGAGTTAATTCCAATGACAGGAATCTCTAAAATTTCAATTGCAGGGGAAGCTCTTTCATTCCCTAAGAATATTCCCTGAATAGTTGTTGTTCTCTCTGGAATAAAAGAAAAACTTGCTATACCTTTCTCATCAGTTATAACATATGCAAGGACTTCACCATCTACAATTTCTTTTTTTAAACCTTCTGGATTTAATTTCCATATATCCTGTATATCCAAAAACGAGAGATAAATTTTCTCATTTGCAATTGGCATTCCTGTTTCATAGAAACTTAAATTTAAATAAACAGAAACTCTTGTTCCATATGAAATAGCATTAACCTTCGGATAATACTCCATTTTAAGCAATGTGGCATTTCTTAAGGTTACATTTACATATAAATTTTTTTCTTTTCTATCAGGGAATAAACTAAAGGTTTCATTCTTGAAAAAGGTATATATTGTAAGAGTTGTGTTTAGTATATCTCCATCAGTTAAAGTATAGATAAGTGCTTCACCTGTCTTTGGGTTCATGTATTTTCTTGAAGTTACATCAAATGTTAGTGTATAATAATTTCCATCATGTATAACATCATCAACTGAAAATAAGCCCAAACTTTCAAATGGATTTTGTTTAACTCCTTTGTATTCTGCTTCACTTATATTATAAGTCTCAAAATTTATGAAGTCATAAAATTTTCCAAGATTTACATTATCTATAAAAGTTTCTCCATCAGAAAGTAGTTCAACTGCTGATAAATTCCCGCTAATTTCGAAGCATTTTTTTGTCCATCCGGCGATATCTTTACAATTTTGAGAGCATATTAGATGTTCAACTTTTTTATTTGAATCACTTAGAATAATCTTGAATTCATTAGTGTCATTAACCTTGAACTCTAAACATAATTCTCCATAAGGCTGCGAACTTACTGGCTTTGCTAAATTTTGTGAAATCCTCCCATTTAATTTTAGCATTTTTCCAGAATTGCCACCAAGTGATATAGTACCATCTCCAATCCAGAAATCTTTATCTTGTTCAAAATCTCCATTAACTATAAAGGAGCCTTCTTCTTCATGATAAGTTCTGTTAGAAGTGCAAGGATTAGGAAAGCATAAGGTTGGTAAGCATACGCAATCTTCTCTCTTCTCTGCTTTTCCAGTTTTAAAATTTATACATTCTGGTTTTAGTATGTCTTCTGAAGGGCATTTACATTGATCTGGGCAAATTTTCTTGCATTGCTCAGGAAAATTAAATTCTTTGTTATTATAGCAGAATCTACTCTCATAAGAGCACTCTCTAAGATTAGATTCTTTTTCTGGTGGAGAAGATTTTTTCTTGAAAAGTAGATGCTTTGTCGGATAAATTAAAGAACGATAATAAATACCTGAATTTTTTGCATCAATTGTAAAACCACCCAAGATATCCGGAGCTATAAAAATTTCTAAAGCACCAAAAACTTCTACCTCGCCAAAATCATTAACGATTTTATCTATAATGCCGGTTATATTCAATTCGGCAGTACTTGTTATATTTAATTTGTGAACTTTTTCTATAGTGAAACTATCTTTAACTTTCTCAGTATATTTTTCAGTTTCAGTATTGGAGAGATAACAACCAACTACTTCATTATTACCACGCTTTATGCACTCGCCTTCATCATTTGTTTCACAGCAATGATCTATACAACTTACAGTGTATATGTCTTTAACAATATTTATTACATAAGTATTCTCAACATCAATTTTTAATTCTTCTGCTTCCTCTAAAAGCTCATAATTGAAAACAATGTCTGAATTAACAATGAATTTCTTATCATTTGTTTCTGGTTTATAAATTCTCTTTATTATGTAAGTGCTTCCATAGACATCAAAACTTGCATCTTCAATTTTAAAATTTAAATTACCTCTTTCAGTTATGTTAAATGCAGGATGTTTTATTATCTTTACATTTTCAGAAATTTCTTCTACCTCCAATTCATTTTTCTTTTTAGTGATAGTTTTTTTAATACAACAACAATCTTCTAATTCACAACCAGAAATTTCAGTATAGCAACCATAATCACCTGTGCACAATGCTGGGCTTTTACATATGCCACCTGCTGAAGTGCAATCATCATTTGACTTTGATTCTTTAGCTCCAGAAATTTTTACATTTGGAATTTTTATCTTTGTTTCAACTTCAATTCCAGTGTCAGAGTAATGCGCATCAACTTTACAAATTTTTCCACAATCATTTTCTACAACATCACAATTTGGGTCTGATTTCCAGCAATGATTTGGATTTTTATTGCATTTATCGCCTTGAAAATCTGCATAACATTCAGAGCATCTTTTTTCACCAGAATTGCACTCTTTTTTGCAACCTTCAAATGCATCATTCTCTTGAGTAGCATCACAACTATAGGTGCATGTATCAAATTCAAATCCAGCACCAATATAAACAGTTCCATTCCCAGAGAGGGTCCAGTTTTTATGCTCTCTATTATCTTGTAGCTTTGGTGTTGCTGTAAATATCTTTGTCCATGAACTCTTTCCTTTCTCATCTTCAACTAAAATTTTTTCTGAAGGTTTCTCATCTATATCCTGATAGAAATTCCATTTCTTTACCTCATCTATGTAAGGTTTTTCTATAAAACCAACTTCTAATAAAGGGAAGGTATTTTCTAAGGAATACCACCCATAATTTATAGCTTCTTTACATGCTTTAGTGTCTTTTAAATCAGTTTTGTAGCAATATATATATGAGGCATTATCCTCGCCGTACATTTGGCTATATTTCTTAAAAAAAGGCTCATTCCCAAAGTTTTTCTTAATAAAATTTTTATATTTTTCATCTTCTATATAGAGATATTTTTCATAATTTTCTCCCTTTTTATTATTTTCTAGGTTATTACACTTCACAAAATCCATCTCTTTATATTTCTGATTTTCTATTAGAATATGGGTTATCTGTCCTTTTTTTTCATTTATAATTGAAGAGACTATCTTATATTTTAACGAATCTGTAACGCCATAAATTGCCTTGTCATTCACTTCACCTTGACATAAAAGCAGGGCATCATCTAAACAATCAGTAACTATCAACAAATTTGAAGATGCGCTTGTTATAACTCTACCATTTTTCTTTATAAACACCTTAAAGTAAAATTCAAATGGTTCAGGATTAAGATCAATTAGTCCTTCCGCTATTCTACCTTTATTATCTGTAAGTTTAACAGTCCACTTTGCATGGCCACCACCTGCCTCCTTAATTGAATCCTTTACAACTTCAATAAAATCATCACTTGAAAGAGGATTTAAGCAATCAAGATTTAATCCAAAATCATCCTCGCAAATAAGAAATTCTGCAGTATCATAATCACATCTGCCTTTTGTTTTGTAGAGCATTGTAACTATGTCACCTTTCATAGCACTTTGTACATCCCAAATTGCAGAGGAAATCTCACATTTGCCTTCTTCTTCAAAACTACTTGCTTTCTCTGCTTGCTTTTTTGCCTCTTCTTCTAAAATTTTTACTTCTGGATTTATGAGTTCATTTCTTCCAAGTAATGCATAATAAACATATCTGCACTGAGGTATATCCCTTATGTTATACTCATCAAAATCTCCAGAAACTTTCTCACAATCTTTTTGTCTTATTGTTATGGTCTTTGTATATTTGCAAGTATCAACTATCTTTGGGTTCTCAGTATTTGGATTTTCTATTGCGATAGTGCCATAATAATCACACTCCTTAGCGTTTATAATGTGAATAAAAAAGAGTAATATAGAAAAAATCAATGCTATTGCAAAAAAAATTCTATATACAAAAAAAAGTTTTTCTTTTATTTTTAGCATTCTCTCATCTATTTGCCTCTATAAAAGTATTTTTATATTGACTATAAATACTTTAACATAAAATGCTTAGAAAAAGAAGGTCTTATGCAGTAATTTCTGTCATGTTAGTATTGCTAATCTTATCTCAGTTAGTTCTATCCTTAGATACAGATATTTATTTAAGAAGAATTAGAGAGTTAGATATCAGGGTTCTTTGCTTGCTTTTATGGATTGGTCCTGGAATTGCATTAGTGCTGATAACCTTAGGTGGTATTCTTTTAATAACAAGCGATGATATCTATAAGAGAAACCATGCAAAAAGCATGATTTTTAATGCTTTTTTAGGATTGATTTTAGTGTTAGCATTTATTTTCTTTTCAGCCTGGATTGGAAAATTAGATCTTACTAGATGTATTTAAAAAAAATACTAACAACTGTTAGCAATAATCATACCAATATCTAAGGTTTAGAGTTAATGACCACGAATTTATAGCAAACTATGCAAGTGATAAAGAATACCTCATGCATTGAAGTAAAGAAAGTATGTAGGAAAAACTGAAAAGGAATTGGGGGAGATTGAAATTTTTTAAATTGAATGATGAAAATGGATAATTTTGGTTTTAATTTTTTCTTGTCTGTCTGTTTCAATCCATTTCGGGATAAGTCTTTTAAAATAATAAGAGCATAACATAGCTTTCTGGCACACAACTTCCTTTAGCTGAAAAACTAAAAATTCAAAAATAAAAAATTTTGTGCCTTCCCTCTTACCAAACTATTAAAAATTTTGATATTATCTACTCTTCCAAAGCCCATGTAAATTGCAATATTCTCTTGCTGAAATATTTTTTGCTTTAATGCAAAATTCAGCTTCTGGTTTATCTCCAGGTTTTAAAAATTTTCTATAAGCAACATTATCAGCAATTAGCTCAATCCATTCTATGTAATGTTGCTGTTCCATTGGATGCTCTACTGAGCCAACTTTTACCCTTATGGTATTTTTTGTTTTTTCAATTACAGGCACATGCTTCTCATTTCCAACATCCTCAAATTTCTCTTTTTGCAATTCCATTGGCTGCCCACAACAAACAAGTGTGCCACCACTTGCATGTAGAACTTCAACAATATTCCCACAAATTTTGCATTTATACACCTGTTTTTGCTCGGTCATTTTTCTTTATCACCTCCCATATAAAAAATTAATTTTTTCTTTCTGCAAGAAATTTTGCAGCTTTTAATGCAGCCATGCAGCCCTGACCTGCTGCAATTATGTATTGATATTCATGCCCCGACGCACAATCTCCAGCAGCAAAAATTCCTTCAATAGAAGTTCTAGTTTGACAATCAATAACTATATGGCCATCCTCCTCAAGCTCAAGAAAACCTTTCAGAAATTCTGTATTTGGTTCTCTGCCAATTTCAATTATTACACCTTTAACATTAAGGACTTTTTCTTTGCCATTTTGCTCATATCTAAGTCCAGAAACAAAATTTTCTCCAAAAATTTCTTTAACATCTGAATTGTAGGATATTTTAACCTTTCTATTTTTTTTCACTTTCTCTTGGAGATATTCATGTCCTCTAAGCTCTTTTTCTCTTGCAAGAAGATAAACATTCGGAGAAATTTTGCTCATATAATCGGCAGCTTCAAGTGCAGAGTTTCCAGAGCCTATAACTGCAACATCCATTCCATAGAATAGAGGACCATCACATGTTGCACAATAAGTTATGCCTTTTCCAATGAATTTCTCTTCGTTAGGAACATTTAATTTCTTTGGCTTAGCACCAACAGCTATTATAATTGTCTTTGTTTTATACTCTTGCTTATCTGTAAAAACAGTAAATGTGCCATCTTCTTCCTTTTTTATTTTTTTAACTTCTTCTCCTTCATTTGGAAAAACTCCATTAAATTCAAGTTGTTTCTTTAGAATTTCCCTCATTTCTACACCACTCACTTTTATTATTCCAGGATAGTTAACAATTTCTGCAGAACTGAAAAATTGCTCTCCTATGTTTTTAGTTATCATTAAAAAATTTATTCTTTTTCTTGCTGCATAAATTGCTGAAGTTATAGCTGCTATACCACCACCAATAATTATAAGGTCATACATACTATTTCTTTAACTCTTTTTCTATGGCATTCCTATCAAAGCCTACAATAATTTTCCCGTTTATTTCAATAACAGGAACTCCCATTTGGCCAGATTTCTGAATCATCTCCTGAGCTGCTTTTCTGTTAGATGAGACATCTATGTCCTCAAAATCAACGCCTTTGCTCTTTAAAAAATCCTTTGCCATGTGACAAAAAGGGCATGTCGGAGTGGAATAAACTTTAACATTTGGCATTTTTTACCTCCATTCTTTTTCAATTTACTGAATTTCCCCTTTTTTAATTTTTCTTACTAAGGTATCCCATTCGCTTTTTTTCAGTTTAACTAAATTCCCCTCTTCGCCTATCTCAACAAAATCTTTTTCTATTTTTACTACAGGACAACATCCTGTTTTTCCACACAGTGTATAGGTTGGCATTTTTTCCACCTCGTTTTTTATTTTAAATTCCTAACAAAAGTTTTAGTTCTGCAATATGCTCCTGCTCATCCATTATTACATGCCTTAAACCATGCTCAATCTGATAATATTCATATTTAAGCTCTTTGCTCATCTCTCTTATTTTATCCATTATCTGCAAGTAAAAATCAACTGCTTCTTTCTCGCCTTTTAGATTAATTTCTAAAATTTCTTTTAAATTTTTCGCTTCAAAAGTTTTTTCAATTTTCATAGATGGAACTGCTCCTAAATAACTACCGATTAACTCTCTAAAAATTTCCTCATGTTTTTTTTCGTCATCTGCAATCTCTTTGAGCCTCGAAATTATGGGCTCCGCATTTAAACCATCAACTTGCTCAGCATGCGCTAAATATTGAATTCTCGCAGCATGCTCCAACTCCAGCGCACGATTCAACATTTTCAAAAGTTCTTCTCTACTCATTTTTTCACCTCCTTTTTTTATTAACTTTTTATTTTTATACCTATCTTGTCACAGAAGTATTATCTGAGCTAAGTTTTTTTCTTCTTTGCAAGCTAATACACTTAGCGCAGTAGTATAATGCATCGCTCTCTAAATTATCTAACTTTTCTCCACATAATTTGCATACTTTGTTCATATCCTCCTCTTCATTCATCTTACTATGCATTTTTTCACATATTTGGCTTCTAATTCATCCTTTAATTCATTTAATATTGAATCCTTATAAGTGCTCTCATTAAAAAATCTTTTATCCAAATGTTTAGATACAATAAATTTCTGTAGTGCATATAATTTTGCTCCTTTTATAAGTTTTCCTATCTTTAAAATGTCCTCTCTGCTAAGTTGAGACTTTACAATTGTTGTTCTAAATTCATAATTAATGTCTGAATTCATAATTATTTCAATACTATGTAAAATTTTTTCTTTATTTATTTTGACTTTTGTTATAAGTTCATACTTCTCTAAAGGAGCTTTTATGTCCATTGCTATGTAGTCAACAAATTTCTTATTGGTTAAATTTTTTAGTTTTTCTGGAAAACTACCGTTTGTATCTAATTTTACTAAGTACCCTATGTCTTTAATTTTTTTTATAAAACTTTCAATATCTTCCTGAATTAATGGTTCGCCGCCTGTTATAACAACTGCATCAAGTTTACCTTTGCGGTTTTCTAAAAATGACAAAATTTCTTCCTCTGGAATTACATCCATGAAAAGTTTTTCATCTACGAGCTCTGGGTTATGACAATATCCGCATCTGAAATTACATCCCTGAGTAAAAACTATGGCTGAAATTTTTTCTGGATATTCTATAAGCGAAAATTTTTGTAATGCGCCAATTTTCATTTCATAACTTAACTTTATATGTTTTTCTAATCTTAAACTCCTCCTTCTTTCCAAAATTCCATTGTTTTACAGGCCTTAAATAGCCAACAATTCTTGAGTAAACCTCTGTCTCAGAGCCACATTTTGGACATTCTTTTTGCTCTCCATCAAGATAACCATGACTTGGGCAAACACTAAATGTTGGGGTAAATGTAAAGTATGGCAAATGGTAGTTTTCACATAGCTTTTTTACTAATTTTTTTATTATCATAGGGTTTTGTATCCTTTCACCTGCAAAAATATGCAGAACAGTGCCACCTGTGTACCTTGTTTGCAAGTCATCCTGCAATTCAAATGCCTCGAATATATCGTCTGTGTAATTAACTGGTAAGTGAGTTGAATTTGTATAAAATGGCTCTGCTCTTCTGCGCTTATACTCACTTTCATTAGCACAAATTATATCAGGATATTTTTCTTTGTCAATTTTAGCTAACCTGTAAGATGTACCTTCCGCTGGCGTTGCTTCAAGGTTGTAAATGTTTTTTGTTTCTTCTTGGAACTCAATTAGTTTTTCTCTCATAAAATCTAAGACTTTTATTGCAAAATCATGACCTTCCTTGCTTGCAATGTTCTTTCCA
The DNA here is from genome assembly GCA_038891095.1 of Candidatus Altarchaeota archaeon. Taxonomy (GTDB): domain Archaea; phylum Altiarchaeota; class Altiarchaeia; order IMC4; family QMZM01; genus JAWAEV01. The sequence goes on from JAWAEV010000005.1 coordinate 15,165, forward strand.
AAAAGATTTAAGCAACACTCATTCATCCCAATTAAGCCGATTGTTGAAAAGTGATTTTTCCAGTACTCCTTTTGTTCTTTCTTTATGTTTCTAAGATAAAATTTAGCATAAGGATAGAGATCATTCTCTGTAAATTTTTCTAAAACTTTTCTTTTTATCTCAAGACTTTCTTTTGCTAAGTTCATGACCCTTCCTAATGACTCAAAAAATTCATCCTCATCCTTTGATAGATAACCTAATTTTGGCATATTTATTGTGACAACTCCTATTGATCCAGTTAATGGGTTTGCTCCGAAGAGAGCACCTCCTCTCTTTCTTAGTTCTCTATTATCTAAGCGAAGTCTACAACACATTGAACGAGCATCTTCTGGTTTCATATCAGAATTTATAAAGTTAGAGAAGTATGGCACACCATATTTTGCTGTCATCTCCCATAACCCAGAGAGATTTTCATCATCCCAATCAAAATCTTTTGTTATGTTATATGTTGGTATAGGAAATGTAAAAACTCTACCTTTTGCATCGCCCTCAATCATCACCTCTAAGAAAGCTCTATTAAAAGTATCTATCTCGTCCTGAAAATCACTGTAAGTGTCCTTCTGTATTTTGCCACCTATAACTACGCCTTTGTCTTCATAATAGCTTGGTGGTTTTAAATCCAATGTAACATTTGTGAATGGTGTCTGAAAACCAACTCTTGTAGGAACATTTACATTAAATATAAATTCCTGTAATGCTTGTTTTGTTTCTTTATAGTCTAAATTATCATATCTTATAAATGGTGCAAGTAGAGTATCTAAATTTGAAAACGCCTGAGCACCTGCTGCTTCTCCTTGTAAAGTATAGAAAAAGTTTACAACTTGCCCCAATGCTGCTCTAAAATGTTTTGCTGGTTTGCTTTCAACTTTTCCTGGAGCTCCTTTAAAGCCCTCTACTAATAGGTCATATAAATCCCAACCAACACAATAGACTGAGAGGATATTTAGATCATGTATATGGAAATACCCATTCAAGTGAGCTTCTTTAATTTCTTTTGGATAAATTTTATTTAGCCAATAAATTTTACTAATTTCAGAAGATACATAGTTATTTAAACCTTGTAATGAATAGGTCATATTGCTATTCTCATTTACTTGCCAATCCGTTTTTTCAAGATATTGCTCAATAAGATCAACCTCTGCTTTTTGAGCTATTTCTCTAATTTTCGCATGCTGCTCTCTGTAAATTATGTATGCCTTCGCAGTTTTTTTGTATGGTGAACTTAAAAGAACTTCTTCAACAACATCTTGTATTTCTTCAACAGTTGGAATTTTTTTCGGAATTACCTGCTGTGCCAAATTCAAGACCTTTATTGTAAGTCTCTTTGCAACTTTCTCATCAAATTCGCCAGTTGCTTTTCCAGCCTTTGCAATTGCATTTGTAATTTTTTCAGCATCAAATTTTACTATCCTACCATCTCTTTTCTTAATTTTTTCAAATATCATTCTCTCACCCCATGAATTTCTTAGTGCTTAAATTTCTGTGTAGATTAATTAGAATATATATTTAAAAACTAAAAGTATAAAAAGTATATCTTAGATATACAAAATATATCTAATAGGAAAAGTATATTATAATATAAATTGGAGATTTAAAAATAGATAACATATGAAATCTATTGAAAAAATGCAATATACAAGATGCGGTGAGAAAGGCGAAAATTGCCCTATATATGGAAAAAAATGTGGTTTTAATATAGATATATGCCCAGTTTATAGAGCGTTTCATATAATAGGTAAAAAATGGTCTTTGCAAATTTTACAGGAGATTTGTATTAACAATGGTAGAAGAAGGTTTAATGAAATAAGAAGGTCACTTTACTGGATAACTCCAAGGGTTCTCTCAAAGAGATTAAGAGAAATGGAGAAAGAGGGATTAATAAAAAGACAACTCTCGAATGAAATTCCTACAAGAGTTGAGTATGTTCTAACAAAAAAAGGTGTTGAATTAGAAAGGGTTATAAAGGAAGCAAGAGAATGGGGTATGAAGTGGGAGGTTGTATAATTAAATTTTAGATGAAAATTAAAAATAATTGATCACCTAAAGAAAAAAATAAGAATACAATAATACAAATAAAAAATAGCAAATGGAACTTAATTAAATGGAAACAATTTCTGAAATAGTCGCAATAAGGAAAGAAACTTACAATGTAAAAACTTTCAGACTAAAACCAGAGGAGATCATAGAATTTGTTCCTGGACAATATGCTTTTTTCTCAATTCAAGAAAACAAAATGTTTTCTAATTATACAAAACCTTTCAGTTTCTCAAGTTCTCCAACAGAAAGAAATTTTTTTGAGATAACTGTAAAGAGAGTTGGAGTTTTCACAACTGAAATGCATAAATTAAAGAAAGGTGATCGTATGCTTGTTAATGGCCCACATGGTGATGCATTAATTTTTGATGAGAAAGTAAAAGACGATGTAGTATTTATTGCTGGTGGATCTGGAATTACTCCATTTATGTCAGCAATAAGATATACAACAGAAAAAAAATTGAAGAACAAAATTTTGTTAATATTTAGCAATAAAACTTATGATGACATAATCTACAGGAAAGAACTCTCAGATATTGAGAAGAGAAATCCAAATATAAGAATTGTTAACACTTTAACAGACTCATGGCCAAAAAAATGGGATGGCGAAACAGGAATGATCACAAAAGAGTTGATTTTACGTTATGTTAAAGAACCAGAAAATAAAATTTGGTACATATGCGGGCCCCCGGGAATGATAATCTCAATGAAAAAAATTTTAAGCGCTATAAAGATTCCTGAAGCAAATATAAGATATGGGGAAGGCTGATATCAGAAAATTTCACAAGTAACTTTCATTTTATCTTTGTTAGAAATTTTCCAAGAGAATTTTCAAATATAGTCGCTAAATATTCCTTTTCTGGCATATATCCATAAATGCGCCATACTCCGATCTCTTTCTTAATAAATTCATAACAAATCTTGTCTCCTTCATCAAAAAAATTCTTTTTTATATCCTTTTTATTATTGAAAATATTCCCAATGCTGTATTTATCATCTCTATCAAATACAGCAGCCTTTTCAATTGCAATCTCCCTTTCCTGTGATATCTCATCATATGCAATTCTTAAGGCATTTCTGAATCCAAAAAGTAAAGTGCTACAGTCAAATTTAGCATTCTTCCTTTCCAAATTTCTTATGTAACTTTCGATAAATTTCTCACATGACGCTCTGAAATTTTCCCTTAAAAAATCATACTTAGAAACTTTTATTTCCATTTTTGTAGTAAAGAGTTAAAATATTTTTAATGTAAGTATAAATACTTTTCTCTTTTAATTTCTAATAATGTTAAGGCTAATTTTCATTGGAAAAACAAGAGAAAAATTTTTAAGAAATGGTCTATCTGAATTTCTGAAGAGACTTCAAAAGTTTAATGTAGAGATCATAGAGATTGATGATGCTAATATTGAAGATGAGGCTAAAAAAATTCTTTCTATTACTAAAAAAAATTTTCTTGTTGTACTTGATGTTAATGGGAAAGAACTATCCTCTGAAGAATTTGCAAAGTTCATAAAGGAAAATTTTAGTGAAAAAATTTATTTTGTTGTTGGCTCACATCATGGAGTTCCTGGTGAGTTATTAAAACGGGCTAATTTTAAAATTTCACTCTCAAGAATGACATTCACGCATGAGTTAGCAAGGCTAATTCTAATTGAGCAAATTTATAGAGCATTTATGATAATTCAAGGCAGAAAATATCATAGATAAAAATAAAAAATAAAAAAAGAAAAGGGGAGGCTATATTGAACTTATTCCCCACTGATCTATTTCTTTTGTGTAAACATAAGCACTGCCAACATCTCTCAAACTTGAACCTAAGATATGAGGTGACTTTACTCCTGTCATTATGCAAATAACTTCATATTTGTCTTTCATATTTTTGTTAACTCTTGCTCCCCATGTAACATTTGCATTTGGGTCCATCTCTTTTGTTATAAGCTCGCCAATTTTATTTGCGTCACCAATCGTCATATCTTCGCCACCTGTAATGTGTATTAAGGCTCCTGTTGCGCCTTTGTAATCAACATCAAGTAACGGATGAGCTAATGTATTTTTAACTGCTAAGTTTACTCTTTCTGGGCCTTCACCATCACCAACAGAAATTACTGAAATTTTACCTCCGCCCAAAACTGATTTAATATCTGCAAAGTCAAGGTTTATCAAGGATGGCTCATAAATTGTGTCAGTTATTCCTTTTACTGCCCTTGAAACAATCTCATCAGCGACTAAGAAAGCTTTATCTATTGCTAAATTTGAAAAATATTTCACAAGAAGGTTATTGTCAATTATTATAATTGTATCAGCGACCTTCCTTAGATTGTCAATTCCCTGTCTTGCTTTATCTAACCTAGAGCGTTCCATCATAAATGGAAATGTCACAAATGCAACAACTATTGCACCAGCATCTTTAGCAATTTCTGCAATTACTGGCAATGAACCTGTACCTGTACCACCGCCCATACCTGCTGTTAAGAATATTAGATCAGTTCCAGCAAGAAGTTTCTCAAGTTCTGGCTTGCTTTCCTCAGCAGCTCTTTCACCAACTTCAACAAAGCCACCTGCACCTAAGCCACGAGTTAACTTCTGACCTATTAAAACTTTTGTTATTCCCTGATCAAGTTTCTTTAGATCTTGTGCATCTGTATTCACTGCAATCAATTCAACACCCTTTGTAATTCCTATTCTAGAAAGTCTATTTATTGTATTTCCACCGCCACCACCAGCACCTAAGATCACTAATCTAAGTCTATCTGGGGAGTTCAGTTCTAAATCTTTTTCTCTTTTCAAATCTTCCTTTTCCTTTTCAGCGTCCTTTAAAACATCTTCAACTAAAAATTTCATTTTTCCATGTTTATCTCTTTTTTAAATTTTTTTTAAAATTTTAAAATTTTTAGAAAATCCAAAATAAAGAAAATGAAAAATGAATATGAACAACGATCTTAAAATGAGAAATGAGAAAAATGAAATACAAGTAAATATTAATGAATTTGAGTATAAAAAGTAGTAGGTTTTTTCTTATGGCCTTTACGCAATAAGGAAAAAATTAAGTAAAGCAAAAAAAATAGCAAATTTTAAGTAAAAATTGGAAATTTTTTGCAGAGATTCATTGAACACAATGTATGTGATGCGTTTTTTCTTAGTTTCTTAATTTTTCTGGAATTAACTTTTTATCTGATTTGCAGATATAATTAAAGGATATAACAAAATTATGAAGATTATAAAGGGGCTATCTAAAATTTTTAATTATATGACACAGCACATCCAAATTAAAGAAAAATATGCAAAAAACACTGCAGGTAGAGTTCTCACAAGTGCTGTTTTAAAGGCCACCCCAGATGAGAAAATTTCAGAGGTATATGGGAGGCTTGAAAGGGAATTAGAGAGAATAGATATATTGGACTATGTATATGTTGTTGATAATGAGAATAAACTAATTGGCGTTTTCTCATTTAAGGAATTTTTTTCCAACAAGGATAAACTTGTAAGGGAGGTTATGAAGACTGATATTATAAGTGCTTCTCCACACTTACATCAAGAGAAAGTTGCTCACAAGGCATTGCGCCATAACCTAAGAGCAATTCCCATTACAGAGAAGGGCTATTTTTTGGGTGTAGTGCCGTATGATAAAATTCTTTCAATTATTAACAAAGAGGCTCATGAAGATTTTCTACATTTTGGTGGAATTCATAAGGAACATATGAAGTTTGAAAGCATTCTTGAAGTGCCATTAGTTACAGGAATTAAACACAGGCTTCCTTGGCTATTAATCGGACTTATTGGCGGTATTTTCGCTGCGAAGATTATTGGTTTCTTCGAGAAAACTCTTGAAAAAAATTTAATTTTAGCTGCTTTTATACCATTAGTAGTTTATATCAGCGATGCTGTTGGAACTCAAATTGAAACTGTTTATGTAAGAGATCTTTCAATTCTTGAAAATTTACCAATGAAAAAATATATGTTAAAGCATTTAACTATAACAATAGCACTTGCACTTATTTTTAGCAGTGTCTTCTTTCTATTTTGTTTTCTTATCTTAAACTTGGGTTATTTAAGCTTTGTTATCTCTCTTTCAATATTTGTTGCAATTAGCTTAGAAACATTTATTGCTTTAGTTACTCCATATATTTTAAAGAAATTTAACTTTGATCCTGCTATTGGTAGTGGACCATTCACAACTATTGTCTCTGATGTAACAAGTGTTATTGTCTATTTTCTGATTTGTTCATCACTCTTGTAAATCAACTGGTTCTTCTCTCAATTTCATATAAATGCTTTTATCCTCTCCTAATCTGTCTTTTTCATCTAAGATTCTGTAAATTTGAAAACCAAATTTTCTATAAAGAGAAATCGCAACTTTGTTTGTTAACCATGTTCTTAAAATAACTCTTTTTGATTTTATTATATTTCGGAGAGCTAATTCCATCATCTCAGTCCCATGACCTTTCCCACGATATTCTTTTGCAATTGCGATATATTTTATAACTTGCTCTCCATTACTATCCTTATAAAACATTACCACGCCAATTATTTTTGGGAAAAACAAAAAAAATTTATATTTTTCAAGAAGGTATATATTGTAATTTTTCTTTAAGATATCATCGAAGTATTTTTTCAAACCTCCTTCTCTACTGTCTATTGGAGGTTTAAAATCTTTATCGACTGATTTCATAAAGTTCAGAACCTTCTTATAGTCTTTGGATTTGTACAACCTAATTGTTAGCATTTTACTAACTATATAGTGAAAATTTATGAAATGTTAAAAAGTTAGATTTTTTATCTATTATACTAAATTTGGGAATATCTTATTAAAATGTTAATGGAAGAAGTTAAAAAAAGAAAGGAAAATTTAAAAATTTTTATTGAGAAAAATAAAATTCCTGCAATTTTGATAACTAATAAGAGGAATGTTTTCTATCTAACTGGAAAGCCATTTGGAAATTTGCTTTTAACTAAAAATTTAGAGTTGCTTTTTTTAGATGAATTGCATGGAAAAATACATAATGAATTCTACCATCAGAAAGGGTATGCCTTTGAAATTTCTCTTATTGAGAAGGATAAATTTTTTAAAAAATTAATCGCCATTTTAAATGAAGGAAGAGTAAAAACTCTTTTTTTAGATAATACCAACTCTGAATTCTTAAGAAATTTAAAAAGAAAATTAAAAGTGAATTTAAAAACAACTGAGATTGTAAGAGAAATGAGGGCAATTAAGTCTGAATATGAAATTTTCTCTCTAAGGAAATCTGCGAACATTGCAAAAAAAGTTATGAAAAAAGCGTATAGCATTATAAGAGAAGGTGTTAAAGAGACAGACGCAATTGCAGAGATAGAAGCTATGATAAGAAAACTTGGCTCTGAAGAACCTCCATTTGGGAATGGTGCATTACTGTCATCTGGCAAAGACTCAGCAGAAATTCATCCAATTTTAAGAAAAGGTAAAAAAATAAAAGAAAACTGCTTTGTTGTTTTAGATTTAGGAGCAAAAATAAATGGCTATTATTCTGACATGACAAGGACGATGAAAATTAGTGATCTAAGCACTGAAGATGAAAAAATTTTTGAATTTGTAAAAAATCTTGAGATTGAAATTATTGATAAAGTTGATGATGGCATTAAGGCAAAGGAACTTCACAAATTTGCTGAAAATGAAATAAAAAAGTTAGGCTATAAATTTTATCATTCCTTAGGCCATGGTATTGGTTTAGATGTACATGAACTTCCAAATTTATCTTCTGATTCAAAAGATGTCCTTAGCAAAGGAATGGTTTTTACAATAGAACCTGGGATTTATATTCCAAAAAAATTTGGTGTGAGATTTGAGGACATGATACTTTTAAATAAAAAAGGTAAAGCTGAGATTCTAACAAAAATTTAAATTTAAGCTATGATAAGAAAAAAAGGGAAAGAGATTCAGAGACAGATTGCATTGGAAAGAATAAAAATTTTGTTTGATTTAGCAGAGAAAGTCGCTTTGCAAGATGGGGATTTAGAATTGGCCAATAATTATGTAAAAAAAGCTCGCGCAATCGCAATGCGTTGCAATGCAAGAATTCCTTCCATGTTGAAAAGAAAATTCTGCAAATTTTGCCATATCTATCTTTTGCCTGGTAAAACTTCAAAAGTTAGGATAAATTCTGCAAAAAAAAGAGTTTCTGTGCAATGTCTGAATTGCAAGAGAGAAATGTATTTTCCGTATATCAAAGAAGTGAAGGAAAAAAGAAGAATGAAAAATGTCACTCATAAATAAATTTGACCCTTGGAACTCAAAACTCTGCACCTGTCCTAAAAAACTATCATTGAATGTTTATACTGGTTGCTCTCATTCTTGTTTATATTGCTATTCCTCATCATACATAAAAAATTTTTTCAGGCCGAGAGTTAAAAAAAGTTATCTGAAAAGATTGAAAAGTGAAGTTAAGAAGTTAAATAAAAATTTTACTCAACCTATTTCAATATCAAATTCTTCTGATCCTTATATCCAAATGGAAAAAAAGTTTAAATATACTAGAGAAACTCTAAAATTTCTTGAATCACATAAAAAATTGATTGTAACAAAATCTGACATAGTTAAGAGGGATATTGACCTTTTAGCTGAGAAAAGTGTTGTTGCAATAACTATAACAACATTAGATGAGAGAATTTCAAAAAAAATTGAGCCAAATGCCCCAAAGCCAAAAAATCGCTTATATGCATTGAAAAAAATTTCAGATGCGGGAATTCCAACTGTAATAAGAGTTGACCCAATAATTCCCTATCTAAATGACTCCTGTGGAATATTAAATGAACTAATTGAAAAAGCATATAATTCAGGAGTTTTGCATGTAATTTCATCAACATATAAAGTTAGAGCAGATAATTTTAAAAGAATGTGTAAAGCATTTCCAGAATTTTCAGAAAAATGGTATGAACTTTACTTTAAAGAAGGAGGATGGATCCATGGAAGTTACTACTTAAAAGAAAATTTAAGATTTGAAATTATGAAAAAAGTTAAAGAAATTTCCCAAAAATTCGGATTAACATTCTCGTGCTGTAGAGAAGGTTTTCCTTTCTTGAACAGCAAAACTTGTGATGGCTCATCTCTATTAAAATGAAAAAAGAAATTCAGACAATAAATATAGGGAAGAAAGGAATTACTGATTCTTTAATAGATGAGATAAAATCTCGCTTAGAAAAACAGAAAATTCTTAAGATAAAAATTTTAAAGTCTGCAAGAGAAAATTTAAGCAGAGAAGAAATTGCAAAAGAAGTTGCAAATAAAGTAAATGCTAAAAAGTTTAGGGTAATAGGCAATACATTTATTTTAGAAAAAGAGTAAAATATGAAAATGCAAAAAAATTTAAAGAAAAAGGTTTCTCTGTATCTTGAGAAAGCAACACCATTATTTGAAAATATTCAGCTATGTAAACCTGAGAATTTTGATCTAAATAGGATAAGTTATGAATTTTATGAAATGGCAATTTGCTATTACAAAGATGCGAAACACTTTTTCAGCAAGGGAGAATATGAAAATGCCTTAGCAGCTTTAGAATATGCTGAGGGTTGGTTGGATGCTGGTAGAAAATTGGGTATTTTTAAGATAAAAGAAAAGAAGTAATATGGACAAAATTCTTGAAGATAAAAATTTTGATGAGGCTCTAAAATCTGCTAAGATTGAAGATGTAAATTTTTTAATTGAAAAAGGAGTATCTCTACTGGAAAGTGACGATTCTGATTCTGTTGAAAAAGCAGAGAAAATTTTTAGAAGGATTTTAGAGTTGGACAATAAAAATTTTATTGCACATAACAATTTAGGAGTTATCTTATTTAATAAAGGAAAATTTACAGATGCTGAAACTGAGTATAGAAGTGCAATAGAATTTGCTACACAAAATAGTGATAAAGCTTATGAAGAAGGGAGTAATCTTGAAAGGAGAGGCGATTTTAACAATGCGATTAGATTTTATGAAGATGCTATTGAAACTTCTCTGAAAATTGCAGATTTTCATTACAATTTAGGAATTTTATTACATAGCGAGAAAAAATATAAAGAGGCATCTCAATGCTATAAACAATCAATTCAAGGCTATGTGAATTATGCTGAAGCATTAGCAAAATCAAAAATTTTTGATAACACTCAAAAAATCGAGAAAAAATTTTCCGATTTAAATTTGAGGCTTGCTGATACTCACTATAACTCAGCTTTACTTTCTCACGAGCAAAAGGCATATAAAGATGCAGAGAGTGAGTATATGAAAACTATTAGTATAGTGATTAATGCAGTTGAGGAATTAACAAAAAGAAAAATTTCACTGCAAGATATAGAGAGCAAAGAGAGCATTGATATAGAAAAGAAAATTCTTAAATATAAAGCAAGGCTTATTGATGCTCACTATAATTTAGGAATTTTACTCCATGAGCAGTCAATATTTGATAGAGCAGAAAATGAATATAAAAAAGTTATTGAATTAAATCCAAGGCATGAGGATGCTTATTATAACTTAGGAGTACTATACCAACAGCAAAAAAAATATGAAGAAGCAAAAATTCAATACAAGCTAGTTTTACATATAAATCCAGGAAATTCACTTGCAAAAATTAATCTTGAAACAATAGAGAAAAAAGAAAAGATTAAAATGTAAATTTGAATTAAATGTAGTTTGCTCTGTCTTTAACTTCTTTTGATTTCTGCTGTATTTCTGTTTTTATTTCTTCTAAGGATTTATGATCAGAAAATTTATTTAAAATTTCTCTACCTAACTCTATAACTCCTGGTATTGGATTAATTGGCCATTGTTCTTTTGCTTCAACACCAATAAATGTTGCTATCTTTTTTGCTTTCTCAAATTCGTCTCTTTTTTTAGCAATTGATAGAGCATTTCCCAAAAGGCCCCACCTTTTTGAACCTCCGCCTTCATCAAAAAAGATTTTTCTACCGTTTTTTAATATAAACATAGAGTCGTACCTAAGAGAGCTACTTCCGCCTTTGCCATATATATAATAGTATTGAACTAAAATTGAATCAATTTCAGAAAAAGGAAAAGATTCTTCATCTCTTGAAAAAAGACTCTTTGATGATAGTGTTACCAACCCTTTAGATTTATCAGCTATTATTAAAACTGTTCTTCTTGAAATAATTGCTAAAATACCAGAAAAAAAGAACATCAAAGCTACTAAGTAGAATACTAATAAGTCATTATAGGACTTATTTTTTGTTGGTACTAGAAAAAATAACAACAATGGAATAGCAATAAGTAAAATCCCAAGAAAAATTTGTGTGAAATTGTTATCTTTCATCACAAGCCTATAAGATTCCTCAATTATTTTCATCTCCATTAAAATATAGAGCAGGGGAGTATATAAACTTTAGGTATTGAGGGATGCAGTATCCTATCTTTCGCTATATTAATAGTATATTTCTTTTTTAACAATGATACCTCTTCTATTCTTTCAGGACTTCTTTAGTTAACTTAAGATAGATGCCTCACAAGGATTTAATTTTCCCTAAGGACCCTCAAGGGCAATATACTTTAACAGCATGCTCCCGTCGGGATTTGAACCCGAGTCGCCGGCTCGAAAGGCCGGTATGATTGACCGGTCTACACTACGGGAGCATCATATTATACTTTTAATTTGAATTTAATTAAATTTAAAAATAGAATTATTTTGTCAATTCTATCTCAATTCTAATTCCGTCAGGAACTTGAACACGCATAATCTGCCTTAAAGAACGCTCATCTGCATCAACATCAATAATTCTTTTATGAATTCTCATTTCCCATCGATCCCATGTGTCTGTACCTTCACCATCAGGTGATTTCCTGCATGTGATTCTAAGTCTTTTTGTTGGCATGGGTATCGGCCCAGAAAAATTTGCGCCTGTTTTTTCTGCAACTGAAATTATTTGATTGCATACATTCTGTAACTCTTTCACATCTTTGCCTATTAGAATTATTCTCGCCTTTTCCATTTTAATAAAAATGATAATTGATTGTAAATTTGAAATTTAAAAATAGATGATAAAAACTAAAAATAAAACAAAAGAAAAAAATAAAGTAATAAAGTTATATTTTCTTTTTTTATTCTATAACTTCTTTGGCACTACATCTATAACCATACCAGCAGCAATTGTTTGTCCCATATCTCTTATGGCAAATCTTCCCAATTGTGGGAAATTCTTTGCAGGCTCTATGCATAATAACTTCGTTGGTTTTAATTTTACAATTGCGACATCACCAGTCTTTAAAAACTGTGGCTTTTCTTCTATAGCTTGACCAGTTCTCGGATCAACCTTCTTTATAAGCTCAGTGAAAGTACAAGCAACTTGAGCTGTATGTACATGCAGAACAGGAGTGTAGCCAACTGTTATTGCTGTAGGATGCTGCAAAACAACAATTTGGGCAGTAAATTCTTCAGCTACCGTTGGTATTGAATCTGGAGTCCCAACAACATCACCCTTCTTAACATCATTCTTGCTTATGCCCCTAACATTGAAGCCAATGTTGTCACCTGGGACTGCCTGAGAAAGACTTTCATGGTGCATTTCTATTGTTTTGACTTCACCCTCAACTTTTGATGGCATAAAAACAACTTTTTGACCAGGCTTCATGACACCTGTTTCAACTCTTCCAACAGGTACAGTACCAACTCCTGTGATAGTGTAGACATCTTGTATTGGCAGCCTTAAAGGTTTATCTATTAATTTCTCAGGTGGTTTTAATGCATCTAATGTAGCTAAGAATGTTTCGCCTTTATACCATTTCATATTTTCACTTTTTGTCTTTAAGTTATCTCCTTTATATGCTGATACTGGCACGAATGGTATCTGCTCCGTTTTATAGCCAATGCTACCTAATAATTTCTTAAGTTCTGAAACAACTGCATTGTATTTTTCCTCACTGTAATTTACTGCATCCATTTTATTCACTGCAACAATAAATTGGTTTACTCCTAAGGTTTTTGCAAGAAAACTATGTTCCTTTGTCTGAGGTTGAACACCTTCTTTTGCTGAGCAAACTAAAACTGCTGCATCTGCTTGTGATGTGCCAGTTATCATATTCTTAACGAAATCTCTATGGCCAGGTGCATCAATAATTGTAAAGTAATTTTTCTGTGTCTGAAATTTCCTATGAGCTATATCTATAGTTAAACCTCTTTCACGCTCTTCCTTTAGAGCATCCATAACCCAAGCAAATTCAAATGTTCCTTTACCTAACTTTTCTGCTTCTTCCTTATATTTCTTTATTGTTTGCTCACTGACCTCTCCAAGTTCGTATAATAAACGCCCAACTAATGTTGATTTTCCGTGGTCAACATGTCCTATAAAGACCAAATTTATATGTGGTTTTTCTACTGCCATTTTTCTACCTCTCTATAATTTATTGATAATTTAAATTTTTTAAAATTTTTACATAATTACCTTACCTTTAATATTTTACTTCTAAACTTTAAAAATCATTAAAGAGCGATTAATACATGAGTTAATCCATAAATTCTTGTGGTTTTGGAATTTCTCTTGGCAATCCCTTTCTTTCTCTTATTTGTTGTATAATTTTCATTTGTAATTCGTTTGGCAGTGCATCAAATCCTGCATTCTCTGTTGACCACAATGCATGACCTTCTGATGCCGATCTTATATCACCAGCAAATCCGAAAGATTCAGCTATTGGTAGTATAGCATTAATTGTCATTAGCTCGTCCTTTTGTTCCATCTCACCAAGAATACCTCTTCTCCTCTGTAATTCTCGATTTACTGAGCTTATATAATCTTGTGGTATATCAATCCATACTTTTTGTATTGGCTCAAGCAATATTGGCTTTGCCATTAGAATACCTGCATAGATTGGTCTTCTGACTGCAGGATAAACCTGTGCTGGGCCACGATGTATAGCATCTTCATGGAGTATTGCATCAATTAATTTTACTTTTATTTTTGTGCATGGTTCCTTTGCTAAAGGACCTCCATCCATGACTTCCTCGAATGCGTCTAATATTAACTCTATAACTTCATCTAAGTGGATTATACCTCGGGTCATATCTAGAAGGATATTACCATGGTAAATATCGATAACTCTCTTAGCTTCTTCATTATCCATACCCAAGTCAACTAATTGCGCTCTTATGTCTTTACTTCTATTCTTTCTTCTTCCTTGTTTTATTTCCCCTTCAACAATAGCATTATAGATGCTCTCCTCTAAAGGCTCAACACTAAAATAAAATTTATTATGTTTGTTTGGAGATTTTCCCTCGATGGTTGGTGATTTTGAAGTCACTGTCTCTCTGTAAACAACTATGGGCTTAGAAACATCAATATCTAAACCTCCTGCCTTTATTCTATTTGTTATCACCTCTAAGTGAAGCTCACCCATTCCTGAGAGCAAGTGCTCACCAGTTTCTTCATCAATTTTAACACGAAGTGTTGGATCTTGCTTCGCTACACTTCTTAAAACCTCAACAACCTTTGGTAGATCTTTTGTTGATTTTGCTTCAATTGCCATTGTCACTACAGGCTCAGAAACATACTTTATTCCTTCAAATGGTTCAATTTCTCTATCAGAAATTGTCTCACCAGAGAAAGCATGCTCTAAACCAGTTATGCCGAGGATATTACCTGCGGCGATAGCATCTGTTTTAATTCTTGAAGCTCCAGAATAGTAGCTAACTTGCTGCACTCTTTCAGTTGTTTTTGAGCTTACTAAGTATAAATCTTGTCCTTCTCTGATAGTTCCGGAAAAGAGTCTAACAGTTGCAACTTCGCCTTCTCTTTTATCAAAAACAGTTATATTTGTTACCATTCCTGCTACTGGACCATTAGGGTCGCAATTTAACATAGCTTTCCCGACATCGCTTTCAATGTCTCCTTTCCATATTCTCGGAATTCTTAGCTTTTGCGCTTTAACAGGGTCAGGCAGATGCTTTATAACCATATCAAGAACAATCTCAGCAGCAGGAGCTTTATTAGCAAGTTCCTTCTGCTTATTATTTAGACAAGCATCAATAATGTCTTTGAATGTAATTCCCGTTTTTTTCATATAAGGCACAGAAATTGCCCAATTATGATATGCTGAACCAAAAGCAACACTTCCTTTTTCAACTGAAACTTCCCAGTTTACACCTTCTGGCTGTCTTTGTTTTATTATCTTATTAACTTCTGTTATTGTCTTTATAAATCTCTTCTGTAACTCTTCTGGGGTCAATTTCAATTCAGTTATAAGTCTATCCGTTTTATTTATGAAAAGAACTGGCTGAACTCTTTCCCTTAATGCTTGCAATAGATTTGTCTTTGTTTGTGGCATGACACCTTCAACAGCACATACAACAAGAACAACACCATCAACTGCTCTCATAGCTCTTGTTACATCTCCTCCAAAATCAACATGCCCAGGAGTGTCAATAAGATTAACTAAATAATCTTCGCCCTCATACTCGTGAACCATTGAAACATTTGATGCATTAATTGTTATCCCTCTCTCTCTTTCATCTTCATGGAAATCTAAAGCCAATTGCTTTCCAGCCATTTCACTTGAGATTAAACCAGCGTGTGAAAGTAAATTATCTGATAGCGTTGTTTTTCCGTGGTCAATATGTGCAACTATACCAATATTTCTAACTCTTTCGATTTTTTTTGTTAGTTCTCCTATCTTTTTAATCCTTTCTTCTATTTTGCCCATTTTATCTTGAAGATTGTGCTATTCTCTCAACCTCCTCCTTTCTCTGAATTGCATAACTTTTTGTGTCAGATGTTGAAGCATATATGATCTCATCAGCTAATGCTTCTTCAATTGATTTTTTTGAATTGAACGCTGTTGAAAATGCTCCTAAAGCAATGTAACGCAATGCAAAGTCAACTCTTCTTTGAGGAGGGACATCAATAGCTTGGTGATAACGAATTCCACCATAGATTATTGTTGTTGTCTCTTCTCTTGGACCTGCATTTTTTATTGCATTAACAAGAACTTGAACTGGGTTTTTATTTGTTCTTTTTTCTATAATTTCAAATGCTTTTTCGACAATTTTCATTGCATTTTGTTTATTTCCAGTATTGCCACCACCTCTAATAAACTTTCCTGAAATTTTTCTTTTTCCTTGTCCAGATCGCATCAATTTATTTATAAGCCTCTCGACTATGTTCATCCTATTTTTGCTAAATTGTTTTCCAGTGTGTCTACCTGCTGTATGAGGTATATACACCGGAGCTAAGCAAATATAGCTTGATAATGCCTCATCATCAACCTTGACATTTTTCATGTCCCATTTGCCAAAAAGTTTCATTTCTTCCCTTCCAGTTTTCTCAACTTTTATATTCTCTTCCATTTCTATAATCCTCTCACTTAAATCCTTAACTATATTTTTTAAACCCTATATGTGGAGCAATTTCTCTAAAGCATCTTCTGCAGATATTTAAATTATATTTATGGATAACTCCATCTTGTGCTCCACAGACAGTGCACCTAAGATACTTCGCATCCATTAGCTTATTTTTTTTATTCAATTTTGACACCAAATTTTTTTTCAATAAAATTTATTGCTTCTTCTCTTGTTATTCTAACTCTGTTAGGAATTCTTGCTCCTCTACCTCTAAATTTTTTCCTTTTTATGTTAAATCCTGGTCTTTCCAAATGAACGCAAATGTCCATACCAAAAATTCCAATTTCAGGATCATATTTTATATCAGGAAAATCGATATACTCCTTAATCCCAAATGAAAAATTTCCTTTATCATCAAAATTTTTCTTTAAAATTTTGTTATCCCTCGCAATAAATGCCCTCCTCAGAAACTCTTCTGCTATTTTTCCTCTTAAAGTTACTTTACAACCAATTTGCTCTCTCTTCTTTATATTCCATGCAGGTATTTTATGCTTTGCGATTGTTCTTGATGGTTTTCTTTTTGTGAGTTTCTCTAATAATTTTTCAGCTCTTACTAATTTCTCTCCGGATTCACCTGCGCCTATATTAACAACAACTTTCTCTATTCTTGGAATTTGCATAACATTCTTGTATTCAAATTTTTCCATAGGGGCTTCCATTTTACTCTATTGATATCAGTGGTTTTTTCTCACCAATAACAAAGATATAGTCTGTTAATGTCTGAATTTCGCCAATTTTTGTTATTGACCTTTTCATTTGTGTGCTCTCAGTAATTTCTGAAATTTCAGAGATATAACCTGCATGCACACCATGAGTAACTAAACCTATATTTCCTTTCTTTAGATTTAACAATGAATGAATTTTCATATCAGGCAACTCAAAGACCACAGTATCTTTAATTTTAAATTTTTTCCCTTCCTCATTATTAATGAGTATCGTTGTGCTATCATGAAAGCCAATCTGCATTTTTTCTTTGCTAATAACAACTTTCTTTGTTATTTTGCATGGCTTTAAATTTGCCTCGTTTTTGTCAATTTCCCTTAAGTAAAGCCCTTTTTTATTTGGTAAGACTCTATAGAATTTTCCTATTTTTGGGATTTCAATAATATCCATTAAACCAACTGCAAATCTTGGATCTTTTCTTGGCTTTTTATCAACTAGGATATTACCATTAGTTATTAGTATGTCTGCTTCTCTTGCAGTGTCTGCAAAATGGAGAATATCTCTTACAATCTCTCTAAGGGTTATGCTCTCATTTCTTTTATGCCTACCTGGCCTTGGAGTAGTGATCCACTTTGGTTTTTTTCCTTTGCCTATAGATATCCTTTTTGTATGCATTTTAAAAATTTATCTTTGATTTAAATTTTTTTCTTTATTTTTCTCTATCCCTTCTATCTTTTCCTCTTTAACTGATAATTTTCTTTCAAGAATTGCTCTTCTTTTGCTGTCTTCCATATAAAGAGAAGTTATCATAACATTTGAAGGATGTATTGGCCTTGGGACTTCTTCACCAGATGCTTTCTTTATTGTTATGCCATCAATATAAATTTTATATTTTTTAGTATCAACTCTCATAACTTCACCTATCTTACCCTTATGCTCTCCCCGCATTACTTTAACTTTATCTCCCTTTCTCACTGGTAAATTTCTCCTCTTGTATTTCTCCCTAAGTTCTTTGCTTAATGTTGCTGAAATCATCTTCCTGCGCTTATGAAGAGGTGCTTCTCTTAAAAATTTTCTTTTCTTTCTTTGTAATTTGGATTTTGGTACTGAAGTCATTTTAAATTTAAACAACAATACTTGCTATGCTACCTATCTTAGTCCACCTCTCTATTGCCTCTCTTGCAACTGCGCCTTTTATTTCTGTACCCTTTGGTGAGCCATCATCTCCAACAATCACTGCTGCATTATCCTCAAACCTTATTCTAGAGCCATCATATCGTTTATACTCTTTTTTCTGTCTTATAATTACTGCTAATACAACTTGTTTCCTTATCTCTGGCTTGCCTTTTTTTACTGTAGTTACAACTAAATCTGCAACTCCTGCCCTTGGATAGCGCCTTCTAACTCCTCTATAGCCTCTAACCGAAATTATCTCCAATTCTTTTGCTCCAGTATTATCTGCACATGTCAACCTTGAGCCATTATGTAATGCCTTTGTAATTCTCGTTGTTAGTGCTTTCCCCAAAGGTAAATTTTTACTTAATCCAAGAGGTTTTGCCATTTTTAACCATTACTTTAATTTCTCTATAACAACAAAACTTTTTCTCTTTGATAATTTCCTACATTCTGCTATTTTTACTCTATCTCCAACTTTTGCATTTATGCATTGTGGATTATGAGCCAAAATTTTTGATCTTCTAAGCAAGTATCGCTCATATTTCTTTGACTTTACAGGGTATTCCCTTGTAATAACAACTGTCCTCTGCATTCTATCAGATGTTACGATGCCTTCAAATACCATGCCTCTTATTGGCAATTTACCATGAATTGGGCATTTAATATCATTACACTCTGCCATTTTAATCAACTGCTCTTAATTAAATTGAAAATGTAATAAATTAATAGAAACTTCATATAAAAGTAAAATAAAGAATTTAGAGTATAGAATTAAATAATAGAAATTTTAGATATATCTATGAAAATTAAGGCTAACCCTCTCTTTGAGAAAATAAAAATTTTTTTTGAACTTAGCAGGATAAGAAATTGTGCTATTGGTTTTTTTGCAATTTTTGTTGTTGCATTCTTTTTAAATTATAACTTCTTAGAGAAATCAATGAAACTTCTTCTTGCCGGATTGTCGCTTTTCTTTATTATGGCTGCCGGTAATATGATAAATGATTACTTTGATTTTCAAGTAGATAATGTAAATAAAAAATTTAAACCAATACCTTCTGGAAAGATAAAAAGAGATTATGTTCTAGCACTGTCAGCAATTTTTTTCATTCTTGGAATTTTATTAGCATTTTATATAAATTCGAATTGTGCTACACTTGCAACATTTAACTCTTTAATTCTTGTTTTTTATGCTAAATTTTCAAAAAAACTTATTTTTATTTCAAATTTTATTATTGCCTACTTAACAGCTTCTATATTCATATTTGCTTTATTTTCAACAGAAACAGAGCTCAAAGTTGAAAATTTTAGATTATTGTCAATTCTTACAGCAAGTGCTTTTCTAATGACACTTTCAAGGGAGATTGTGAAAGATATTGAAGATGAAAAAGCTGATAAGGTAATAGGTGGAATTTCAATACCGATAAAATTTGGCAATAAAATAGCAAGAAACATTGCAATAATTTTTGCTCTTTCAGCAGTATTGGTAAGTTTTCTACCATTCTTTATTTTGAAAGAAAATTTTAATCTTTTCTACTATGGAACTTTGATTTTTCTTGCAAATGCAATTTTTTTAATTTCTTTTAGGATGAAACCAGAAAAAACGCAGAGGATTATGATTTTAGGAATGTTTCTTGCTCTGATAGCTTTTTTTGTTGGAAAATTCTAAGTTTTAAGCTTTTTTCTCAATTTAGAATAAATAACAAAAGTTAAAGGATAATTTTGCTTAAAAATGAATTTCTATCCTATGATCTGAGAAATCCCCAATGGAGAAGGGACATTCAACGCCTTTTTGTTTTTACTTTTGATTATTAGTATCATTGCCTATGCTTAATAAGCAATACCCTTCTAAATGGAGAAGGGCAAAAGATTTTAATATTCTAAAAATATTATATCGCAGTTTGACATCTTTTGATAGAATTCAAATTCTGGCCTTATTTTATTTGATTCAAAAAGAGCAGTATCTAAACCATGCCAAAATAGAAACCAACCTGCGGGCTCAAGTATTACTACTATTAAAGACATAAGAAAGTTCTTCTCTTCTGGTTGATTAAAAAGTACTGTGGTTGCTAAAACCATAAGCAAAATTCCAAAAAGAGTAAACAAAATGCCCTTTTTTTTCACATTCTCTATTTCCCTACCGAGTAAATTCGAGTGTTTTCTGAAATGATCCCTCAATCTTCTTTTTATAATTTTCTCTTTGCTTTCATCTCTATTGTGTTTTGGAATTAAAAGTTTCAATTCTATCATCCCAGATGCTTTGCCTCTGCTAGCTTTTTTAGCTTCTGAAAGAAAATCATCTGAAAGTGCTCTCTCTGAATATGGTCTTGGATCAAAATCAGAGAAGATATCATCATAACTATCAAGCCATAGACTTATCTCTGACATTCTAAGAAGAGCTTCAGCATTTTTCTTGTTAAGTGAGTTTTCATGATGTAGTGTCTCCTTAGCTACTTCATTTAAATCTTGATCTATTGCCTCACTCATTTTATTTATTTAATTAACAAGAAAATTTGGTTCATATAAATTTTCTATGAGATATTATTATATTAGCTCTGAAACTAATTTATCTATTTAGACATAAAGCCAAATCACTATCCTTCATTAAAAATAAGGTATCAAAAAAATTGAGATTAATGCCTCAGTAGCTCAGTCGGTTAGAGCGCATGCTTGGTAAGCATGAGGTCACGGGTTCAATTCCCGTCTGAGGCTTAACTTTTAAAGTTTAAAGCCCCCTATTATATTAATTATCTGTCCAATTCCCTGGAGATAAAAAGAAAATGGAAAAAAATCCAGGGAATGTTAGTATTGATATCCATGATAGGATTAAAAAGTTAGATAGTCTTAAAAGAATTTTACTGAAGTCTAAAATCTGTGAGAAAAATAAAAAACTGATTCTTGATTATGTAAAGCATAGAGATGTTAAATATCCCAGACTTGAGTTTGAGTCTAATGACAAATTGTTAGTTATTTTACCTTATAATATTTACAATGAAAAGAACTTCTCATAAAAAAAGAAGACTGGACATGGAAAAAATTGAAGGTAATTAGGCATCACCTTGAAAAATTTAAGAAATATGAAAAAGAGATTAAGAATAAAAACTTAATTTTTGGAAAATTTATGATATAGTTTATTCTAAAGGAAAATACAATATTAGGATAAATAAAAGTAAAATAGAGATTTCAGCACCAAGTAAAAATTCAGCTGTTGTGTATCTAAAAAAATGGTTGAAAAAACAACTGTTAAATAAAATAGTTTCTTATTTAAATAAGTTCTCAAGTGAATTGGATATTAAATATAATAGTGTATTTATCAGAACACAAAAAACAAAATGGGCAAGTTGCTCCTCAAGAAGTAATTTAAGTTTTAACATAAAGATTGCTTCTCTACCAGAGGAATTAATAGAATATGCAGTTCTGCATGAAGCAGTCCATTTGAAAGAAGATAAACATAACAAAAACTTTTGGAAAATTGTAAAGGCACAATATCCAGATTATAAAGAAAAAGAGTCTTTACTTGCTGGATTTTGGTTTTTAATTAAAAGAAATGGCTCATTGATTAGAGGTATTTAAATTTTTATCTCACATTCTTTCTCTGTGAACTTTTTTAATTTAAAATTTAATTTTATACTCTCGTATTCTCCTTCTTTTTCTAAGAAATTTTAGTATATTCCTTATTGTAGCCTCCAAAGCAAATTCTTTTGAAAATTTTACAAAGATTAATTCCAAAAGGAAAGAAAAGTGAGGAATGGAAAGAAGTAAGGAGAGAGACTATGCTGGAATTGGTTGAAGAGATTAAAGAGAGGTTAGGAATAAAAAGCTTATTTTAATGTTGGATGAGATCCATACTTTAACAGCAACTGCTTCATTTCATTATTATGAATTGATGCAAGAGAAGAACATAATATTTTTCACAGCCGGAACTAAAAAATATTTAGCAAATAAATTTGAGAAAGCTGAGTTGAAAAGGTTCCTTTGGGATTTGAAGCAGGTTGAGTTAACACCTTTAACTAAAGAAGAAGCTGATGAGCTTATAGAAAAATTTTATCAAGATTATAAAATTCCTAAGAGTATAAGTACTGAAAGGGTGAAGAAATAGATTTTGCAAAACTCCGGAGGAAATCCTTTAGGGATAGAGAGAGCAGTTGAAGATTTAGCAAAGGAGAATGAAATTGAGAATTTTGATTTAGTGAAACATGGGGCAGTTCAAGATGTTGGAGTTAATCTGTTTCCTGTATTTATTATCTTGTTGATGGTAGTGGTTGCTTGGAGATTTTTAGCAAGAGGAGCAGGGGATATCGACTTATATGCTTTAACAGGATTTTTTGGGGGTTCTCCTCTATGTTATTTCAAGGTTCTTGATGTACAGGTATAAAAAATAGAAGGAGGACTTGATATTTATATATGGTATGTTAAATATATAGTTGTCATACCAAAAAATGGAATCTACCATATTTACTGTAAGGTTGAAAGGAGACGTTGCAGAAGTTGTTAATGAATTAGTTAAGAGAGGTTACTCTGAGTCTAAGACAGAAGCAATTAGAACTTCTTTAGTTTTCTATGGAATACAATTGGGTTTAATCTCCCCTAAAAGATTGCATAAAAAAGTTTTGGAGAAGATGGAAAAAAGCGGAAAAAGCTATACTGATAAAGAGATTGAAAAACAACTTAAAAATCTTTGAAGAGAATGAGACTGAGAGTATTTTTAGACTCGAATGTCTTTATCTGGGGTTATTCTAGACCAACTTCAAATTCCGCAAAAATTCTTGAATTGATGAACGAAGGTAAAATAACAGTGATTGTCTCTGAAAAAGTTTTGGAAGAACTAAGAACTTATTTCGTTACATACTATAACAAAGATGTTTGGTCAAGTGTTTTTACCCATTTATCTTCTTTAGTTAGAATAGTTTTTAGAGAGGATATAAAAAATGAAGTGAGGAAATGGAAAGGAAAGATAAAAGAAAGAGATGTTGAGCATTTAGCAACTGTAAAAATGCTAGGGTTAAGATACCTTATCTCATATGACAGACACTTCAAGAAATTTATAGAGCATAAAACTCCAAAAGAATTTATAAAAGAACTTGGGTTAAAAGAAAGCAATACTGAATATTGAAAAAAGCTAAATAAATTTTTCGTTTGTGTTTTTATTTTTTTATTTCACGATAGATATTTATATAAGCAATTCTATAAATTAGTAATAAGGGATTGAACTCTATAAATTAGTAATAAGGGATTGAACTTTTAAGAGGGCTCCCGTCTGAGGCTCTGAATAAGAGTTAAGATTTTTTCTGAATTAAAAAATTTAATATAGATAGATAAAATTTTGTCTTGTAACTCAAACTTTCATCCTCTCAAAGGCATATATTCCAAGTAAGAGTATAAAAACTGAGAATATAGTTACTACTGAGAAATCAAAAAGGATAGGAAAGTGAGAGATTCCCAATAAAATCCCTCTTAGAGCATCAACTGAATATGTAATGGGATCTATAAAAACAAAAGGTGAGAGCCATTCTGGTAGATTATCTATTGGGAAAAGTGCTCCTGAAAGGAAGAACATTGGAAAAATTACAAAACTTCCAATTAACTGGAAACCTTCTGGACTTTCCATTTGCGAGCCGAGAATGAGGCCTATACTAACTAAACTTATTGTTGTTATAAAAAGAATAATTATGCTAAGAAAAACTGAAATTAAATTGAAATTAACTCCTTTCATTAATCCAATTGAATTGAAAATAAAACCAATTAAGAGCAATACACTCAACTGCATAAAAGTATCTGTAGCACCACCAATTACTTTTCCAATAAAAATTGATGTTCTTGAAATTGGGGCAACTAAAACCTCCTTAAGGAAATCTATTTTTCTATCCCATACAATATAAACCCCATAAAAAATTGAAGAAAATAATGTTGCCTGAATTAAAATCCCTGGATAGAGAAAAGTCTGATAATTTATGCCATTAAATGAAACTACTGAACCAATACCACTGCCAATAATCACAAACCATAAAAGAGGATTTACTATTGATGCAACAACCCTTGACCTCTCTCTTAAAAAAACTTTTAGTTCACGGTACCATAAAGCATAAATTCCCTTCAGCTCATTCATTTTCTCGCTCTTGCAGTGAGCACTCTCTTACCGAAACCTCCTTCGGCAGGCTCATCTTCTATAGTTCTGCCAGTGTAATGTAAAAATACATCATCTAATGTCGCTGGATGAATCTCAATTGATTTGACTTCTCCTGTAAATTTTAAGATTTCTTGCAAATGTTCATTTGCATTTTCAACTGTGAGAGAAATCTCGCTATTGAATTTGCTTATACTTTTGACATAACTCAAATTTTTCAATAATTCCATATCTATGCTATCAGCTCTTAATTTAACTATATCCCCGCTTAGACTCTTTTTCAATTTTTCAGGTGTGTTAAAGACAACAACTTTCCCGTAATCCATTATCGCAACTCTATCACAAAGTCTATCAGCTTCTTCCATGTAGTGAGTTGTTATTATGATCGTGATTTTCTCCTCTTCAACTAACTTTTCTATATATCTCCATATATGCTCTCTTGATCTTGGATCTAAGCCTATAGTTGGCTCATCTAAAAATAAAATTTTTGGATGGTGCATCAAGCCACGAGCAATTTCCAATCTTCTTCGCATGCCACTAGAATATTTTTTAACCAAATCATTTTTTCTGTTAGTAAGTTCCACGAGCTCAAGAACTTCTTCTATTCTTTTCTCTATCAAGTTGTTAGGTATGTTATATAGCATACCATGTAACTTTAAATTTTCATACCCAGTTAGAATATCATCAGAACTTGGATCTTGAAAAACGATTCCAATTGACTTTCTGACTTCACTTGCTTGTTTTAGGATATCAAAACCATTTATTTTAGCAGTTCCTGAAGTTGGCTTTATTAGTGTTGCTAGCATAAGTAAAGTTGTTGTTTTTCCAGCACCATTTGGTCCAAGTAAACCAAAAATTTCACCTTTATCTACATTAAGATTTATTGAATTAACTGCAATTAACCCATTATAAATTTTAGTTAAATTTTCTATTTCTATAATAGCCAATTTCTATAATAGCAAATTGAGATTTAATTAACTTTAACTCCAACTATCTGTGATAAGCCATCCTGCATTGAAACACCTATAATTGAATCTGCATACTTCAAAACAGAATCATTATGCGTTACTAAGATAAATTGGGCATTTGATGCTTTTAACATTTCTGCTAACTTTATAGAATTTTCCTTATCGAGAGCAGAATCAAGTTCATCTAAGATATAGAAGTGTGATGGCTTGTATCTTTGTATTGCTAAAAGAAATGCCGCACAAGTAAGAACTTTCTCGCCACCAGACATCATATCAAGATTTATCAATTTTTTACCTTTTGGAGATGCCTTTATTATGAGCCCTGCTTGAGAAAGATCTGTAATGTTATCAATAGCAATTGTACCTCTACCCCCAGTTAATTCCTTATAGATTTCTTCAAAATTTTTCTTTATAATCTCGAAAGTTTTGCTGAAAACTTCCTTTTTCTTTTTCTCAACAGTTGACATGAAATCAAGAATACTTGCTCTTTCTTTCTCTAATGTGCCCATCTTTTCTTTAATTTCATCAAGTTCTTTCTTTACAATTTCATAATTTTCAATCGCTCTCATATTTATAAACCCAAAACCAGCCAATTCTCTTCCAAACTTTTCAACATCTTGCTCAAGTTCTGAAATTTTCTTTTCCAGTGGTTTAATATCCTGAAATTCTTGGAATTCTCTTTTTAGGTCAAGAATGCTTGTTTCTAATTTTGCCTTTATTATCATTTTCCTGTTTAATTTTTCATTTAGCTCCTCTAACTGATGCTCAATCCTGCCAATTTCCTCACTAAGTGAGGTAATCTCGCTTTCTATTTTTGCTCTCTTTGAAAGAGTTTCTTCAATTTTATTGCTAATCCCAATGTCCTTACTTTCAATTTCTTCTATCTTGCGTTTAATTTCTGATAACTCCTTTTTAGTTTTTTCTATTTCTACACAAGACTCTTTCTCGTTCTTTAAAAGACTATCAAGCTCGTTTTCAAGTTCATTAATCTGTTGTGAGAAAAATTTAAATTTCTCCTCATATGCATTTTTCTCTATGCTAAAATTGTGGTATTTTTCTTTTAATTCCTGGAATATTTCAAATTTTGTGATTTTTCCAGATGCTAACAATTTCTGAAGTTCGGCCTCGGTATCTTTTACTTCATTCGCTAAATCATGTTTCTTTTTCTCCGAATTTTCTATCTCAGCAATAAGCAAAGAAATTTTTTCAGAGAACATTACTTCTTTTCTTTCTATCTCGCTTATTTTCTCATCTAAAATTTTTTGCATAAGAACAAGCCTTTCATATTCTGCTTTTTTCTCATGAAAATTTTTTTCAATCTCAGCATTTCTTTCTTTTAGAACTTCTGCTTTGTTTTTTAAATCCTCTCTCTTCTCCGAGAGGGATATAAACTTCTTTTCCAATTCCTTTATCTCTCTTTCAATTTCATCCTCTGTTGAGAAAACTCCTGAAATTTTTAAATAGCCACCAGAAATAGCACCTTCCTTTGAAATTAAATCACCTTCCAAGGAAACCATTCTTGCTTTTCCAATTCCAATTTTTTTTGCAGAATCGATATCCTTAACAATTAAGGTATCAAGAAAAACCCAATCAAAAATCTTTTTAAATTTTTCCTCAGTTCTTATAAAATCTCTTGCAAAACCAATTGCCTCAGCAGGAAGTTTTCTTTCAAGTTTTGGAACATTCAAAACATTCAAAGGCAAAAATGTCGCTCTTCCAATTTTATTCTTTCTTAGATATGAAATGCATTTTTTTGCAACATCTTCATTCTCAACAACAATTGCATAAGTTCTCTGGCCTGCGGCCACCATTAATGCTTTTTCATATTTTTTATCTATACAAGACCCTAACTCAGAAACAGTGCCATAAATTCCTTTTACAACTGGCCTTATTTTAGTTATCGCATTTACAGCTAAATTTACATTGGGAGATGCACTTAATGCTTTTAACTCTGTTTTTTTCTCAGCAATTTTTATTTGCAATTCATTTATCATAGCACTATTTTCTTTTTCCTCTTCCAAAATTTTTCCAAGATTTCTTTTGTTTTCTTCAATTTCCTTTGTTAATGTGCTATTCTCCTTTGATAATTTTTCAAGATTTTTCAATTCTGATGCCTTTTCATTTTTAAGTTCTTGTAATTTTCTTTTATCTGCATTGCTCTCTTTTTCAATCTCACTCATCTTTGCTTTGTTATTCTCTATTAAATTTTCAAGAAACTGAATTTCTGAGTTTAATCCAAGAATTTTAGCTTTTAGTTTATCAATTTCGTTCTCTAAATCAGTGCTTTGGATATTTCTCTCAATTCTATCAATATCTGGTTTTATTTTAGCTATTTCTGCACTTATTTGTGCTATTCTCTCCTGAATAACTTTTTGCTCTTTTTTGAGTTGCTCTTTTTTCTCTTTTTTCTTTGAAATTTCATTTTTAAGAGAAATTAAATTTGTTTCTAGAGTTTGTAATTTATCTTCTGCTCTCACATATGCTTCTCTCATCTCTGAAGCTTTTACATCTGTGCGCATCTCTTCAAGTTTTATTATCTCTGAATTCAATTCCTTTACCAATTTTGTTCTCTCAGATATTTCGTCTCTAAATTTCTTTATCTTAAGAGTTAAGTCATCTTTTTCTCTTTGAAGTTCATTAATCTTCTCTTCTAATTCCTTTTCTTTTCTCTCCTCTTCTTGAAGTTTATAAAAGAGTATACTACCTTTTGCCTCTCTGAACTTATCATTTAACTCTTTATATCTAAGAGCTTCATCTCTCTCCTTTTTTAAGCCTTCCATATAGCCTTGTTTTTCTCCAAGTATAATCCGCATTTCAGAAAGTTTATTTTCAACTTTCTCAAGTTCTTTAATTGCTTTTTCTTTTTTCTTGTCATATTCTGCAATTCCACAGAGATCATCAATTATTGCCCTTCTATCGATTGGTTTCATGTCAATTAACTTTGTTACATCATCCTGATTTATTATATTGTGTTCATTATCCCCTACTATCTCAAGAATTTCTTCTCGTGTTACTGTCTTTTCATTTAACTTGTATTCACTCTTTCCATCAATTTTTATTTCTCTTGAAATTTTTACTCTTCCATTTTCTCCGCGAAGATAGATTGAAACTACTGCTGAATCTGATGGCTCGCCATTTGTGCCACCATTGCATATAAGTTCTTCAAGATGAGAAACTCTCAAACCTTTTAAACGACCAAGAACAAAGCATATAGAATCAATTATATTGCTCTTACCAGAACCATTTGGGCCTACAATTGCAGTAAAATTTGTGGGGAATTCTAAAACTGTTTTTTCTTTGAAAGATTTAAAACCACGAATTTCTAACTTCTCAAGATGCATCTTTTCTTAATAATAAATTTTCAAAACCAAGAATAAAAAGTTTGATATTTTTATAGCTGTGATAGAAATTTTCTAACATCTTCTAAATTCTCAATTTTTATATCAGCATCAATTTTTAAGCCAATAACAAAGCATCCTGCTTTTTTTCCTGCAATAACATCAGCATATGTATCACCAACAAGAATTGAATTTTCTGGCTTTACTTTAAGCCTTTTGCAAGCTTTTAAAATCATATCTGGTGATGGTTTTGCGTTCTTTACATCATCTCCAGCAACAACAACATCAAAGTAATTCAACAAGGAGAATTTTTCTAATGAGAAAATTGTTATCTCTCTTGGAGTATTTGTCACTAAGGCAACCTTAAATTTCTCCTTTGCTATTTTTAATATCTCCTCTGCTCCATGAAAAACTCTAAGCTTATCAACAAATTTATAGTACTGAGAATTACAATCTTCTATTGCATCATTGCTAAGATTTATTTTCTTAAAACTTTCCCTCAAATTTGGACCCCAATATGCTTTAAGAAATTTCTTTTTGCTTATTGCTTTTTTTCCAAATTTTTTTAGGGTTGCATTTACTGCTAAGTGCCATGCATCTGAGGAATCTAAGATAACACCATCTAAATCAAAAAGTATAGCAAGAAATTTTTGTGCTGTTCGAATTTTCATTTTTTTATACTTAATTGATTTTTATGATATGAATTGAAATTACCAACTAATTGCTATATGCTAAAATTAAAAGCTAATTTTTAAACTTTTTATAATTTGAATTCGAATAAGAAATAATGAAACAAAGCATTATGTGCTATAAAAATGAAATTAGAAAACAATGAGAGGTCTATTAAAAATTTTTTCATTGCTTGCACTTTGATTTTTTTATTGATGATGAGTATCCTACTTTTAGGATGTATTGGTGGGCAAACAGATACAAGAACACAAGGCTATAAACTTAGTGTGAGCACTAATGTCAAAAATAAGAAATTTAATAATACTGCTGTTTATATCACCGTAAGAAATAGCGGCACTAAGCCAGTAACATTTGTTAAGTGCGATTATGAAATTTTAAATTTGGTCACAAATGAAGTTGCTTATTTTGGAAGCATGAATATTGTTGATAAATTGGATAGAGGTAAAAGTGTTACAAGAGACAATGAGGGTTTGGGGGAGAATTTAATAGCTGATAATGATGGGAGAAATTTCAAAATTAAAGTTAGATGCTATTCAAAAGAAATGCAAGAGTTGGAGTTGTATAGTGAAGCATACTATGAATTTACATAAATTTGTTTTTTTATTATTGAAATGTACAAGTCTAACAATTGCATCTTTATTTTAAGCGATTTGTTTATTGTAATTGTTAATTAGCAATATCAGCAATGTTAGCTAAAAATCCAAGTGTTTTAATTATTGTTAAGCTATATAAATTTCTTTTGTAAAATAGAATGAGGATTGGAATTAAAGTTATTCCAAATGCAAAAAAAGAAGAAGTGATATTGAATGGAAAAACCATAGAAGAAGGAATTATCGTTAGAGTTAAAAGTCCACCGGAGAAAGGAAAGGCAAATAAAGAAGTGGTTGAAATTTTAGAGAAATATTTCAATAAGAAAGTTAGAATTATTCATGGTAATAAAAGTAGGGAGAAAGTTATAGAGATATAATTCTATAGTAGAAAGCTAATTTAAGAGAATGAAAAGTAAATAGTAGTTAAAATGAAGGTTTTGTTTATACATGCGGACTACATTAACTATGAAGTGAAGGAAAAAGCATTACAAGATGCCGAGGAAGTTAAAGAAAAATCTGGGAACGCAGATAATGTATTAGTTGCATTTATTTCAGTTGAAAAAGAAGATGAAAAAAATCCAGAAGATATCGCAAAGAAACTTGTTAATGAAATAAAGGAAATTTATGAAAAGGTTAAGGCAACATCTATAGTGCTTTATCCATATGCTCATCTATCAAGTTCACTTAGCAATTCAGGAACTGCAAAAAAAATTTTAAATTCTTCTTATGAATATTTACAGAGTGATTTTAAAGTTATAAAGGCACCTTTTGGCTGGTATAAAAGTTTTGAATTAAAGTGTAAAGGCCATCCACTTTCAGAGTTGTCAAGAGAATTTCATGCAGAAGAAAAAAAAGCTGAAGATGAA
This sequence comes from Candidatus Altarchaeota archaeon, assembly GCA_038891095.1. Classification (GTDB taxonomy): domain Archaea; phylum Altiarchaeota; class Altiarchaeia; order IMC4; family QMZM01; genus JAWAEV01. The sequence goes on from JAWAEV010000005.1 coordinate 45,993, forward strand.
ACTCAAGCTCTAAAGGCAGAAAAGAAGTTAATTTCGCATTGGTATATAATGACTCCTGATGGTAAACTAAATGATGTTGGAACCTTCAATTACGAAGGCTATGAAAATTTAAGAAAATTTGCATATTATGAAAAGGAGAAATCAAGAAAGGTCACTCAGGAGCCTGCACATGTTGAAATTATGAGAAAATTAGAAATTGCTGACTATGAGCCTGGCTCTGATTCTGGAAATTTAAGATATTATCCAAAGGGCAGACTTATAAAATCACTACTTGAGATGTATGTTACGCAGAGAGTGATTGAATATGGAGGCATAGAAGTTGAAACACCAATAATGTATGACATGCAACATCCAACATTGTCAAAATATTTACAGAGATTTCCAGCAAGGCAATACACAATTGAATCTGACAAAAGAAATTTCTTTCTTAGATTTGCAGCATGTTTTGGACAATTTTTAATTGCTCATGATGCAACAATAAGCTATAAAAATCTACCATTAAGGCTCTATGAGTTAACTCGATATAGCTTTAGAAGAGAACAAAGTGGTGAGTTAACAGGTTTGAGAAGATTGAGAGCATTTACAATGCCAGATGTCCATGCTCTCTGTGCAGATTTAAAACAGGCTATTGAAGAATTCTCTACTCGCTATGAACTTTGTATTGATGTTCTTGAAAAAATTGGCATAACAAAAGAGGACATTGAATTAGGCTTGCGAGTTACAAAAGAATTTTATGAGAAAAACAAAGAATTTGTTGAGAGTATAGCGAAAAAATTTTCAAAACCAATTCTTGTTGAAATGTGGGATGAGCGCTTTTTCTATTTCATTCTAAAATATGAGTTAAATTTTGTTGATACATTAGATAAGGCTGCTGCTCTATCAACTGACCAGATTGATGTTGAAAATTCAGAAAGATATGGAATAAAATTTACTGATAGCGATGGCAAGGAGAAATATCCTTTGATTTTACATTGTTCTCCATCAGGAGCGATTGAGAGAGTTATTTACGCACTTCTTGAAAAAGCGGCGATTAAAATGCAAAAGGGAATACCCCCTATGCTGCCTTTGTGGCTTTCTCCAACGCAAGTTAGAGTTATTCCTGTTTCGAATGAAAATAAAAAGTATGCTGAAAAAATTTTAGGAGAATTTTTAAATGAACAAATAAGGGCAGATTTTGACGATCGTGAACTTAATGTTGGTAAAAAAATTAGAGATGCTGAGATGGAATGGGTGCCATACATTGTGGTTGTTGGTAGAGAGGAGGAAAAAACAAAAAGTATAAATGTCAGAGTAAGAGAGAATAGAAAGCAGGAGAAAATGAAAGTAAGTAAATTGATAAAAGAAATTAAAGATAAAACAAAGGGGATGCCATTTAAGCCTTTATCATTACCAAAAGAGCTTTCAAAAAGACCTAAATTTGTCTAATTTTATAACACTTTTTCTCTTAACAAATTTTCTATACCCTTTGCAATTTTTTTCCTATTTCCTTTTTTTGGAATGCAGATTATTTTTACATTAAACTTGTTATTTAATTTCTTCATCAATTTCAGAAAAAAACCCAAATCAAAATCATGTAATGTAGAAATCCTTTTACTTTCAATTTTTTCTATATCTTGTAAGATAAGTGGTTTTTTTACATTTGAAACATCCATTATAAGAATCTCTCCTTTATTTGCGTATTGAAAAATTTCTTCAACTGAATTACAATTAACAAATTCAACTCCAGGAATTTTCAACTCAGAAGAAATTTTTTTTGCAAGCGAATCCTCCCTAAGAAATTCATTACCAAAACAAAAAACTTTCACTTTCTTACTAAGTTCAATTCAAGGAAGTGTGTTGAGCAAGAGATGCAAGGATCATAACTCCTTATCAATTTTTCAAGTTCTAATTTTATTTCCTCTTCACTTCTGTTTAAAATTTTTGGGAGAATTTGCATTATATCATCTTCGATATTTTTCAAATTTTGAGTTGTTGGTGGTAATATATTCGCTTTAAGAACTTTGCCTTTCTCATCCAATTTATAATCATGAAACAAAAGTCCTCGAGCAACTTCTGTTGCTGAAATTCCTCTACCTTCTCTCAACTTTACATCAACAGGCTTTTCATGTTTTATCTTCAAATTTTCAAGAATTTCAATTGCCCTCTCTATCAAATGTAAAATTTCAATTGCCTGAGCAAAGTTATTCACATAAGGGGAATAATTTGGAAATTTAAATTTGCTGTTTCTTAGCATCATTTTTGCTTCATCAAGCAGGTATTCTCTATTTAAATTCAACCTTGCCAATGCCCCAACCATATAGCTTTTACCTTTTAACATGACAAATTTTGAAGTGGAATATTTTGTTGTATATTCATAAAAATATTTATCATAAAATTTATGGTCTATGTCCAAACCTTCAGTTGAATGAACACTTCCGTGCATCATCGCATAGCACTTCTCTCTCTTTAACGCGACATATTCTGTCTTCCTTTCAAATTTCTCATAATTTAAATTTTCAAACAATCTTACTGTTTCTATTGCATCTTCTTTCGTTTCTTTGAGACTTTTTAGGAGCTTATCAATTTCTACATTACTTGGAATTTTTGAAAATCCGCCAACAACCGGTGTAATAGAATGAATTTCTCTACCACCAATAACGGTACAAATTTCATTGCCTAAGCGCTTTATTTTTAATGCCCTTCTCACTTCTTCTTTATACTTTGATGCCATATCTATTGCGTTATCATAGCCTAAATAATCAGGAAGTGCAAGAAAATATAAATGCAAGGAATGACTTTGAATTATTTGACCTATCATCAAAAGCTCCCTCAAAAATTCTGTTTGTTCTGATGCTTCAACACCTAATGCTTCTTCAATCGCTTTTAGTGCTCCTATTAAATGCGCCTGAGAACAAACTCCACAGATTCTTGAGCAGAGATAATGGACATCATCATACTTTCTACCTTTTAGTATTCCCTCAAACAACCTTGCTCCTTCATAAACTTCTACCTGAACTTTTTTTATTTCTCCTTTTTCTACTCTGACATCTAACCTTGCATGTCCCTCAATTTTTGTTATTGTATCTAAGCTTATCTTTTGCATTTTAACTACTTTAACCTATCCTTAACATTAGCAAATTTTTTTGATGTACCGGCAAATTTTATGAACATTCTCTCTATATCCTCTCTGCTAAATCCTTTATCCTTGAATAAATCAACTAATGCATCAACATTTGCATCATCAAGAGGACCACGACAACCATAACATGGAGTTCCAGCTGAGGGACAAGGAGCATCACAGCCTCCAAATGTTATAGGCCCCATACATAACTTATTTTTTTCTTGAACTAAAAAACACTTGTTCTCTTTCATTCTACATTCAAAACATACAGGATATTCAATATTTCTCGGGATATTGCCTATAAGAAGATACTTAAGAACTTTTAAAAATTCCTCCTTTGTAATTGGGCAACCTCTAAGGTAATAGTCAACTTCAACATAATGGCCTATACCATAAACATTTTCCAATGAATCCAAAAATGAAGGATCATGATAAACCTCTTTCTCGATCTCCTCAGCAAATCCAAAATCTTTTATTGATGGAACTCCACCATAAGAAGCACATGTGCCAAGAGCTATTAGATATTTTGACTTTGCTCTTATTTCTTTTAATTTTTCAATTTCGTCTTTTCTAACGACCGCTCCCTCAACAAAACTTATATCAAAAGGTCCCTCTTCATTTTTTCCTTTTGTTAAATGGAAATTTACAATATCAACAAGGGAAAAAATATCAAGCAAATTTTCCTCTAAATCAAGAATTCTAACTTGGCAGCCTTCACAGGATGTCAATGAGAAAATTCCAACTTTTGGCTTTCTTCCCAGCTTCTCAATTAGATAACCCCTACATGTGCTTTCATTTGTCATTTTAATCTTCTAAAAATTTTGCTTCATCATATCTAAAAACTGGCCCATCTTTGCAAATGTATTTATCGTTTATCATACAATGGCCACACTTCCCAAAACCACATTTCATATATCTCTCTAAGGAAAGATAAATTTGCTCATCACCAAAATTTTTCTTCTTAAGTGTTTCGATTACAAATTTCATCATTATTGCCGGACCACATATTAATGCAATTGAATTCTCATTATTGACTTTATACTTCTCAAGTATTTTTGTTACAACTCCAACATCACATTTCCAATTTTCATTTGCAGTGTCAACAGTTAAGTAAACATTAAATTTCTCCTTCCAAATTTCAATTTTTCTTTTGAATAGAATATCCTCTGGACTTCTGCAACCAAAAAATATGCTTATATCTTTATACTTTTCACGAAATTTTTCAATATAACTAAGAACACTACCTAAGGGGGCAATTCCGCAGCCACCACCTATAATGTATAAATCTTTATCATAAAATTTTTCCATAGGATAACCATTTCCATAAGGTCCACGAATTCCTAAAAAATCACCCTCACTTAAGCGATGAATTGCATTTGTTACTCTGCCAACTCTCCTCACAGTTATCTCAATATATTCATTAGAAAAGGAACTTATACTTATTGGTGCCTCACCAAAATTGAAAACTGAAACCTCAACAAATTGTCCAGGAGTATGGTTAGCTTTAAAATCTATGCGAAATGTTTTTATATCTGGTGTTTCTTCTATAACATTTAAAATTTTACAAATTTTAGGGATATAGATATTTTCCATTTTAAAGTTCCTTTATTATTTCAGTCATATCTATTTTTGTTGGACAATTGCTAATACATCTGCCACACCCAACACAAAAGTGAACTCCATATTGCTTTTTAAAATAGTTCAATTGATGATAAATTCTATGCCTAAATCTCTTGTATCTTTCATTTCTAAAAACATATTCTCCAGCAACTTTTGTAAAAACTTTAAGTTGGCATGATTGCCATTCTCTTATCCTTTCACCACTTTTTAAATCTAAATTTATGAGATCTCTTAAACCAAAACACAAACAATTTGGACAAGTTATAGTGCATGCACAACAACTTAAGCACTTTTCAGAATACTTCTCCCAAATTTTTGAATTAAATGAATTTTCAAGTTTTTCAATTTCCTTCTCTGAAAGACTTTTTTTACAGGTAATACTTTTAATTTCATTTTCTTTTCCATTTGCTTCTTTGAAAAATTTCTTGGCATTAATTAAAATTTCATTACCTTTTTCAGAGCCAATTTCAACAACATAGCCATCTGAAACCTTGCTAAATAAAAGATCAAAGCCAGAGGTTAATTTATCTGTCCCAAGAGAAGTACAAAAACAATTTTCACCGCTTTCTGAGCAATTTAATGCAAATATTAGAGTGTTTTCTCTTCTTTTATGGTAGTATAAATCCAAAAAATTACTATCTAAAAAAATTTTTTCCTGATGCAAAATTGAGTGCACATCACAAGGCCTTATACCAAAAATTATTTTCTTTTTCTCTTCATAAGAGAAGGATATATCATTAAGCTTGTATTCAAGAATTTTTTCATCATTTGGTAGGAAATATTTTTTTGGTGGAAAGGTTGTATTTATAAAATTTAAATCAATATCATCAAAGTTTTTTATTGAGTCAAAAACAGAGACATCGCCTTTTTTAGTAGGGGCTACGACATCATATTTACTTAGGAGAACAAAAATGAACTGCTCTAAATTTTTTTCCTCTATGAAAAAGAATTTGCTTTTCATTATGAAATTATGATATTATCTTTTAGCGATATAAATTCTAAATTTGCATCATTACTTTAGCTCGCTTTTCAGCCATTTAATATATTCTAAATTAGCCTCTGTTTTTATCTTCTCTATGCACGGAACTTCATAAGAATGAATTCTTTTCACTTCTTTTTTTATTATAGGGAAATATCTATCTAAGGTTTTTCCTATTATAACAAATTCTTTTGCATTTTCAATTTTTCCTTTCCACAAATACATGCTCTTGATTGGAAAGATATTTGCACAAGCTATTAATCTTTTCTCTAATAAATGCTTAGAAATTTTTTCTGCTTCTTTTCTGTCTTTACAAGTTATGTAGATGAGGAGCATTTTATTCCTTTATAGCTTTAGAGATAATTGCTGCTTTTTTTACAGCCCCTGCAACTTTCTTTGCAACATTTTCAAAAACACTTGGGATTATTTTCTCTTTGCTAACTTTTTTTACAGAATTTGCTATCGCAAACGCAGCTGCAAGCTTCATATCATCATTTATTTCTTTTGCTTTTGCATCCAACGCACCACGAAAAACTCCAGGAAAGACAAGAACATTATTCAATTGATTAGGAAAATCACTCCTACCAGTTGCAACTACTGCTGCTCCTGCTGAATAAGCATCCTTAGGCAAAATTTCTGGATCAGGATTTGCCATTGCAAAAATTATCGGATCTGGATTCATACTTCTTACCATCTCTTTTGAAACAATTCCACCGACACTAACTCCAATGAAAACATCTGCTTCTTTCATTGCATCAACAAGCGAACCCTTAATTTTTTCTTTATTTGTCAATTTTGCAATTTTTTCTTTTTCTAAATTCATACCTTCTTTTCTACCATCATAAATTGTACCCTTTGTATCACAGAGGATTATATCTCTTGGAATTTCTAAGCCTCTTTCCTTTTGATATAGTAAGAGTTTTGTGATCGCTATGCCAGCAGAGCCAGCACCACTAATTACAACTTTAACATCTGACATTTTTTTCTTAGTAAATTTTAGTGCATTTATAAGTCCTGCTAAAGTGACAATTGCAGTTCCATGTTGATCATCATGAAATACAAAAATGTCTAACTCTCTCTTTAATCTTTCTTCAATTTCGAAGCATCTTGGAGCTGAGATGTCTTCTAAATTTATTCCACCAAAAACAGGTGAAATTTTTTTCACAATATTGACAATTTCATCAACATCTTGAGTTTCAATACATATAGGAAAAGCATCAACATTTCCAAATTTTTTAAATAAAGCGCATTTTCCTTCCATAACAGGCAATGCTGCTCTCGCGCCTATATTCCCTAAACCAAGAACTGCTGAACCATCAGTGACAACTGCGATACAATTTTTCTTTATTGTATATCTATATAGCTCTTTTGGATTTTCCTTTATCTTAAGGCATGGCTCTGCAACTCCAGGGGTGTAATATATGCTCATATCATCGATTGTCTCCAATGGAACTTTGCTCTCTATTCTCAATTTTCCCCCATATTTTTCATGCAATTTTAATGCCTCTTTTTTGTAATCTTTTTTCATACTCTATAAATTTATAAATCCTGAGAAATTTGTTAAATATAGAGAAGGTATAATAATATACTAAGGAGATAGGAGTATGATGATTTAAAAACTAATGCATATTTTTTGATATAAAATTCACAACATCATAGCCTTGGTTTATTGCATTTTTTATTACAAATGGTGGTTTTCCTGAAGCATCTCCAATTACAAAAAGACCTTTTATATTTGTCTGAAAATTTTCATCCAGAATAACTTTATCGTTCTCAATTTTTAAATTTTCAATTCTCTTGAAGAATTCTATTGGTAATTCACTACCGGCAAAAATAAAAATGTAATCGTTTTCAATCTCTTTCTCTTTCCCAAAGACTTCAAGTGTAATGCTCCTTTCTTTTATTTCTTTGACATTAGAGGAGAAGATTACTTCTAAAGCTTTAGACTTAATTGCTTCATCAATTTTCTTTGAATTTTCTTCATTTAGCCTGAAAAATTTTTCTCTTCTATAGGATATTGATACTTTGTTTTCTTTGCATAGCTCTAACGCTGCTTCTATTGCAGAATCACCACCGCCAACTATCAGAACTTTCTTCCCTTTGAATTCATTTGGATTTTTTAGTTTGTAGAAAACTTTTTTCAAGTTTTCACCTTTTACATTCAACTTTCTTGGTTTAGCTTCTTTTCCTATAGCAACAATGACATTTTTTGCATAATAATTGCTCTTATTTGTTTTAACTAAAAAATTTTCTCTTTTCTCAACATTTAAAACCTCTTCATTTTCATGGATATTCAACATTCTTGCAGTTTTTTGCCATTTTTCCAACAAATTTTCAACTTTACATCGCTTGAACCATAAATTTCCTTTAAGCTCTAAGTTATCTGGAACACAAGAGACTTCTTTTCCTTGAATATAATTTTCTGAGATAAAATTGCAAACTCTTTCTCTTTCAAGAATTAAAAAATTAAGGTTTAGCTCTTTAGCTCTTAAACCAGCAGAAAGTCCGGCAGGGCCACAACCAGCTATAATAACATCATAAATTTTTTTCATTCCTAAGTTCTTTATCTTCAATTATCTCGTAATCATACCCACCAATGTGTCTTGTTATATATTCTACAGTTGTATTTTTTGGATTATAGATTATATGCCATACTTTTCCATCTGAGAAAAATTTCACAATGCCTGTATTCTTTCTCAACTGCCAATTTACAATGGAATTACAAGAACTACAAAATAAATGAATTCTTAATATTAGTTCTCTATAACCTTTATCCACATAGTCTGAGATAAAAAGATTTGTTGTTGTAGTTGTGATGTTCACTGTAGGTGTTGGAATTGTTGTAGTTAGAGAAGTGTATAGTGTTGTGATGTTCACTGTAGGTGTTGGAATTGTTGTAGTTAGAGAAGTGTATAGTGTTGAAGTTGTTGTTAATTGTGTTTTGATAGTCCTCTCAGTGGTAGTTGTAGTTGCTATTTCATAAAAATTTACACATCCATTAGCTAATATAAATACTCCAAAGAAAATTAATGGCAAAGTAGTAAATTTCATTTTAAATTTTCAAAGATTATTTGAGCAATGATAGGAGCTATTAAGTAGATTATCATAAGTGAAGAGATTATATAAGTTAAAATTGTGAGGATTATGAAATATCTATTATCCCAAATGGTTTTTAGATTACAGATACCTTCTCTCCTTTTTAGATAAATCAAAATTGCAATTAAAACAAGTACTGCTCCAAAAATTGTAAGGAGGGTTTTATATTTCCCAAATGAAGTGGCAATTGAGATACTTCCAATTCCAAGAATGATAAAAAGAGGGATAAGGATAATTGGACCAAGGCAACATGAAGATGCAATTAAGCTACCAAGTAGACCAATAATTACTCCATGCTCTTTTTTGATTTCTTTAGTTGCCATCTAAATCCCTCTTTCTTAATTTTTTAGAAGTCAAGTGCGCTATTTCATAAATTTCAACCATTGGCTTGTCTGCTATGCTTTTTTTGAAGCTTGCTCTCCTGCAACTCCCCAGTTATCTTTTGGAATTTCATTTAAGATAACTACTACTGCACTTTCAGGAACTCCCAAATTAGTGAACACTTTTGTTATACCTTTTATTATTTTTTCCTTTGTTTCTTTATCTCTACCTTCCCACATATCAACTTTTATTACGGGCATTTTAAATTTTTGGATTTATCAGAAAACATTTTTTCTTGTGCGGCAACAAATTCTTTGTATTGTTTTTCAAGCCTTTTTAACTCTTCTTGAATTTTCTCGTGCTTTTCTTGAACTTCTTTTGGAATTTGAAGTTTATTTTTTGAGAGATAGTCATAAACTGCTTCATTTAAAGCTTCTGTTGCTAAAATTGAACAATGAATTTTAATTTTTGGAAGTCCGCCTAAGGAATTCACAATGTCTTGCTTTGTTATTTTTAATGCTTCTTGGATTGTTTTTCCTTTAACAAGTTCGGTTATTATTGATGAAGTTGCGATTGCAGCAGCACACCCAAGAGTTTTAAATTTTATATCCTCTATTACCTTCTCTTTTTTTTCGTTCTCTCCGATTTTTATTGTAATCAGCATTATATCTCCACATATTGGATTTCCAACTTTACCTGAGCCATCTGCATTCTCTATAATTCCAACATTCCTTGGATTTTGAAAATGCTCAATTACTTTTTCAGTATACATTCTCTCTTTTTTATATACTTAATATCTCATTCAAATGATAAAAAGTATTCATGATAAAAATACCAAAAATAGAATTTTAGAGTTAATAAAGGAGCAAGAAAAACTTTCTAAAAATCTATTTCTTAAAGACTCCTTCTCAAAAATTGAAAAAATTGCTGGAGTTGACCAAGGATATATTAGGGATAGAATACTCTCTTGCATTGTTGTTATGGATTATAAAAATTTTAAATTAATTGAAATTTCATCTGCAGAAATGAAAATTTCATTCCCTTATATTCCAGGCTTATTGGCATATAGAGAAATGCCTGTAATCTTGAAAGCTTATAAAAAGCTGAAAATAAAGCCAGATGTATTGCTTGTTGATGGTCATGGAATTGCACATCCAAGAAATTTTGGCTTAGCAAGTCATCTTAGTTTATGTATAAGAAAACCAACAATTGGAGTTGCAAAAAATAAATTGATCGGGGATTATAAAAAACCAGAAAAAGTTTTAAAGGAAGAAAAATTAGTCTATAATGGAAAAATTGTTGGATATGCACTAAAAACAAAAGAAAATTGTAAAGAGATTTTTATATCTCCTGGAAATTTTATATCTTTAAAAACAGCTTTGAGAATAGTTAAAAATTCCATTAGAAATGAGAAATTGCCCGAACCTTTAAGATTAGCGCATAAATTCGTGAATGAAAAGTTAAAATGGCAGAATTTGCAGTAGTTTTGGTTGAGCCAAAATATCAAGGCAATATCGGCATGGTTGCGAGAGTTATGAAAAATTTTGGCTTCTCTGAGTTGGTTTTAGTAAATCCCAAAACAAAAATCGGAAAAGAAGCAAGAAAAATGGCTTCTCATGCTCAGGATATCTTAGAAAAAGTAAAAATTTTAAAAAATTTCTCTGAACTTTCTGAAATTTATGATTTTCTAATTTCTACATCTGCGATTGTTGCAACTGATAGAAACTATCTTAGAACTCCAATATTTCCGGAAAATTTGAAAAATTCTCTTAAGATAAATGGAAAAATTGCATTGATTTTTGGAAGGGAAGATTATGGCTTGCTTAACAATGAACTAAAGGAATGTGATCTCTTAGTAACAATACCAACAAGCAAAATTTATCCAACACTAAATATTGCCATTTCAGTTGCCATCATTCTCTATGAAATTTCAAAGTTTAAAAATGAGATAGAGCTAAAAAAGATGAGAAAATTTGAGAGTGCAAATTTAATTGAAAAGAAAATTCTTCTTGAAAAGTTCAATGCGCTTGTTGATGAACTTTATAGTAATGAAACTCAAAAACTTATAGTAAAGAAAACTTTCAAAACTTTGGTAGGGAGAGCATTTATATCTGGAAGAGAAGCACAAAGCTTGATAGGGGTTTTCAGGAAAGCAAAAGAAAAGAGAGATGTTACTTTTTCTTAAATGAGCTTATGTAATATCCAACCAAGAATGCAACAATCACCAAAAGAAAAGTTATTGAATTTTTAACAAAAAAATTTATTACCGAATCAGTCTCAGAAACAGCTGTCTTTCCTGCTTTAGTAATTTGAATTGTTGTTGGAGTTGTTTTATTTGTTTCGGCTTTAGTTTCTATTATTGTAGTGCTTAGCTTCTCTTCTTGAATTGTAGTTGTTAAAGGAATTGAAGTCAAAAAAGTTGTGATTGTTGTTGTTTTTTCCGGTATTATAATTGTTATTTCTCTTACAGTTGTAGTTGTTGTTTTTTGAGTTGTATAAACTGTTGTCACGGTTGTTGTAGTTGTTCCTGAATAAGTTAGATTAAATGTTAAATTTAACATAACGAGAACTCCAGAAGAGAAAATTCCATATTCATTAGCTATAACTTCATCTACTTTAAATTTTACTATTGCTCCATCACTTGAATTTGAAACAATTAAAGCGTACCAAGTGTTATTATCATAGCCTTTATATGTCTTGCAACTTCCTAGCTCTGTTGAATCTACATAAGCTCTTATTGTTAAATTTAAAGGCGCAGGTCCAAAAGCAGTGTTAACTTTTCCTGAGAAGACGCAGGAGTTTGGGTATATAGCTAGCACTAATCCAGAAAAAAAAATAAGCAAGAAAAAACTTAGAATTATTTTTCCCATATTTAAAAAAGAAAAAATAAAAAGGGTTAAGTTAGGTCATAGCACATCTACGCATCCATCATACCTCAACTCTAATGGCACTGAGATAAGATTCCATCCCTCTTGTAATTGCAGTGTATAAGATGCCTGATTTACTGTAAGGTTGAGAGGCTGCATTATGCCAATCACATATGTTCCAATCTCATTAGCAAGAAAGCCATTAACTCTGAAAGTTACCTTATCATTAGTAGTTCCATTGAAAACTTGTATAGCATACCATGTATTTCCATCTAAACCTTGATAGGTTTGAGCTTCTCCTTTTTTTTCATTTCCTATACATGCTATTACCTTAGAGTTTGTTGGTGCATTCTGGCCATTTATCTTTACTATCCCTGAAAAAACTGCATAAATTTGCTCTGAAACAACAAGTAAAGTTGCTAAGGTAATAACTAATGCCAAGACCAAAAATTTTCTTTTCATTTTTTTCACCTCCCTATTGTTTAGGTATGCAAACTCTTGCTGGTGGTGTGTAAATTCTTATCCAGTATTGCTCGCCTGTGTTTCTCATAGTCTCTATCCAAATACCTAAGTTTATAAGACCTAACTTTGTGTTTGGATCTATGTTATGGAAATACACCATCCATGAGTTCCTTGTTGTATTGTACCACCACACTGATGCAAGGTTATTGCCAAGAGAAGAGTTTAATACATCAACTACTCTGTATGTATTCTTTGTTGGATCTAAAGCAAGATTGTAGAGAGCACTTCCGTTCATGTCTGGTGGTAGATCAAAGTGTGCAGTCCATGGTGTCACTAAATCTTTGTAATAGAAGCATCTGTCTCTTGTATCAATTGTAAATATTATCACTGTTGACTGAGTCATTTTATTGCCTGAGGTGTCTTGGCATCTGACATAGTAAGCATACTGGCCATCTGCTAACTCTGATAGTGTCACTGTGTGTGTTGTTCCTCCAGTTGTTGTAAATGCTGTTCCAGAACCATAATCAAATTCTCTTGTTGAATACTGACAATTTGCATTCTCATTAGTTACAACCATCAATGTTGGTGTTGAATCATTTATAGTTCCATTTGGAGCTGATGAAACTATGTAAGGCGCTTCATTGTCTTGTGCATTTAGTAAGAAAGCTATAACTATTGGCTGTGTCATTTCATTACCATAATTATCCTTACATATCACCCAGAATTTGTTCTCTGCATCCTCAATATAACTTGCAGTAGGCGTTCCCTCAGTGATTGTCTTCCATACATTTGCATTAACTGTAAATTCATTGCTTGAAGGCATATTTGCAAATGTTCCTGTGTGGTTAGCCCATCTACATACTGCATTTTCATCAACTAAAATCCTAAGCTGAGGAATTGTTGTGTAAATTCCTTCCTCTGGCTCTGCATCTAAGATTGTTGGAGCAGTTCTATCTATGGTGAATGTTGTTGTAGCTAAATTACCTTCATTTCCTGCTGTATCTCTGCATCTAAAGTAGAAGGTATAACCTCCAGAAGGTAAACCATAGAGTGTCTTTACATGTTCTGTACCAGAACCTGCCATCATATCCATAGTATCATAGCCAACATTAAATTCACTAAACTTACATATAGCATTTTCACTTGTATTTACCATTAAAGTTACTGAACCTGTGTTAAGAGTTCCTGTTGGAGCAGTTCCCGTTATTGTTGGAGCAACAAAATCAACCATAAGCAATAATGAATTTGTAAGCTGAGTTGCTGTATTACCTGCTAAATCTTCTCCGCCAGAAATGACTATTTCTCCATTAGCTTCTGAGCCAGTTAAAGTTCTCTTATAGACAAAGTATTTGCCATCTCTTGCATATAAAGTTGCACTTAAACCACCTATCGTAACAGTTGGATTTATCGCTGCTTTCAACTCTTCACTTGCTAAGAATGTTACTGTAACTTCTGTTCCTTGCTTAGCTATGCTTGGATCAACACTCACTATTGAGTATGTTGGTACAACTGTATCTAAGGTAAAGTAAAGAACTGTTGATGCTAACATCACATTTCCATAAGAATCTTGACATCTTACATAATAATGATAAGTTCCATCACTTGGAGAAACTCCTGTGGTATGAGTTGTTCCTCCTGTGGTAGAGAATGTATTTGCCATGCTTCCATATTCTCTATCTTGTGTATCATACTTACATGTTGCTGCTTCATTTGTTGTAACACTCAATGTTACCGGCACTGCAGTCTTATAACCTCCTTGTGGAGATGATGCTGTTATCAATGGTGCTGTTGAATCAACTATAAAGGTTATTTGTGTGCTTGAAGTCATTACATTTCCTGCTGTATCTTTACATCTTACATATAATGTATTTGAACCCTCTGCTGCAAAGTAGTTTGCTGCAAATGTTGTTACATCTAAGTTACCGAAAGCATAAGCCATTGAACCATAAGCAACATCTGTTGTATCAAACCTGCATGTTGCTGCTTCATTAGTTGTACCTGTTAATAGCACAGATCTTGTATTGAATGATGTTCCTGTTGTAGAGGTGAATGTTGGTGCAGTTGTGTCTTTTGTGAAGAAGAATACAGTTGAATATGCACTACTTCTTCCTGAGTAATCAACTGCTTTTACTTTCCAAGCTGCTGTCGCTCCTTCTGGGATTGATGACCAGTAAGCTCCTGTTAATGTATAAGATGTTGTATATACATTATAAGTTGTCTCAAATATCCCATCCGTTTCCTTGTCTAACTCTAGTACATAATAACTTACTCCGTTTAAGTCAGTACTTTCGCTCCAGACTAATGTTGGTGCTGAGTTAAGCCTTGAACCACTACTCGGTGATATTAAAGAGGGAGTTGATGGATTTGTTGAGTCATAGATGTAATAAACTAAAACTGAAGAAGTCATTTCATTATTCTGTGAATCATCTTTACATCTTATGTAGTAATGGATAAGCCCATCTGATGCAGGTGTTGGTGTTGCTGTATGTACATTTCCTGCTCCTTCTGTCATTATATTTGCCATACTTCCATAGGCAATATCCTGTGTGTCATATTTACATGTTGAATCTTCATTTGTTGTTACTGATATCGTTGCTGGAGAGGTGTAATAACCTCCTTGTGGTGTTGCAGCAGTAACATAAGGTGCAACTGAATCAACTGTAAAGGTTATTTGTGTGCTTGAAGTCATTACATTTCCTGCTGTATCTTTACATCTTACATATAATGTATTTGAACCCTCTGCTGCAAAGTAGTTTGCTGCAAATGTTGTTACATCAATATTTCCAAAAGCATAAGCCATTGAACCATAAGCAACATCTGTTGTATCAAACCTGCATGTTGCTGCTTCATTAGTTGTACCTGTTAATAGCACAGATCTTGTA
>JAWAEV010000006.1:0-49310 GCA_038891095.1 Candidatus Altarchaeota archaeon
CTCTGAAAGCTCTTTGTTTTTAACAAAAAAATCATCAGTAAGAAGTAAAATTTCAATTGCTCCAAATTCAGATGCTTTCTCTACATCATTAAAGCCATAAATTCCAAATCCAGAATTTTTGCCTATCTCCTCAAGGAGTTTGCTAACATTTTTTACTTCCTCTGCTGAATTTACCTTTTCAGAAATTTTACTTATAACCTCCTTTCTGAGAATTTCTCTCACAGCAGTTCTACCATAAGAATAACACTTTTCAAAGAAAATCTTGCTTTTCATATCAGGATATCTCATGATGAAAAAATTGTAAAAATTCTCTGGCTCAAAACCTGGACCAGAAATCACAATTGCTGAGATGTTTTCCTTTTTAAAAAATTCATTTATAAATTCAGCAATTTCATTATAGAACTCCTCCTGCCTTTCTTTCCTACCTTGCACATTATATTTCCCTCCAATTGATTTTGAAATGTCATAATAGAAAATTTTTGAGTCCCTTAGTAATGCAAATGTTGCATCTCCATAATCAATAACCACAATTAAAATTTTTGGTCTTAGTGAAGATTTTTCAGCTTCTTTAAGTCTTTGAATTTCAATTTCTGACCATTTTTCCTTTACTATCTTTAAAGTTGAATCTTTTTGTACATTAAAAGTATGATAAGCTCCTTTAGCAACAATGTCCTCTGGACCATCAATTATTCTTCCAGAAATGCGCAAAATTTCATCTGTCTCGAATTCTATATTTTCAATTATTATACTAAGGGTAATAACTTCTCTAAAACTTTTTTCTCTTAGCGAATCCTCTTTTGACCTTACTCTCCTTTCAGTTTTTCCAGTTACTATGTCCCCCTTAGCTAAAATTCCGCTCAAGTACCACAAGTCATCTAAATTTTCTATTTTAACTTTTACAATACCTTTTTTTATGTTGCTATAAAGAATTTTCATTCGCGTTAAGCATTAACAATCTACTTATTTATAGACTACAAAAGTAAATATCTTATCATGTTTGATGCAAATAAATTTATCCAGGAGAAAGTAAAAGAACTTAAAAATAGGATAAAAGATAATAATGCTATAATTGGCATCTCAGGTGGAGTTGATTCAACAACATCTGCAATTCTTGTAAATAAAGCAATCGGTAAAAATCTTTTATGCATACTTGTTGATACTGGCTTTATGAGAAAAAATGAAGTTGAACAAAATGAAAAAATTCTTAAGAGTATTGGCTTAAATTTAAGAGTAGTTGATGCAAAGGAAAGATTCTATAAAAGTCTCAAAGGCATTACTGATCCGGAAAAAAAGAGAAAAATCATAGGCGAACTTTTCATAAGAATTTTTGAGGAAATTGCAGAAAAAGAGAATGCAAAATTTTTTGTTCAGGGCACTATTGCTCCGGATTGGATAGAATCTGGCGGAGGACTTCGTGATAAAATAAAGTCACATCATAATGTTGCTGGTCTACCAAAGGATATTAAATTTGAGGTTGTTGAGCCTTTAAGAGACCTCTATAAAGATGAAGTTCGCTTAGTTGCAAGAGAACTTTCTTTGCCAAAAGAAATTTATGAAAGACAACCATTTCCTGGCCCAGGTTTAGCAGTAAGGATTATTGGCGAAGCAACAAAAGAAAAAGCAGAAATTGTTAGAGAAGCTTCTGCGATAGTTGAAGAGGAAATTGAAAAAGCTGTAAGCGAGGGAAAAATTAAGAAACCATGGCAATATTTCGCAGTTTTATTGCCTGTGAAAACAGTTGGAGTCCATGGTGATGTTAGAGCTTATGGTAATATTATAGCTGTAAGAATTGTTGATAGCATTGATGCTATGTCAGCTGCATATTCAAAAATTCCTCATGAAATTTTGGAAAGGATTTCTATTAGGATCACAAATAACCTAAAGGACTCTATTACAAGAGTTGTTTTTGATATAACAAACAAGCCACCTGGGACGATTGAGTATGAGTAGATAGGTAATATTTATGTAGCTATACATATAATGATATAGAAACAATGGCTAATAACGAAAAATTGAGAGTTGATGAATCCCTATTGCCGAATTTACAATTAACTGGCGAAAAAATAGTTGGAGTTGCTTTCAGAAGGATAATCATCGAAGCTTGCAAGTTAACTGGTGAGAAAATAGCTGAGAAAATTTTAACTGGTGCAAATTATGAAGAAAAGTTAAGAAATATAGAACAGTACTTCAAAGAATGCGGTTTTGGAGATCTAAAAATAGAGGAATTTTCATTTGAAGAGAAAAAAGCTAAGATAAAACTTTTAAATAGTATCTTCCCAAAATATTACGCTAATACTAAAAGCAAAGGTACAGTGTGTTATGCAATTGTTGGCTTACTCTCAGGAATATTTTCAAAAATTTTCATGACAGAAGTTGAATGCAAAGAAGTTAAATGCGTTGCAAATAATGATCCAAACTGCGAGTTTATACTACTAACTAAAGGAGCAATAAATCGCTTAGAAGATTGGATAAAAAATTTCTAACTTAGCTAAGTAAAAATGTTAGAAATTAAAAAAATTTTAAAGGAGCATTTTACAATTTTCATCATAATATTTTTAATTTATGCATTGGGTGTGTACCTTGTGAGTGAGAAACCACTTTTCCAAGAGGTTAAGGAACTTGAGAAAACAGGTACATTATTTGGATTATCAATGAATGCAACTATTATTCTACTATGGATTTCTTTCTATTTACTATACAGATGGAATAAAACTAATAGAAAAAATTTAACAAATTTTATATGGGGAATTTCATTTCTGCTTTACAGCATAGTTTTCATTGGCATGATGCTTGAAGCTTTTGGGGTTGAGTGGGCAAATTCAAAAAGGCCAGAAATTTTCTTCATGTTTAGAGAATTTCAAATTCTCTGGGCAGCAGGTATGTACTTAGGAATTTCAAAAATTTTAACAAAATCAAGAATTTTACAATTTTTGCCAACTATACTTATTTTAATTTTAGGTTATTCATGGTTTTATCATGGCCTTTTGAATGTTAAAGATATAGAATATACAATGTATGGATTTCTTTATGGAATTTGGATTCCTCTTTGTGTTTTTTTAGGCTATTTATTTTTCCTTTATTCAAAGAGAAGCAAATTGATTGCTCCAAAATATATAGCATTAGGTTTCATAGCAATAGCATTCACTTACACATATTGGGCACCATGGCATTTAACTAAATTTTACCTAATTTGTTTTTTCACATATATTCTTGCATTAATACCTTTGCTAATTGGTTTTTTATTAATACCATATGAATCTAAAGCCAAAGGAATTGAGTAATCTAATTTCAATTTTAACTACCAAATATAATATTTATACTGTTTTCAATTTTCTCAAAATAATGAAAATTTATATTGTTGATAACGGCGGCCAATGGACTCATAGGGAGTTTAGAGTAGTAAGAGATCTTGGCTATGAAGCAAAAATTATACCGAATACAACACCTGTTAGCGAAATAGATGCAGACGCTCTCATTCTCAGTGGTGGAGCTCCAAGAATCTCCTTTGAAGCGCCAAAACTTGGAAATTGTATAGACTATTTAGAAAAATTTTCTGGCCCAATACTTGGAATATGTGTTGGACATCAATTAATGGCAATTTTTCATGGCGGAAAAGCAGGTCCTGCAAAGATACCAGAATACGGATTAGCTAAAATTAAAATTTTAGAAAGAGATGATCTCTTTAGAGGAATAGAAAAAGAGGAATTTCTTGTATGGGAATCGCACAACGATGAAGTAAAAAAAGCCCCTGGATTTAAAATTTTAGCTAGTTCAGAAAATTGTAAAATCCAGGCAATGAAACATGAAAAGAAAAAGCATTATGGCTTGCAATTTCATCCAGAAGTTAATAATACTGAGTATGGAGAAAAAATTATTGAAAACTTCATAAAAACAATATAAAGCAATTCTTATGCGATTTCCTAGTTTTTTAGAAAGGTATCTGATATATAATCACATAGGATTAAAATGGCAAAAAAAATCAATGAAAATACGGGAGATATTGAAGATATGGAAAATGTTGAAATTAAAGAAAAACCTGAAGCGTCAGAAGCTAATGAGGCTTTAGAAGAAACTCAAGTTATTAGTGAGGAGGAAGAAGTTTTAGAAGAAGGTCTAGAGAGGGAGTATGCCTTTCCAATGGCACCTATAGTAAGAATTATGAAAGAAGAACTTGATAAGGACAAGATGATTCGTGCAAGAGTGAAAATAGAGATGAACAAATGGTTAGAACAATTGTGCAGGAGAATTGCAAGAAGAATGAACAGATCTGAATACACAATGGTTGAGTTAAGTGACTTTAGAACTGCAATTGAACCATATGAAAGAATTGACGATATTGAAATTGAAAAGGAGAGAATTATTGCAAGTCTGGAAAAGATAAAATATGATTGCGACTCATTAATAAGGGATGTTCAGCGAAAGTTTATCCCAATGGAGAAAGAGGAAGAATCTAACAAAAAAGAATAGTTAGGTAGAAATGAATTCCTATAAACAATTACTTGAAAGAGCATTTAGTAAAATTCCTGAGAAGTCAAAACCAACTGATAGATTTGAAATTCCAAGAGTAAATTTATTTATCGAAGGCAATCAAACAATTATAAAAAATTTCAATGATATCGTCTCAACTCTAAGAAGAGATCCAAAACATATATCAAGTTTTTTATCAAATGAATTGGCAGCGCCAGCATTAATTGATGGCAATAGATTGATAATACAGAGAGTTTTAAAGGCACATATGATAGATCAAAAAATTGATTTATATGCCAAGGAATTTGTCCTCTGCAATGAATGTAAAAAGCCTGACACAAAGATAGCAGAACTTGAAAAAGAGAAGATAATAAAGTGTGAGGCATGTGGTGCATGGCGTCCATTGAGAAAAATTTAGTATGAAAATTTATATGAAGGTACATAAAGTTTCAAATGAAATAATACTTGCAGCTTGTGATGTAGAACTAATTGGAAAAAAAATTTCAGAAGGCGAATTAGAAATTGAAATAAAAAAAGAGTTCTATGGTGGTGAATTAAGAGATATAGAAGACCTTAAAAATGAAATTGAAGAAGCCACAATAGTTAACTTAATTGGAAATAAAGTTGTGGATTTTGCAATAAAAAACAATTTTGTTGATAAGAAAAATGTTCTGAAAATTGCAGATGTGAAGCATGCACAAATTATAGTTCTCTAAAAGAATGAAAGACATTGAACTTCCAAGAAAAGTTGTTGTCGGTGAGAATGCAATCTTACAAATAAGGAATGTTGTTGAAGAACTTGGTTTAGGTGGTAGCTCACTTGTAATTGCTGATGAAACAACAAAAGAAATCGCTGGCTATAAAATTCAAAAAGAGTTAAATGCAGAAATTTTCATTTTAAATCAAAATCCAGAGGAAGAAGTCAAAAAAATTCTTGAAAAAGTTTATAGTGAAAATATAAAATTTATAGTTGCTGTTGGTGGTGGAAGAGTTATTGATATTGCAAAGCTATCTTCATTCAAAGCAAAAATTCCTTTTATTAGTGTTCCGACAGCAGCATCACATGATGGCATAACTTCGCCGCAAGTTTCATTAAAGGGCGAAAAGCCAATATCTATAAGGGCAAAGCCACCTTTAGGAGTTATTGCAGATTTAACAATTTTAAGGAATGCACCTCAGAGATTGAATGCTTCCGGATGTGCTGATGTCATATCAAACTACACTGCTGTTCTTGACTGGAAGTTAGCTCATAAAGAATGTGGTGAGTACTATGGCGAGTATGCAGCAGCATTAGCAATGATGTCTGCAGAAATAGTAATGGCAAATGCTGCTCGTATAAAAGATGACATTTCTATTCTAATAGAAGCACTTATCTCCTCAGGAGTTGCAATTGGTATTGCTGGCTCTTCTAGGCCATGCTCCGGCTCAGAACATCAATTTTCGCATGCTCTTGATATTATTGCTCCAAATCCTGCTTTACATGGAGAACAATGTGGCGTTGGTTGTATAATGATGGCCTACCTTCATAATGCAAATTGGTCCAAAGTAAGAAATTCTTTAAGAGCAATTGGTGCTCCGGTAAATGCTCGTGAATTAGGGATAGATGAAAAGTACATAATTCAAGCATTAGTTATGGCGCATGAAATTCGTGATAGATACACTATACTAAAAGGCGGATTAACTGAGACAGAAGCAAAAAATCTTGCAAAAGCAACCTTAGTTATCTAATGCAAAATGAAAATTTTTACAAAAAAATTAAGTTTTCATATGAATGAAGAAGTTGATATAAAGGACATAACATCAGAAATTGAAAATTTTATTCAAGAAAAGAAATTAAGGAATGGGTTTGCTGTTATCTTTTCAGTTGGCTCTACTGCCGCAATTTCAACAATGGAATACGAGCCTGGTTTAGTAAAAGATATCCAAAGAACATTAGAAAGGATAGCTCCTTCTAACATTGATTATGAACATCATAAAACTTGGCATGATTATAATGGAAAAAGCCATGTAAGAGCAACACTTCTTGGACCAAGTCTGGTTGTCCCATTCATTGATTGTAAACTTATAACTGGAACATGGCAACAAATTGTTCTCATTAATTTAGACACAAGAGCAAGAGAGCGAGAAGTTGTGATTCAAGTTATTGGTGAGTAAATTTATTTTTCAAAAAAATTTATATCAAATGTATAATTCAATCAATTAATTTCAAAGCCAACTTTACTGCATCTTTTGCATTCTTTACTGAGTAAACTTTCAGTTTTTCTTCGTCATCTTCAAATTTTTTTAATTCTGAAATTTTTTCTTTAATAATTTTTGTTGCACCACCAGTTTTTTCTATTAGTATGATAGGTTTTTTGTAATTTAATGCTAATGCTATCTCAGACAATGTTCCAATGCTGCCATCAATTGCTATTATAACATCAGATGCTGTAACAACTAATAGATTTCTCCCATAGTTCAGAGAAGTGGTTATTGCAACATCCACATATTTATTAGCAGAATTTTTTTCAAGAGAAGGCAAAATACCAATTGTTAAACCATTAAATTTTTTTGCTCCTCTGCAAGAGGCTTCCATTACACCACCTCGACCACCACAAATTAAAATTGCATTGTTCTTAGCAATTTCAGCTCCAACTTCTTCAGAGATTTTTTCTATCTTTCTCGGAATTTTGCCATCTCTGCCAATAACTCCTATATTAGGTTTCATCTTTCAAAATTTGAGTCCCCGCTTCTCCTTTAAGTGCTTTTTTAATTTCATTTAAATGGCATATTATTGCTCTTTTACCATTACCTTCTAAAAAATTTATAGCTGCTTGAATTTTTGGTTTCATTGAGCCTTCAGAAAAGTGACCTTCTTGCAAATAACGCTTAGCTTCCTCTAAGGAAATTTTCTTAAGCTCTTTCTGATTTTCTTTTCCATAATTAATGCATGCATATTTTACATCTGTTGCAATTAAAAGAATGTCAGCGTTTATATCTTGGGCTAATTTTGCACTTGCTAAATCTTTATCAATAACAGCTTCAATACCTTCAAATTTTCTATGCTCCTTTGTTACAGGGATGCCGCCACCACCACAAGCAATTACTATTATTCCAGAATTTAACATTGCTAAAATTTCATTCTTTTCAACAATTTTCAATGGCAAAGGACTTGGAACAACTTTCCTATAACCCTTCTCAGTTTTTACAAAACCGGGCTTTTTTTCACTGAAAGTTGGGCCAATTGGTTTAGTTGGTCTTCTAAAAGCAGGATCATTTTCATCAACTTGAACATATGTTAACATAGTAGCTATCAACGGATTTTCTATACCCAAATTCATAAATTCATTGTCAAGAGAAACTTCGATCATATAACCAATTTGTCCTTGAGTCATTGCAACTAAAATTTCTAAAGGCATCTTTGGAATTTTTTTACTTTCACACTTCTCTTGCATTAGTAGGAGATTTCCAACTTGTGGGCCATTACCATGAGTTATAACTATGCTATATTTTCCTTCAGAGAAAATTTCAACTATTTGTTTTGCAGGAATTTTCAAATTTTCAAGTTGCTCCTGAATAGTGCCTAATTGACCTTTTTTAATTAGTGCATTTCCACCAAGAGCAATAACCAACTTTTCTTTCATAATCTTCCAAGAAGAAATAGCATTATAGCCTTTTGAATATGTAAACGATTTTCAGCCTGCTCAAAAATTATTGAATTTTTATGCTCAATTGCATCTCTTGTTATTTCATAACCAACATGACATGGCATACAATGCATTATTTTAGCTTTAGGACAATATTTTTCTACAAGCTTTGAATTTAATTGATATGGTTTGAAAATTTTTACCCTTCTTTCATATTCTTTCTGATATTCCTTTTTTACCTTTCCATTTTCAAAGAATTCCATATCAAGCCATGTATCAGTATGCACATATTCTACATCTTTTAAACCTTCCTCTAAATTCAAAGTTTTTTTGATCAAACCTGTTTCCTCTGCCATTCTATCTAATTCAGGATCAACACTTGGCTTATGAACTTCTGGTGTTATCATTACAACTTCTATCCCCAATTTTGCACAAGCTAATTTTAATGTGTTAGAGACATTATTGCCTATGCCAAGCCATGCAATCTTCTTTATATTCTCAATTCCCTTAGAGAATTCTGCCATTGTTAGAATGTCTCCCAAAGCCTGACATGGATGGTATTTCTCACTGCAAGCATCAATCACAGGAATTCTATTAAATGAAGAAGCTAATATAACATCATCAGCCTTTAATGCTCTAAACATTAAAATATCACCAAAACGCATTATTGCTCTTATCTCATCTTTAAAGTCAGATAATGAAATTTGTGTTGTTCTCATATCTAAAAAAATTCCATGACCGCCAAGCTGAGTCATTGCAGCTTCAAAAGAGAGTCTTGTTCTTGTTGAAGTTTTTTGGAAGAGCATTATAAGAGTTTTATTTTTTAAAGCATCAGAGTATCTCTCAGGATTTTTTTTAATTTCAATCGCTTTATTAACAACCTTTCTTATTTCATCAGCACTCCAGTCCTTTAAAGATATCAGATGTTTCATTTTTCCATAATAAATTAAATTTGTAAGATAAATATTACATCACTTTAAAGAATTTTAATTTATCTGGGATTTAAAATTTGATCATCTCTCCAAAAAATGTGTCAAGGAGATAACTTCCAAGTAAAAATAAACCTATTGAGAAAAAAAGCAAAATTGGTAAAAATTTAAATCCAGATTTCTCATCTCCTTTTAGAATTAAACCCATTATTAGAGCCCCAAAAATTGAAGTTGATGTCAATGAAACCAAAGCAAAAGTTTTTATAAAGTCTATGCTTATTTTTATTGTGCCAACTTTTATTGGTATTCCTTGCATTTCTTGCAATTGTGGCAGCTCAGCAGAGATAACCGACATATTCTCGACAAGCATTTTCACAAGGAAGGATGACATTGCGAAAAGCAATGGTGCTCCAAATGCAATTGCTATAAATATGAAGAGAACATACATCAAAACACTTGCAGAAATTTCTCTCTGAATCATTTGTTGTTCTCTCAGATCAGAGGCAATTTGGTCGAGAATATCAGCAAGTTTACCACCTGAGCGAATGCTAACATTCACTAAATCAATAGTTTTTGATAATGTTTCTGATTTTATTGATTCAGTCATCCTATTTAATGAATCAGTTAAACTTCTCCCAGTCATCGTTTCTTTACCAACTCTTTTTATCTCTAAAGCTAAAGGACCAAATTCCGGTCTTGCTGATAAAAGTAAAGCTCTGTCAGTTGTTAAACCAGCTCTTATATTAGAGGACATTAGTTGGAGAGCATCAGGAAGGACACTTTCAACAAATCTTGCTTTTGAATCTATTGATAAAAGAATCCAAATATAGATTATAAATTGAAAAACAATGAAAAATAAAATAAATGAAAGAACTAATGGTAATACCTTGAGTGTATATGTAAGATAACTTGCTAATGCAGAAAAGATAATTCCGAATATAAATGCAAACCCCAATAACTTCTCAGGATTTATATCTATATTTGAGTACCTAACTAACTGATAAAAATTTTTTGTTATTCTCTTCGGTAAAATTCTTCCTATGGAAGTATAAATATCCATTTTACATTAAATTTGGTCTTCTTGTTTTTATTATTGACATGAACATAAATTGCATAAATAGCACAGCAGCTAGTAAAATCCAAAATGTTTGTTCATTGCTAATTGCTTCCATTCCGGGAAATGATGAAAGAATTATCATAACAGTTATTCCCAAGGAAGGAGCTATAACTGCGATCATCATATACATCATTGCTAAAGGATTTAAAATTGATTGATATCTCCTTATCTGAACAATTTGCTCTCTTGAAAGAGATTGAATTACATTTGATAAATTTTCTGCGACATCACTTCCAGACTTTAGAGCATTGACAAGTTGCCAAAGAGCTCTCCTAAAATAAATTGATGGATTTCTTACTGCAATCTCTTCTAAAGTATCAATAACCGATGCTCCAGATTCAACTTTTTCAACAACATATCTAAATTCATCTGAAATTTGGCCGTAATTTCCTTTAGAAACGGAAACCATTGCATTGAAAATCGGCACTCCTGAACGAATTTGAATTAAAATATTCCTTAGAGCAAAAAGTAAATTTCTTTCTAAGTCACGAACTCTCCTATCAATTAAAACTTTTGGATAAGAAAGCAATTCAAAATAAACTAAGAAGCCAACACCTAAGCCAATTAATGGGCCTAAAATTAGCATAGAGCTGCCACCTATATAAAGGATCAAAGTTAGGCCGATGGTAAGAATTATTGCAATTATGCAACCCAAAAGAAAGCAAAATGCTATATATTCTCTTGCTGAAATTTCATACTCCTCAGAAAGACCAGATTGCCTTAACTGAATTGAAATATATGGCGAAACCTTAAGCATCGAATCTCCAAACGGAATAAAAAATTTTGAAATTTCTCTCAATGGCCCCTTTCTAAGGAGCGGCATCTTCTCCTTTTTTGCCATTTTTCCTTTATTTAATTACTTTTTATAACCTAAGAATCTTTCTTTTTCTAGTTTTTGTTCCAATTCTTTAACTCTAAGTTCTAACTCCTCAAACTCTTTCTTTGATCCTTTAAAATTTCTACCAAGTAAGAAATCACTGGTACTCTATGGTATCAGGTAACCTCTCTCTATTATAGCCAACTAATCCCCTAAGTTGCAGTTTATCAAAATTTTTTGCTAAAAAAGACAAAAATTTTATTAAATTTTTCATATATTTAGATTTTATGCAATCTTAAGCTTTTACGCCACCCTCAAAGCGAATATCCTTGCATTTCTTATATATGCAGTGTAACTACTACTGTAAGAGTGATATTGTATTGCAATTGTTGCACTTCCTGAGATTGTATAAGGAACAACCCATGACTGAGTATTTGCATAGGTATTCGCAGTATGAACACTTGGTCTTAATTCACCACCAAGTGTGACACCATTCGTCAGGTCCACTAAGCTAACATATGGGAAATATGATGCTGAGGTCGAGCTACCAGTAACTTCACATGATGCAATTATTATATAAGTTCCAGCACTTGGTAATGTCAATGAGACTTTAGTTTGATAAGAAGTAGAAGTGGTACTACTCTGAGCGTCACTAACACTATAAAATGTGGCACCTTTCAATCCGCCATTGCTTATGCTAAGATTACCATCAACTACTAACTTCTCAGTTGGACTTGTAGTTCCGATGCCGACATTGCCGGTAACCCTTGCAATTGCTATTCCTTGTTTTTCTACGCTGTTTTGAAGAGTATTAAGATAAAGAACATCAGGCCCAGCATCGTATCCTACGATTCCTCCATAAGCGTTGTTTCCACCCTCCCTAAAGAATATCCTTACCTTCTTAGTCCAGTCTGGTTCGTCAATTGTGATGCCTTGTCCATCTGTTAGACCAGAGATGTGTAATTTATTAACTGGATCTGTCGTCCCGATGCCGACGTTGCCGTTACCATCGATTCTCATCTTCTCACCACCTGCACCATTATAACCGGCGCTAAATGTTAAAACACTTCCTCCTACTCCTCCTTGAATTAGATAACCTCCCACATTGTGTTGAGCGAGAGATAGACCTCCATATCCAGACCAAGCAAAAATCCCTAAACGTTGATTTCCAGTATTATAAGATACGCCATTGTTCCACTTTGGACCAATCATTGTGACAATACAATCGCCGCTAGCACATCCTTGGTCAACTTGAAGATGAGCGCCAGGCGCTATCGTCCCAATGCCGACATTGCCAGCTGAATCTATGGTTAATCTACTGACTTTATTTGTCGCAAAACTCAATGGGTGAGCGGTGTGCGTTCCAATAATCATCCCTGCTGGAGCACCCCACCATCCGGAATCATGAGCTAACACACGAGCATCTATGTTAGGAGTTCTAATTGATAATTTTGTAGCTCCTCCACCAAAAATATCTAAAACCTTACTCCAACCCTCTGCGTTTTCAGGTGTAGTTGTCCCAATGCCGACATTACCATTACTGTAATTAATGCAAAATTTTGAGGAACACTCTAAGCGAGATGTCATATATGTATACCCAGAACTTGCAACCCTTTGTCTTGGGGAGAGAACTTCATCTTTCACTTGGATTTCAAGCCAATAATCTTCTGTAAAATTTAAATCCAAAGGATTAATACTACCTAAGAGAACACTGAAAATTCCTGTGTTGGAAGTTGTGATATTGTTAACTCCTGAATGTTCTTCCTTCCAAAGTGGATTTCCTCCAGTTGGAGAATTGTAAATTGTAAAGGTCATATTAAAGTTTCCATATAGTGGTATTCCCTCAGAATTTGTTAATTTTCCTTCAAGATTTATCAACTTTGGGATTGCAAATACATTAACAACAAAAAAGTTAAAAAAAACAGAAATCATAATCAAGTAGTATAGGTTTCTCATTTTCATCTTTTCTTTCACCTCTTAATTTTATATTAAATTTATATTTCTCAAATAAAAACTCACCCCAATAATTTTTTTGGTGACACTTCTCTTTTTACAGCATTTTCAACTGTTTTAGTATCTCTATAGTAAATATTTAATATTTTTCCAACATCCTCTATTTGCCTTACATTGTTTTTTAGCATCCATTCTAAAATACTTTTCTTTAATTTAATTTCATCTTCAATTTCTTCTTGAGTTAAACCAGTATGGGTCCCTATTTTTTCATAGAGGGATGCTGAGGTTTTTGTTCTTTCTATGCTGTCATCTCTTGCATTCCATTTATAAAGAATATTTGGAATAAATTTTATCTTCTCAGAATTTGGATCCTGAACAAATTCTCCAATTTCATAAACTCTTCTTATGCCTCGCCTTCTGTCACGAAACATAACGACATTTAGATGAACAGCATCAAGCATTGATTCTGGTATGTCTATTGGTGGATTTGTAAGCCTTGTTATTGTTTGAGCGCAAGTATCTGCATGTAATGTTGCATAGACTGAATGCCCAGTATGCATTGCCTCAAATAAAACTTCTGCCTCTCTTTTCTTTCTAATTTCACCCATTATTATTCTATCAGGCCTCATTCTTAAAGAATTTACAAGAAGGTCAAGCATACTAACTTCTCCTTTGCCTTCAGGGTTTGGTTGCCTTGTTGTTAGAGGACACCAATATAAGTATTGAGGCAATTGTAATTCTCTTGTATCCTCTATTGATATGATTCTATGATTTGGCGGTATGAAAGGCATGCATATATTTAGAAATGAAGTTTTTCCAGAGCCTGTGCCACCAGAAATTAAAATATTCATCTCATATTGTATAGTGAGCCAAATTAGGGCCATTATTTCAGAGTTAGCAGTTTTGTTCTGTATAAAATCTGTTACTGTCCAAGGATCACGAGCAAATTTTCTTATTGTTATAGTGTTGCCCTTTGTTGCAATTGGCGAGATGATAGCATTTGCTCTATCCTTAGTTATAAGGTGTGCATCTAACAAAGGATTTAGAGTTGTTATTTCTCTGCCAACTCTTCTGGCAATAGTATTCGCATAATTCTGAATTTGCGCTTCTGAATCTGGAGTTATATTTGTTGCGATCCAACCATATCTCTTATGATAAACTCTTATCGGCTCTTTTGCTGAATTAACAACAACTTCTTCAATTGATGGGTCATTGAGGAAGAACTCTATTTTCCCTAATCCAAGAAGCTCATTCAATAAATTAAGAATAAAATTTTCTTTTATTTTTTTATCTAATTCAGGAAGTTCACTATCTAAGAGAAATTCAGCATCTTTCTTAAATTCTTCTTTTAACTTATTCATAACTTCTGGCTCAAATATTTCAGAGGTAATTTCGATTTTTCCTATAAGTCTTTCTTTTATGCTATCAAGTAATGCTCCCGTAGCAGTATCAACTTCAGGAATTAAAATTCTATATAAAGGTACATGGTCTTTCTCAACTATTTCAACCTTTGTTTTTATTCCTTCAGAGTCAATTTCATAAGTTTCTAAAATTTTTTCCTTCCTTTCCAAAATTTCCTTTTTAATTTCTGATAAATTTTTCATTTTAATCTTTCTTTTCAATTATTCTCATTTCAGGTTCACCAATTGCTGGATAGTGCAACTCTATAAGGTTATGCTCTTCAAGAATTACAGCCCAACTTTCAATTTGTGCTTTACTGACATTTAATTTTTTTGCAAGTGAGTCATTCAGCTTTACAATTTTATTCTTTTTCACTAAATCATAGAGTTCATCTATTTTTGTTTTTACTTTTCCTTCAGTTTTTTTCTCCAAAGGAGTTTTTGGTTCACTCCAAAATTTTGACAATCTTTGGGCAATTTCCTGATCAATAACCCATCTCCTTTTTCTTAATTTTTCTAATAAACTTTGCTTTTTTTCTGAACTAATTGATGAAATTCCCTCAAAAATTTTTGGAATTTCTCTTTCTGATATGTGCAAGCCAACTAATGAGTCACTTGATATTCCTCCTTTTTCTATCTCGTTCCTTACCTCTTCAAAGTGTTTTCCTATACTCACTTCTTTTGCCTTCTTTTTCATTGGCTCTTGGAATGAAATCGTTCCAAAAAAATTTCTCTCACCAGACTTCTCCTCTTTTATAACTCTCGAGCTTATTGGCTTAATCTTCATGCCGAGACTCTCTATTGGGATCTCTTTTAGAATTGCTCTAAAATTTTCTTTTTTTATTTTTTCAAGTTCTTCCTCACTAAGTTGGTAGAGGTCTAATCTTCCAGCTGATTTTACAAATTCTTCTCTTATTTTTTTAATAGCATTTTCTCCAAGATAAAGTTCTGCCTTTTCCAAATTTTCACATGTCGCTGCAATTATTTTGCCTTTATTGATTAAAAGGATTGCCTCATAGAAATCCCCAGAAATTTTTCCGAAAAGCCTCATTGCTCCAGTGAAGCTATTAAGAGAACTGCAAATTTTATAGAATTCCTTATCATCTTTTGGTGTTATATGTCTACCAATAATTAAATCCATCTTTGTAATGTTAAGAATTATGTATAGAAGACTTATAAAGATTTAGCTTTTTATTTTTGAACTATTTGGAAATTACAATAAATCAGCAATCAGGGTCGTTACAATAACAATTTTTACAGAAATCTCTTGGACAAATACCATCAATTGAGCCACAAAAATATAAGCTACTACAAATTTGAACAGCACTAATGCTTTGTAGTGTTGTTGTAGTAGTAGTTGTAGTAGTAGTTGTTGTCGTAGTTGTAGTAGTGGTAATAGTTGTAGTAATTTGTGTTGTAGTTGTTGTTGTAGTAGTAGTTGGTACAACACAATGTGTGTTCCCAGGTCCTTCACAACATTCTGAGCAATCTGCTGCAGGTAATTTAAATCCTTCAGCACAAACCTTCGGAGGTGAGCAACAATGACCTTGCTTTGGAGTTCCAGAATACCAATCAGCACAATTTTTTATTGTTGGAGTTTTCTCTGAGTATGCACCATAAATCATTCCTTGTTCAATTCTTTCTATAGGAACATTTGCTATTTGACCAATGTAAGAAATAGTAATCCTAAGGTTATATGTTTCTCCCGGGAAATGTTCTCTTGAGCAGCATTTAGATTGTTTCACATGTATTGTATCACCAGAGAAGTGTTGTCCTTCACCTTCCACCTTATCTTGGCATTTCCATGAATCTTGCATGTTATAAATTTCTATGTTAGTTATATTTATCGTATACCCTGCACCATTCACAAAAATTCCACTAAAATTGCAATCAGTTGTTAGAACAATACTTGGATTTAATGGTTTTATCATTGAAAACCCGGAAACAGTTACTGTGCTTTCATGTCTTGTTGTAAAAATTCCAAGATACCACATTGATGCTATTATTGCTACTATAGCTATAATTGCCCATCCATAATTAAGAAGATATTCTGCTGCTCCTTGTGCTTTCTGAACTTTATATTTTTTATTTTTCAATTTATGATTAAATTACTTGTGTTTGCATTACAACACCACTACAACAAGCTTGATCATAATAACCAACACCACTATCCCTAACTTGATGGGAGCCTTTTGTAACCCAACCAACACAATTTGAGCAAGGTCCACCTAAAACGCATGCTCCTGGACTTCCACCACCTGTTGTTACTGTTAAAGGAAGCCATATATCTCCTCTTCTTTGCCAAGTTCCTGTTGGAGAAGCATCATAAGCATTATTTATCTTAAATGTTACAGTATCGCCATTATTACCTTCATAAACATAAACTCTATAATAGCCAACTGCAATCATGCCACCTTCAGTTCTCACAGGATTACCATTGATATAAGCAACAATATTTGTCCCTAATGGGGCTGATTGACCATCAATATGCAAAGAACCATAAAATTTACATGCATCCTCTGGTATCAGCTGTGCAAAAACAAGATAGATTAATATTGCTAAAATTGCTGAAAATACAATTATAACTTTTTTCATTTTGTTATGTCATTAAATTTAAGGGAATTGAAATTAAATTCCAACCTTGTTGTAATGGTATTGTATAGCTTATTTGCAAGTTCTCTCCACCAATCTTGAAATAACTTAAGTGGGATAAATTTGCCCATACAAAATTTTCTTCTGTATTAACACCAGTGCCATAGACCCAATCCCAAGTCTCATCTAATGCAATCCATTCAGCTAATGATTCATTAAACCAATAAAATCTTAGTGACGATTCATTTAAATTTTTTGCAGAAATTTCCTCATCTGTATAATAAACTTTTAGCATAAAAGATGATAGGGTTGCATTCAATTCAGGTGAGATATCAACCCTCATATATTCTCTAATTCCAGGTATAGCAAAAGAAGCCTCAGTTGGGTTTTCTGTAAATAGAGTTAAATTTATATTTGCATCTGTTATATTTTCTAAAGGCAATATTTCAAAGATTATATTGGCTTCTGATAAATTAATTAAATTTGTATAGTTTGCTGTTAAATTTTCAAATCTTTCTATTAATTTTCCAACTATAATTTTTTGAGATGTAGTCTGTGTTTTATTATAACCATCATATGCAAGGAAGTAAAACGAATATACTCCCTGGGACAATGTTTTATTATAGAAATATTCTTTCCCATCTTTTACATCATTATCTTCAATATCCAACTCATACATCTGATAGCTATATGTAACATTTTCTGAATTTACAAGAGTTAAATTTACATATTCTGGAGTATCATTATCGTAATCAATATAAACTACTGAAAAGTTGTAGGTATCAAAATTATTACCAATTTTTTGGCTGACTTGGGCATTAGTTAAAATTGGAAGTAGATTGAATATTGCTGGTCCTGTTTGTAAGGGAGTTTCAGTAATATTAAAGTTATCATATGCAGAGAATTTATATGTATGTTGCCCCATTGAAAATCCACTTAAATTATAAGTGAAAAGTCTCCCATTAACCTTTAATTCATCTTGTAGAGTTGCATTCGAGTAATTCCCAAACATTTTATAACTGACATTATCAACTGTTAAATTTACCCAAATTGGAGCATCATTATCAATATCTTTGTAAAAAACTGAAAAAGTGAAAGTTGATGATCTGTTGCCAAATTCATTGCTGAGAGAGTAATTTGTTAAAAGAGCTAAATTGTTACAATTTGTGCAAAATATGTCAAGTTGCTGTCTTCCATGATTAAAGAAATTCCAGAAGGTTCCATTATTTGCTGTAAAGTTATTAATTTTAAAAATTATTTTATCTCCGTCATTTCCATCATAAACTTTCATACCTATCCCTTCGTTTCCATACTCGCCAATTTTAGTTGAAATATTATACTCAACAGGATACTCTTGTCCAGAAATTTTAAATGCTCTTATTTTAGTTCCAATTGGTGCTGGTTTTCCATCTCTTGTAAGATTTCCAAAGAAAACTGCAGGAGGTTTAGCTTGTGAAATTTCATGCTCAGAGACTGATTTACCACCGAATATATGCTCATTTGCTGTAAAATTATAAATTAAAGTGCAAGTTTCATTTATATAAATTTCATAGCCTACGCCAGGTTCTAATTGCTTTATATCCCACAAATATTCCGGGAGCTTAGAATCTGCAGATTGTCCTAACCACCCTGTTATATTGCCAGAAAGTGTAGTGCAGTATGGATTACAATATCTCCAAATGCTTTTCCATTTACCGCTAATTGATGATAATACTATGCTTAAATTTTGTGGATAGTCATAAAGATAAGGAATAATATTCCAACCAAGAGTTAGCGGAATTTCAACAGTCCTATTTTTTACACTATCTTGATAGCTTACACCTTCTATTTCTAAAGTGTCATTCTCCTTCATTTTAATCCAGTAGCCCAGTGTAAAATTTATGTCATCAAAATCTGAGCCGAATGGAGCAGCAAATAACCATTTAGTTCCATTATTTATGTAAGTTGCTAAGAAACTCCAATTCTCATAAACAGATGAAGTAAAGGATTTATAACTTTTATTTATTAGCATTAATGGCGAGGATATCAAAGACCAGTTATAAGTGACATTTATTCCTGAAGTTAAATTTATCCCATAGTTTCTCAAGGGTAAAACCTCAAATTCAACGATCTCTGAGGTAATAGAATTTTCTGATGGTGGAATTGAGAGAGAGGTTATATCTAAAGCTGTGCAATTTTCATAATATAAGCCTAAAGGCCATGTTGAAATATCAGTAAAATTCAAAACATTATAAGCTGTATAATAGGTTAAATCCCATGATTTACTTAAGTAGATATCATTTGTTGAATTATAAACTGTGCAGTTTAGATAATATAAATTCGTATCTAATGCACTGATATTCTCATTAAGCCATTTTGCAACTAAAGTTGAGTTATCTTGCGATGGTTGGATAAAGTTAATCCTTGGTTTATCAGTGTCAATATCCTTTAAAAAAAATCCAAGATAAACTTTAAAATTATTTGAAGAGGAATTTCCAATTATTGTTTCGGCAAGTGTTATATAACTCTGATGAGTTATGGAAGAGGAGTTCTCACCACCAGAATCTAAAATAGCAGAAATTTTATAGTTTGAACTCTCCATTGAAGAGGAGGACATTAAGCTTAGTCCTATATCCAAGAATAATAAAAAAAATAATGAAAAGATAGCTCCTTTTTTCATTTTTCCTTCCTATCGTTGCATTTTTTCTTTATTTTAACATTTATAACAATAAATTTCTTTGTTGCCAAGGACATTTTTACAACTTGTGGCACTCCATCCAGAAGGACAAGTTGGACAAGAATCCCTATTACGAAGATTTATAGTTTGGCATGCTATATCAGTTCTATAGCAAGTTAATTCCAAAAGCATATTTCCTGCCTGGGTTACATTATAACAATTGTGTGAATTCCAGCCACTTGGGCAAGTATTGGTGCAAGAAACCGGGGGAATTTTATAACAAGCTCCTGAGTAATATTGATAGCTACTATAAACACCATAAGCTCTTTCATTAGCTCTCCACCTTGTATATCCAGAGGGACAAGTTACAGAGTCAGGAGAACTATATGCTTTCCATGTGAAAACATCATTAACTGCAGAAGGATTATAACAAGCACCAGTATAAGCACTATCCCCAGAAGAACTTGAATAATAATAAGCATTAGAATTCCACCATCTTACATAACCAGCAGGGCAATTTATATATGAATTCGGCGAATAACTTGTGTATAATTCCCAAGTGAAAGAACGAAGGTCTGGAAAATCTTCTCTCAAAATCATAACGCTATTACCTGGCTTACTTCCAACTAAGTCAACATATGCATTAGAATTCTCAGAAACTTTAAATTTATTTGTTGTTGAATCAAAGTATATCCTACCTTGGCCTGATGGAGCAGTCGAAGGAGTTGATATGCCTCTAAAACTGAGAGCACCATTTAAATCCAAAGCAGTGTTCGGGCTCGTCGTCCCGATGCCGACATTGCCGGTTCCATCAATTACAACTACACTGGGGGAGGTTGTAGTATTTTTTAAAATTGCAAACCTTCTTAAAGCTCCGCCCCCAGGTGGGTATTCCCAGAATTCAACACTATTAGGTGCAACACCATAGCCTCCGCCTATAGGAGCAGTATACATTTTCCATGTGTGTCTATTGCCTCCGGTATCCCTACTAGTAAGTGTTAACGATACCAAGCCTTGAGTTGTATCATCTGCGGGGAAAATATTAAGTTTTATATTCCCTCCAGAAACCAACTCAAGTTTCTCTGCAGGCGCTATCGTCCCGATGCCAACATTGCCGGTCATATACACAGTTGAAGCTTCTAATTTTAATCTATCATCAGCATCGTTTTGAATTCTTACATTATAATCTTGAGCCGTTCCTTTGCCATAATGGAAATCAATATAAGGAACCTTACCAGAACTTAAAGAATTGCCTAATTCAATTGAACCATCTTGATCAA
Organism: Candidatus Altarchaeota archaeon; assembly: GCA_038891095.1. GTDB lineage: Archaea > Altiarchaeota > Altiarchaeia > IMC4 > QMZM01 > JAWAEV01. Next base: position 20,838 of record JAWAEV010000006.1, read on the forward strand.
GAGCAAGATAAGAATACCCCCACTTTATTGGACCACCTTGGACATCTAACTTCGCTGTAGGTGTAGTTGTCCCAATGCCAACATTACCATTACTGTAATTAATGCAAAACATTGAAGAGCACTCTAAGCGAGATGTCATATATGTATACCCAGAACTTGCAACCCTTTGTCTTGGGGAGAGAACTTCATCTTTCACTTGGATTTCAAGCCAATAATCCTCTGTAAAGTTCAAGTTAAGCTCTGTTATACTACCTAAGAGAACACTGAAAATTCCTGTGTTGGAAGTTGTAACATTATTTAAATCTTCATGTTTTTCTTCCCAAAGTAAAGTCCCTCCAGAAGCAGCATTGTAAATCCTGAAAGTCATATTAAAGTTTCCATATAGTGGTATCCCCTCAGAATTTGTTAATTTTCCTTCAAGATTTATCAACTTTGGAATTGCAGATGCGGTAATAACAAAACAAAACAAAAAAACTAAAAAAGCCCAAAATTTTAATTTTATTATATTCTTCATTTTAAATTTTTAGGATATTTCGTATAATAATTACTTTTTTATTTTAAAAAGTCTTCTGAGAAATGTTTTAATTGTCATATAGCCATTTCAAGAATTTCAAATTTCTTAAGAATTTCTCTGCTTTTTGGATCATAAAGAATTAGCAGAGTTGTTTTATTTTCATTGATAAATTCTATTTTGTATATTGGTGCTTTTATTTTGCCATAGATAACTGGCTGTTTTTGTGATAAGTCATTTAGCTCCTCTTGATTTAAAATAGTTATTTTAAAACTTTGGTTAAGATAATTTTCCAACTCTGAAAAATTTTCTTTAATTTTCTCTTTAATTTCTTGAATTTGGGTTTCAGCTATTATGGTAGAAGTGTTCTCCTTAGATATCTTCACTTCATAAATTTCCTGAATTAATAATCTATTTTTTATGAGCAATACTAAGATAGCAAGAGTTAATATAATTAGCAATACTTTGTAATAACTTTCAGACATTTTTTTTGTTTTGGCTCTTTTCATTTTGGTTGATTATTATATTTTTAAACTCTTATGTAAATAGAATAACATGCTCAGGGATATAGATGTCCTTTATGATACTGAAAAGAAGCAATATATTATCATTTCTGAAGGCTATAAATTAATCCTAAATGAGGAAGATTTTAAAGCAATAAGTCGCTCATTGAATGGAATTTCCTATGCCTTAAGTTTAAAGAGGAAACAATTGCAAGAGCAAGCAAAGTCTGAAGTAAAATAAATTTTTTATTTTTTCTAAATTAACTTTATAAAGTTTCTTGCATAATTATTATAAAAAATGGTTAAGTGGGATAAAAACCATATAATTTCTATAAGAGACTTTTCAAGAGAGGAAATTGACTATATTCTCGAAAAATCCTATTTAATGGAAAAGAAAATTTCTCATGGAAAAGCCTCCTCTTTAATGAAAAACAAAATTCTTGGTATTCTATTTTTTGAGCCATCTACAAGGACGAGAATGTCATTTGAAGCTGCAATGAAAATTCTTGGTGGAACTACAATTGGCTTTGACTCTTCTTTAGCAACATCAGAAGTTAAAGGTGAGACAATTGCTGATACTATAAAAATTGTATCCTCATATACTGATATTATTGTTATGCGGCATCCTGTTGAAGGTTCTGCGAGACTTGCAACAGAATTTTCAGAAGTGCCAATAATTAATGGTGGTGATGGTTCCAATCAACATCCAACACAAACACTTTTGGATTTATACACAATAAAGAAAAAATTTAAAAGGATAGATGGCCTAACTATAGCAATGGTCGGAGATTTAAAATATGGTAGAACCGTTCATTCATTAACAGATGGTTTAATGAATTATAATGATATTTCTCTGAGGTTAATTTCCCCACCGGATTTAAGAATGCCTGATAGAATTTTAAGAGAGCTGAAAGAAAAGAAAATAAAAGTTTCTGAAACATCAAAATTAAATTTAAAGGATTGTGATGTTATTTATGCAACGAGAATTCAAAGGGAGAGATTTCCAGATCCGCAAGAATATGAGAGAGTTAAAGATGCTTATGTTCTTGACATAAGAATTTTGGATGATTTAAAGGAAGATGCGATAATAATGCATCCTTTGCCGAGAGTTTCTGAAATTTCTCCTGAATTAGATAAAACAAAATTTGCATTTTATTTCGAACAAGCTAAGAATGGAATTCCTGTAAGGGCTACCTTGCTGTGTTTAGTTTCAGGAGTAAAATTCTAAAATGTCCCAAATGAAAAAACACTTAAAGGTTGAGATGATTAAAGATGGCACAGTTATCGATCATATAAAGCATGGAAAAGCTCCAGAGGTTTTAAAAATTTTAGGCATAGATGAAAATTTTCCAGGAGTTATAGCCATAGCAATGAATGTCCAAAGCAAAATTTTAGGAAAAAAAGATATAGTGAAAATTGAAAATCGCGATCTTAATGGTAAGGAAGTCAACAAGATAGCAATAATCTCGCCAAATGCAACAATTAACAAAATTCGAAGTTATAAAGTTGTTGAAAAATATAAAGTTTCTCTACCAAATGAAATTATAGGTATATTAAAATGTCCAAATCCAGTGTGCATAACAAATAAATCACTTGAACCAGTTATTACGAAATTTTTGGTTAAATCTCAGGAGCCTTTAATATTGGTATGTAAATATTGTGAGAGGGAAATAAAAGAAGACGAAATTAAGGAAAAATGAAAACAAAAATTTCAGTTATAGAGATGGAAAATCCTCAGAGACTAAATTTAATTCTTGGGCAAAGTCATTTTATTAAAACTGTTGAAGATATCTATGAAATTCTCATAACATCAGTACCGGGAGTAAAATTTGGTTTAGCATTTTGTGAAGCTTCAGGTGATAAACTTGTTAGAAGTGATGGCAATGATCAAGAGCTGATAAAACTTGCTGAAAAAAATGCAATGAAAATTGCAGCAGGACATACATTTATAATTTTTCTTAAAGATGCTTATCCAATAAATGTTCTTAATCAAATAAAAAATTGTCAAGAAGTTTGTAGAATTTTTTGTGCAACTTCAAATCCCTTACAAGTTATAGTCGCAGAAACTTCTCAAGGTAGGGGAATTCTTGGAGTTATAGATGGTGAAAAACCTGTTGGAATTGAAACTGAGGAAAATAAAAAAGAGCGAAAAGAATTTCTGAGAAAAATTATGTACAAGAGATAAAGTAACTGAATTTATTTGCTATGCTGAGATTACACAATGTTAAAAGAAAGAAGATATTTAAATTTTTCTCATGCCTACTCTTTCGCTACTCTTTCTGATTTTGATATAAAGTAAACACCAACAGCAAGGAAAATTAAACCTAAAATTTGCAGCTCAGTTATTTTCTCATTTAAAAAAATCCATGCCAAAATTGCAGTTGAAAATGGTGCACATAGCTCAATAAATCCAACTTGCGCTGCCTTCAAAATTTTTAATCCTTCATAGAAGAGAATTGCACCAATAGCAACTGAAATTCCAATTATTGGCTGATAAATTGAGTCAATTCTGAGATAAGAAAAGGGAAGCATATATGCTAAAAAAATTACCATTGCTATCAAATATCTGTAAAACACAATAATTGAAGAATCTAAATTTTGTAAATATCTCTTTGCAACAATTGAGTCGGACGCCCATAAAATTGTTGCAATTAAAACTGCTACCTCACCTAATGTTCCAAATTTCATGTTCATTAAATTTTCAATTGTTTTTGAACTTACAAGAAATGCAGATAAAAGCATTAATGCTCCGCCTATATAATCAAAGAAAGACATCTTTTCTTCCTTGAGAAAAATATAGCTCATTAAAATTATGAAAACTGGTTGTGTATGGCCTATTAAAACAACATTTAGTGGGTGTGTGATAAATAGAGCAAAATTATAAAGTAGGTCTGCAAGAACTGCACCAGTTATGCTAATATAAAAAATTGCCTTTGCATTGGTCTTTGTAATATAAAAATTTTTTCTTTTTAGTAAAGAATATATGAAAGATGTCAGAAAGATAAAAACAAAAGCGATGAATGTCGTGCTAAGAAAACTTGCATTTTCTTTATAAGCAAGTTCTGTTAAAATTGCTTGAAATGCCCACATTAGACTTGCAAGAAAAACAAATAAAATCCCCTTTGTTTTTTTATTCATTCTAAGCTAAAGTTATTTCAATCCTTTCTTTTCCTTTGCCAAGATTTTTTCTCTTCAGTTTGACTTTTCCTATTTCATTTAAATTTTTCACATGAGTTCCACCACAGGGGCATTTCCATCCTTTAGTTGGAACTTCCCATATTCTTTTCTTACTTTCTTTTTCATCAAAATAAATTTTCACAGGTATATCTTTGCGGAATAACTCATTTGCTTCATTTTCCAAATCAGTTAAAAATTTTGAAATATTCTCAGCATAGGAATAATCTAATCTTGATTTTTCTTCACTAACATTAGAGCCTATAAGCTTATCTATAGATGTTTTGTCTCTGAATAAAAAGAAAATTACATGAGCAGCAGAATGCAATTTCATTATTTTATATCTTTTTTCCCAATCAATTTTAACTTTAACTTTATCACCAATTTTAAAATTAGGCAGTCTATCAAGTGTATAAATAATTTCATCATTAGAGACAAATGCTTCTATAACTGGAATTTCATTTATTGTTCCAGAATCAGAAGCTTGCCCACCAGAAAAAGCATAGAAAATTGTCCTGTCAAGAGTAACTTTGTTATTTTCAATTTTTACAACATTTGCTTCACATTCCTTAAGGTAAGAATCTTCCCAAAAAAGTCTTATTGTTGGCGACATTTTGGAATGGAAAAGTATATATAGGATAAAGAGAGATATATAAAAGAATATATAAAAGAAAAGATATGGGAGGATATTTAAAAATGAAAAAAACAAATTTTCTTTTATGGGCTGTTGTTTTTGTTTTTCTCTCTGCTGAGGTTTTTGCAGTTGCTATGGATATTAGCTGCGATGAATTCTATGACTTTCAAAATGGAATAAAATTTGAGGATTTTCATTCTGAGAAAATTTCATATGCTCCTGGAGAGGAGGTAATTCTTTCATATAATTTAGTAAATTTAATGTCAATGCCAGTAGTTGAAGGTAGAGTCAGAGTACAAATATTTTATGTTGATCCAAATGAAGATGAGCAAATTATTGATGAATTTTTTGCATTTGAAAATTTGAATTTGATGCCAAATGATATCCTACAACAGGAAATTAAGTGGAAAGTTCCTTCAGGGGCGAAATCTGGGAGATATGAAGCAAAGGTTTATTTTTTAGTGAAAGATTTAAATCTTGCTGGTTTGAGTTTCATGGCTTATGGGACAACAGGTATTCCAGGGGCGTTGACTGAGTTCAATGTTAAAAATTCAGTTGCTGAATCAAGGATTTACTTTAGTAAGAAAGAGACAAAAATAAACAATAAACCTTATGAATTTGTTGGCTATTTATTCTCAAGAAATTCTGAGCCATTGAAAATTGAGACAAAAATTTTCAATGAAGGTAAAGCAAAAGAAGTAACTCTTAAGTTAATGACATATTCATGGGATGATGTAAATGAAAAACCTTTGGATGAGTATACTATTGAAAAGAAAATTTCTATAGGAGAAAATTCTAATGAGTTGATAAGTTATGAACTGCCAGCTTTAGGGCCAGGAGTTTATGAGCTAAAATTTTTAGCTTTGTCAGGAGAGGAAAAATCAATCCTAAAGCTAAGAATCCCTATATCTGGAGCAAAAGGGAGATTCCTCTATTTAACCTTAGATAAATTCCCATTGAATGCAAATGAAAAAACAAAAGCATTTGTGTGCTTTTCAAATTCAGCAGATAAAGTGACAACATTTAATGGAAAAATAAGTTTAGAGTTAAAAGACAGAGATGGCAAGATTATATTCTCAGAAAAAACTTCAGCATTTGAAATCTTCTCAGATCCAATGGGCAAATTTTTTGAATTTACTCCAAAAGATAGCTACACAAAATTAACATTAAATGCAAAACTACTTGATGAAAATGAAAAGACTCATGATGAAATTTCTTTGGATTATGATTATTCCAAGTTCTCTAATATACCAAAGAGATTAATGCTTTCAACAGAAAAGAAAAATTTTAAATTTGGAGAAGAAATTCCTTATACTTTGACATATACTGATAATGATGGGAGAAACCTTAAAGGAAAGTTTTTACTATATCTCCTAAATGAAGAGGGCACAATTCTTGATATGGTTGAAAAAGAGATTAATGGAGAATTTAAAGGAAAATTAATGCCAATAAACAAAGCTGGAAATTATAGGATAACTGCAAGAGAATTAGTTAAGGATATAAAAATTGAAACTGATTTTAAAGTAGGTTATGAAGAAGCACAAATAACAACAGAGGGTAAGATAGTAACAACAACTCTACCAAGAACAGAAGAAATGCCAATTGCAAATTTAATAATTTGGATTTTAATAGTCATCTCCTTGATTTACTTGGTTGTATTTTTCATAAGAAAGAAAAAAGGTGAGTGAAAATGAAAAAAAATACAAAAATTTTCTGGACTTTTATAGTTTTGCTTTTTTTAGTTTTGAGTGTAAATGCAAAGGATATTGAACTTTTTACTTCACCAGATAGCGCGAATGTAAATGCAGGTTCTACAGCGACTTTTACATTAACTATAAAGAACAACCAGGAGGTTTCAGAGGGGATATCAATTTTATTAGCCGGAGAAGCAGCAACTTGGGCATCTTCCTCAAGGGATAAATTTACTATCTCTGCAGGAGGAACTGAAAATGTTGTATTGAGAGTAACCCCACCAGCAAATACACTAACTGGTACATATATTCTGAAAGTTTCTGCATCTAATTTAAAAGATAAATGGGACATAAAAGATATAAAAATTTCTGTCCTTGGAACAAAAACAAGTGGAATTTCAATCTCAGAAAAAGTAGCTTTAAGTCCTGTTGGTGCACTACCAACTTATTTAGATTTTGGTAATGTACGTCTTAACCTATATTTCAATCCAAAACTTATAGTTGGGGATTACATACTAAAGAATGGTGATGAGGTTTGTGTTGGTGACAGTTTTAAGCTACAGCAAAATTCAGTTGGTGGCGATTGGTGGGATGATGGAGGCCCAGTTGATTCTCCGCCAGTGTATATTGTTCCTGATTTAGGACAAGCGATATGGCAAATTTCTCAGAGAGCTTTTGATGCACCCACATATCAAGCTTACATATGTTATTTCAATGGATATTGCTCTAGAGATTGTCCAAAACCTTATGAACCAAAAGGTGGCTGTTCTATTGGCTGTGGGCCAAGATGCACTGTTGACGGAACCCTTGTTTGCTCACCAATTTGTGAGACTAACTCTAAGGGTGTAGAGTTAGGAAAGACAGAAAATGAATTCATCATTTCTAAAGAAGGTGAAATTTCGGCAGATATACAATGCACATTGCAATGTATATTCTTTGTGAAGAAATGTCCTTTATTTGACGATGCTGAGCACTCTCTAAAAACATATGGATTTTTAGCGACAAATCCTGACACATGGGAATTCTCAGTAAATTTATCACTTAAGGCAGTAAAAAATGAAATCAAACCTCAATTGAAAATTTTGGATTCAAAAATGAGCAAAGTTAATGCAGCATATGCTATAAGAGCAATAGTGAAAAATTCAGGTGAAAATACAGCAAAAATTGATAAGATATCTCTAAATTTACCAGAATATAAAATCTTGTATGCCCCAAAGGTTTTATCTCCAAGTGAGGAGTCGGAGATTATAATTGAAATTAATCCAGTGATATTAGAAAACTTTTTAGAGGACATAAAGATAACCTTCGAATATAGAGCAGACAAATTAGGCTGCTTATCAAGCAAGGAATTTAAAGAAACAATTACTTTAAGTGGTCTAACCAATTTCCCGCTAATAAAGTCAGTTCAAGTATATAAAATGATTGTTGAAGGAGATTGCAAAAATGAATACTATGCTTGTGCTTCTCCTAATAAAGAAGGTAAATTCTATGTAGGTTATCAATGCAATAATAAAGATCCTTACTTTGTTACAAGTGCTGAAAGAGTTAACTTAATGTTTGATTTAAGTTCATTGCCAGAAAATGCAAATGTTCTCTCAGCAAAGTTGTTCTTGCCTGTAGAAGCAGTTAATGAGCCTTTAACAATAAGTATTTTTGAGATTGATGATTTTGATCAGAAGAATTGTGAACCTGGAGGAGATATTTGTACTCAACCTTATTGTAAAGAATGCTCTCCATCATTTGAACTGCAAGGAAAGTTAATAGAAACTAAGAAAATTTCAATGCCTGGAAGTTATTCATTTGATATTTCAAAGATAGTTAAAAATAAAAAGTTAATTGCTTTCCAAGTTCAAGGAAGCAATGAAAATAAATGGGCTGAAAAAGCAGAAAGCTCTTGCACTAAGCCAAAAGAGTGGGATCATTATGATCTACAGCTAAGTAAGCCGTATCTGAAAATTTTATTTACTTAATTTTTAATTTTTTTCTTTTTTACTATGCAGAATTATGATTTAATAATAGTTGGAGGTGGCGCTGCAGGGATTACAGCAATGATAGAAGCAAGAAAATTCAATTTCAATGCAAAAATTTTACTAATAAGTGCTGAAAAAAAATTTTACTCTAAATGTGCTTTGCCTTTTCTTATATCCAATGAAGTTAAAACTGAAAAAATTTCTCAGAGTGTAGAGCAAATGTGCAAGAGCATGAATGTTGATTTTGTATTTGAAAATGCCATAGCAATTGATATAAAAAATAAGAGTGTTAAAACAAAAAATTCAGAATTTTTCTATAAGTCATTAGTTATTGCAACCGGCAGCTATTGTGAGATTCCAAAAATTCCTGGAGTTGATAGAGAAGGTGTATTTACTCTTAAATCTTTAGAAGATGCAGAAAAAATAAAGAGTTATGCTAAAAAATGCAAGAGTGCATTAGTTGTTGGCTCTGGTGCAACTGGAATAGAAATTGCAGTTTCTCTAAAAAAGTTAAATCTTAATGTTACAATAGTTGAAATTTCTGATGCTATACTCCCTTTTTGTCTTTCAAAGGATTTTTCAGAAATTGTTGCTAAAAAGTTAAAGGAAAATGGAATTAAATTGCTCACTAATTCAAAAATTGAAAAAATTTTAGGAGATATAAAAGTTCAAGGAGCAATAATTTCAGGGAATGAAGTATCGACTGATATGATAGTTTTCTGCACTGGCTTAAAACCAAATATAAAAATTGCAAAAGAAGCAGGGATAAAGGTTGATAAAGGTATTTTAGTAGATGAAAAAATGCAAACTTCTATAAATGGAATTTTCGCAGCAGGTGATTGCGCTCAAATTAAAGATAGGATAACTTCTGAGAAAATTTTAAGTCAACTTGGCACAACTGCAATTCGTGAAGCAGAGATTGCAGCATTAAATGCTCTTGGCGCTAATGAAAATTTAAGTCAAGGAATAATGAACTCCTTAGTGATGAAAATTTTTGACCTACAAGTTGGAAAAACAGGATTGAATGAGCAAGAGGCAAAAGCAAAAGGTTTTGAAATTTTTACAGGAAAAGTGAAAACATTAACCAAAGAGGAATATTTTCCAGAAGCAAAAGAACTATTAGTTAAGTTAATCTTCAGTAAGAAGGATTTGAGAATTTTAGGCTGTGAAATTTTAGGCTATGAGCATGTTGCAACTTTAGTTGATCTGATAGCATTTGCAATTTTAAAAAATTCAACATTGGATGACTTTGAAAAATTTGATTATTGCTACAATCCAGCAGTAATCCCTGCGCATAACGCTTTAGTTTTAGCAGCAAAAAATGCAAGAAAGAAGTTGAAATATTTGTGATTTATCAACTTGAATTTTCTCATTGAGGTTAAACATACGCTCTTAATATATCAGAATGCTCCCTCATTATTAATTTTCTTAAACTTTTCCTGAGATTTAGCTCTAATTTTTCCTGTGCTTCAGAAAATTTTAATTTTTCTTTATGATAAGCAATAACTGGTCCCTCAACAAGCAGCTTAGCATTAGTATGACATTCATCTAATGCAACCGGTGCTTTTTCAAATACTTTCTTAACAGTAGAAATTTTTCCTAATAGCAAATTTTTTGCTTCTTTTTTGTTTAATGGTCTAAGTCCAAAAGAGAAGAGATTACTTTTTATTTTTTTAGCATTTGTTTTGCTTCCTAAGCCAATAAATTTGTAAGGATTAATTGGAAATTCTTTTATGATCCATACTTTGCCTTCATGAAGAAATAAACTTGTTAGATAATTCTCATCATCAATGCCAGAGAAAGCATACCAATTTTCAGGATTTCTATTATAGAACTTTAAAATTTCTTCCTTTAATTTATCTGCAGATTTTATTTCAGGCATGGTACTAAATTTTCTTCATTTTCTTCATGACAGATTTTCTAAAATTTTCCCATTCTTTGCTCAATTCATCAACTGCTTTTATAAATTCCTTCTTTGCATTTTTCGCTGATATGTGTAATGCATATTTTGGCACTAAGGAATGTCTTTCATATGTATATGCATCAATCCCTCTTTTGATTAAAATTTCACATAACATATTTGCAACTTCAATATCTTTCATATCCTTGAAAAGAACACCTTTTTTTTCAGTTTCCCATCCCATACTTTCTAAAATTTTTGCATTCTCCTCTTCTGCATGTTTATATATCCTTTCAGAAAATTCTATATCAAACTCGTCACCTTTATCCTTAACAATTTCTATTTGAAAAATTGGCATTTTCCTTTTTTAATTTTAATATTTAAACTCAAAATTCTTAAATTATATTGTATACATTCAAACCCATTGAATTTATCTTTTTAATTTTATTCGCTAACTTTTCAATATTAGTAATTTTCAGATAGCTAAAGTTAATTAATATTTTAGTTATAGCTGTACTTATTTAAATTTCAATTTAATAAAGAATGGAGGTTAAGATAAGGAGGTGTATGAAAAAATGGCACAACAACAACCTATTTTGATTTTGCCAGAAGGAGCATTAAGGACTATTGGAAGAGATGCACAAAGGAATAATATAATGGCTGCAAAGCAAGTTGCTGAAACAGTAAGGACAACTCTTGGCCCAAGAGGAATGGATAAAATGTTAGTAGATGATTTAGGTGACATAACAATAACGAATGATGGCGCAACTATTGTCGACGAGCTAAATGTTGAGCACCCAGCAGCAAAGATGTTAGTTGAAGTTGCAAAAACCCAAGATGAGGAAGTTGGTGATGGAACAACAACAGCAGTTGTATTAGCAGGTGAACTATTAGCAAATGCAGAGAAATTATTAGATCAGGATATACATCCAACAGTTATAGCTAAAGGCTACAGAATGGCAGAAGAAAAGGCAAATGAGGTATTACAGAAAATAGCTAAAAATGTAACAGCTAATGACTACGAAATTTTGAAGAAAATAGCAATGACTGCAATGACAGGAAAAAGTGCAGAATATGCTCGTGAAGCTCTTGCTGATTTAGCAGTTAAGGCAGTTAAACAAGTTTTAGATAATGGAAAAGTTGATTTAGATGATATAAAAATTGAGAAAAAACAAGGTAAAAGCATATCTGATTCAGAGCTCATCCAAGGTGTTATAATCGACAAAGAAAGGGTTCATTCAGGAATGCCAAAAAAGGTAGAAGATGCAAAAATTGCTCTTGTTGATGTTGCAATTGAAGTTAAAAAAACAGAAACTGATGCAAAAATTAATATAACTTCTCCAGAGCAGTTAGAGGCTTTCCTAAAGCAAGAAGAGCAAATGCTAAAGCAAATGGTTGAAAAAATTGCTAAATCAGGAGCAAATGTTCTATTCTGCCAGAAGGGAATTGATGATCTAGCACAACATTACTTAGCCCAGAAAGGTATATATGCTGTAAGAAGAGTTAAAGAATCTGATATGAAAAAACTTGAAAAAGCAACTGGTGCAAGAAATGTTACAAATTTAGATGACCTATCACCAAAGGACTTAGGATATGCAAAATTAGTTGAGGAAGTAAAAATTGGCGGAGATGAGATGACTTTCGTTAGAGATTGCAAAAATCCAAAATCAGTTAGCATACTTGTAAGAGGTGGCACAGAGCATGTCGTTGATGAAGTTGAGAGATCAGTAAAGGATGCTATTGGTGCAGTTGCATCATCAATTGAAGAAGGGAAAGTTGTTGCTGGTGGTGGTGCTCCAGAAATTGCACTTGCTCGAGAGTTAAGAGAGTATGCAAAGAAAGTAGGTGGCAGAGAGCAATTAGCAATTGATGCATTTGCAGATACTTTAGAGATAATTCCAAGAACTCTTGCAGAGTCTGCAGGACTTGATGCTATTGATACAATAGTTGATCTGAGAGCAAAGCATGTAAATTCATCAACATATGGAGTTGATGTATTCAATAGAAAAACAGCAGACATGTGGAAACTTGGTGTAGTTGAGCCATTGAAAATTAAAACCCAAGCATTGAAATCAGCGACAGAAGCTGCAATGATGATTCTGAGAATAGATGATGTTATTGCAGCATCAAAGAAATCAACTCCTAAACCAGGAGGAGGAACCCCAGGAATGGGTGAAGAGATGCCGGAGGATTAATAACGCCTTTCTTTCTTATTTTTTATTTTTTTATTTGCATGCACTTTTGAAACTCAAGACTTTTGCAATTTTCAAGCATACATCTTAGAAAAAATTCCCTTTTGTTTGTAAAATTGTCAAATAGACAATATTCTGGATTTTTATCACAAAATTCCTTTGAGTGAATTACTCCAGAGTAAAATTCAGCAAGAGATTCTTCAATTGATTTATTAGTTATATTGCAATTATATGCTAAAAAATGATGCATTAACTCGTGTCTTATAGTTGCATGCAAGGTAAAAATTTCATTCCAATCATTGTGAAAAGTATTCAAATATATTTTACCTAAGAAATATGTGCCATATGAAGAATCGTTCTTTGATGTATACTTAATTTTTGGGATTGGTATTGTTTTCCCAGTAAAATTTTCTATTTTCTCTTTTTCTATCAACAAAATTTCTTCAGGAGTATTAGCATTAAATTTATTCTCATGAGTAATTTTTTTGCTATAAAAATTAGTTCCATCACTTAGGATATTACTATCTATAACACAAAAATTACAATCAATAAAATCATTTCTCTTTAGTGCAGTTGTCATTCCAAAATGAAAAGAAATAGCTGCTATTGAAAAAATAAAAATCAAGAAAATAAAGTCTCTATAAATTTTTTTGGTGTAATATCTAAATAGAACTTCCTCTTTGAGTATTCTCACAAAATATAAAATTTTTGAAAAATTTTTGAAAAATTTTAATCTATTTTGTTTTTTCTTCATTTGTTAAAAAGCCAATATATCTTTGGAATAAGAGAATAAAAGTTCTACTTTAGAGTTAGTTCTATTACAACAGTGGCCTTAGGATTCTTTAATTTTTCTATTAGCGCTGTACTTAGATCTTTAGCAGCTTTATCAGCTTTTATTGCAAGAGTTCTTTCGCAAATGAAATTGCTTTTCCTGATGACCATCTCTTTTGAGTGTGTTAAAATTAATTTTGAATTTCCATGAGCAATAATCTTTTCCTCTACTTCTTGACAAGAGATTTTTATCTCAAGAATTGAATTATCATTCCTCAGCATTTCTTTAAATTTTTCAGATAAATCTTGAAAGCATTTATTTGCTGAAACTGCAATGATACAATCTCCTCTTGGAGTTAAATATTGCTCTTTTGTTATCTCAAAACTTGTTGGATGTTTTGCAGAGATATTTTCATGTCCTTTTGCTAAGATTTTTTCAGTGAGCATTTTTTACCCATTCTAAAACTTCATTTTCATCTTTTTTAATTTCAAATTCTTTGAAGTATCTTAATACATTCCTTACATCTCTAATTAGCAACTCCTCAGCTAATGGATGTGTTATCAGAACACCCATTGAAAAATCAATAAGCCAAGGTTCGTCTTTCCAGTATAGTATGTTATATTCTGAAAGATCACCATGTACAAAATTTTTCATATACATCACTTTAATGAAATTCAAAATTTTTTCAAGAGTTTTCTCTGGGTTTTCTGGCAAAACATCTTTTAGTTTTGGTGCTGGAATTCCTTTGCTACCAATAAAACTCATAACAAGAACATTATCGTGAAGTGCAACTGGCTCTGGGCAGTTTACATATCTGTGAATTTTCCATAGATTATGGAATTCCCTTTTCGCCCATAAGTGAACGAGATGTCTTCTGTTTTTCCATTTTGGAAATCTCACATCGTTGGCAAGATATTTATCCATATTTCTAAAATCAGAAGTTTCAACTGCATAAATTTTTATTACAATTTCCTTTCCATCAGATGAGAAACCATGATAGACATTTGCCTCTTTTCCTATGGATATAATTCCAGAAAATTTTTCTATTTTTCTCTCTCGCATTAATTTTTCTATTGCAAAAAGAGTTGCATCATCAAAAACACCATGAGAAATTTTCTTTTCGTCAAGAGGAACTCTTCTCTTTTCTTTCAATTTATGCTCTCAATTTTCTCAGCAATATCAATAGTTAAATCTATTATAGCCCTTAATCTATTTATATCAATAATAACTTTTTGTTCTTCAAATTCTGCTTTTTCACCATTAACTCCAAGATTGAAATTTTTTGTATTTAAAATTTTCATTTGTATTGAACAGCTCAAAATTTCTCTAACAAATTTTTCATTGTTCCCCTTCACAATAAATTCCTTGTCAAAGTTTTCATTCCCAAGAGAAATGTCTTGCATACCAAAAGTCTTTTCAATTTTGCTAATAAAATTTTCAGGATAAATCTTCAAAGAAACACCTTTTTGATTTTTTATTTTTACAATAAGTTTAGTAAATCTTCGACTGTGCCTTCCATACTGCTTAAGATAAGTATATAAATTTAGATAATGGTCTCTATATGTGCCTTCTAATTTATTACTCACAAAACTAAGAAAACCTTCTTGACTAAATTTAAGTCCTAACATCTGAGAGAGTTTTTGCCAGTTTTCTTTTACTGCCCTATTTCTATCCAAAATATGATATATAATCACAAAAAGAATTAGAATTGGTAAAGCTATAAAAATTTCATTTATCATTTTTCTAAATCTTTCAAAAAACCTTTCTTTCTCAGCCAATCAGCTTGTTGATAAGTATAGCGCCAAAGTATGTCCCCTTTTTTATTTGTTTCAACTTGCCAAGGTTCTATTAGAACAATATCACCTTCCTTAAGCCAAATTCTCCTTCTGATTTTGCCAGGAATTCTACAAAGTCTTGTGTTGCCATCTACACATTTTACAAGCATTCTCCTATCTCCTAAAAGTTGTTCAACCTCTCCTAAAATTTCACCTTTTTTTGGAGTTCTAACTCTAAAAACTCCCTCCTCAGACTCATCATTATAGTTCTTTTTCTTCTCATCATTTGTCATTTTCCTTAAATTTCATTCTCTCAATAATTTCTTTTGGGTTTATGTGATATCTTTGGAAGATTTCTATTACTTCCTCATTAGATCTGATGTTATTCCTTAGCATCCATTCTAAAACTTTCTCTCTTATGTATATCTCCCTATCTAACTCCCTTTTATCAAGACCGCACCATCTTGATATTTTCTCTTTTAAGAGAATTGGATAATGTGTTCTTTGAATTTTATCTGTTTTTAAGTCCCAAGTATAAATTTCTCCTAATTGAACTACATCTCCTTCTATGCCAGAAATTTCAGCAACTTCTGTAACTCTTCTTATGACCCCTTTCTTTCTGTCAAAATATCTATTCATTACAACAATCAAATCAATTAAAGGCAGCATTCTTATTGGTACATTCATTGGTTCATGCATAAGCCTTATTGTTGATTCTCTTGCATTATTTGAGTGTATTGTACACATCGAGCCATTTAAACCAATATCCATTGCTACAAATAATGTATTTGCTTCTCTACCACGAACTTCACCAACAAAAACTCTATCAGGCCGCATTCTTAGAGAATTTTCAACTAGGGCTTCCATATCTAAATTCGTTTTTTCTATCACTGAAGGATTTGCCTCTAAAGCAACCCAATTTTCAAGAAATTCTAAATTTAGTTCCAAAGTATCTTCAACTGTTACAACTCTCTCTGTTGGTGGGATGAACATAGCCAATGCATTAAATAAAGTTGTTTTTCCAGAACCTGAGCCACCTGCAATTAATATATCACAAGGATGTAGACCAAATCCCTCAACACAAACCCACAAAAATGCAGCAAGGTCAAGACTTATTGAATTAAGTGCGATTAAATCTATGATGTTGTAAGGTGCCTTTTTAAATTTTCTTATTGTGATTGCAGGTCCATGTGGAGCAGCAGGTTCAATTGCAATATTTGCTCTTGAGCCATCTGGCATATGACCATCAAGTAATGGCTTCTTCTCATTTATCTCTCTACCAGAATAAACTGATAGAAAATTTATAATTTCATTTATTTCATTTCTAGATTCATACCTTAAATTTGTCATACACATACCATACTTTCTGTGAACAACAAATATTGGAACACCTACACCATTTACCATTATCTCCTCTAAATTGTCATCTCTCATAAGACAACCAATCTTTCCATAACCAAGAAAAATGTCATCCATTATCATCTCTATTAACTTATCTTGATTTGCTGAAGAGACTCCTCTTTCATTTAGTTTAACACTAAGATATTTTCTCAAAAAGTCCTCTTTCTCAGCAGAGGTTCTGTAAGCCTCTAACTTTTTCACAATTTCTTTGTAGTCAGAAACTAAAGCTTTTGGATGCTTGATAATTGCTTCTTCTTCTGGAGTTAATTTTGGTGGCATTATTATATACATGAGCATTGATGTACCTTCCTCACGAATTATCTTCACATCACCATAAGAATCAACAACTTCTGGCATTTTTAGTTTTATATAAAAATAAGAACAGAGGTATATAAACTTTAGTATGCAACTTTACTTTTTACTTAATAAAACAACTCTTGAATCTTTCTTCTCATCCTTGAAATTATAATTAAGAAATTCATTAATTTTCTCAGCAAAATTTTTGCATTCTTCAAATGATGGCATATTCTCTAAGCTGAGTCTTTTTCTTGAACCTCCAAGAAACATATAACTTTTTACCTCTAAAAAATCTGGCTCTGCCTTCTCAATCAATTTTGCATATTCATCAGGCAAAGCGTCATTTAATCCCTTCACTAAAGTCAACCTTACAACCTTTTTAGTTTCAAGCGATGGAAATAACTCAAGTGAAGTGTTAAATTTTTTCCAACCATCTGAAATTAATGGGTTGCAAATTCTTCTGTAATACTCCTCTGTTGGAGCAACTAAGGAAATATAAAGTTGTGTTGGCATTTTCATTCTTTCTAAAACTTCTGGAAAAGTGCCATTAGTTACAAGAAATGTTGTGAAATTTTTTCTATGGAAAATTTCTATTAGTTCTGAAATTTTTGGATATATTGTAGGCTCTCCAGAAAGAGAAATTGCAACATTAGTTGGATTTTGAGCTTCTTTAAGTTTTTTCATATTAACTCTATCTGGGATTCCACCATAACCACTTAACAAACTCCTCTGTGCTTTTATTGCTTCCTCAAAAATAAATTCAGGCTCATCAAAATTTTCTTTTTTATATTTTAGGGTATACTCTGTATCTCTCCAACAAAACAAACATTTTTGGCTACAAAAAACAACTGCTGGAGTGAATTGCATACATCTATGCGAACAGATACCATAAAATTTTTGTTTATAACAAAAATTCTTGTCAAGCAAACTCTTTTTAAGCCAATGACATAACTTAACTGCTGAATGATTTCCAACGAGTTTATAATGCTGCCTTACTAAAATCCTTTTAATATCTTTCGATATCACTTGCATTTTAAATTTATATTTTTAGGTTTTTATATTTAGAAGTATATAATATTACATTTAAAATTTTTAATCTAAGCAAAAATGGTTAGATATATTATTGCAAGACAATTAGGTGGGAAACCAGTTATAACAGTTTCTGGTGAGGAATTAGGAAGATTAGATGATATTGTGATTGATGAAAAAACAGGTAAATTTATTTCAATAATTGTAGAGCCAGTTGCTGACCTACCAAGAGTGCCATATCCAAAAGACAAAGATGGTTTCTTAGTTATTCCATATGATGCAGTGAATGCCATATCAAAGATAGTTGTTGTAAAAGACTAAGTGACTATTTTCATTATGGAAGGCTAAGATATTTATCCTATCATTTTCGCTCTCTATTTCTTTAACTATTTCCAAAAAATCCAGAGACCATATCAGTAAATAGATGTGTTATAATTATCACTAAAATTGCTATTGTCAAATGCTCTAAAGCTATTTTTATTGGATTTTTTCCCTGGGAGCGAGCCATTAAATAGCTTAGCACTACCAAAGAAAGAAGGCCCCAAATTATGTTAACATAAATAGCACTTTGCACATCAAGAAGTATTAGAGGTATTGCGAAGGTCAATGGAAAGAAAAATTTTGTAAAAAACGTTGCAAATGTTGAAGTCCAAATTTCTTTATCAGTATGTACATTTTCCGACTCTTCTGAAAGATGAATTCCTAATGCATCTGAAAGTGCATCTGCAATTGCTATTGTAAATATTGCCCCTAAGATTACTAACTTACTTCCAGAGAAGGAATGTAGGCCTATCATTAACCCAAGAGTAGTTATTATTGCGGATGTTAAACCAAAAGAGACCCCTACTATTAATGAATGCTCATTTGAATGCTCATTTGCGTGTTTTGTGTACATGGCCAATAACTTACTAATAAATTAAAATCTCAATCTAAATAAATAGAATGAAGGATATACCAAATGCAATAAATATTATTCCTGAAATTTTTGAAATTTTTCCTTCGTTAAATTTACATATAAAATTTTTACTAAGATAAATTGCAATAAGTGAGAGGAAAAATAATGCTGTTAAAGCGCCAAAAAAAACCATTAAGGGTGCATAATTCATAGCAAGAATTCCTGACAGTATCTGAGTTTTATCTCCAAATTCAGCTAAGAAAATCATAGAAAACCCTATAGTGAAAGGGTTTTTATTTATTGCTTTATCAACTACTCCAAATTTTTTAAATTTAGAGTCGATTAAGATAAATGCTCCAAAGAGAATAAAAATTATAGCTGAAAAAACTCTTATCAGCTCCTTGATGAAAAATTCTCTCAGTAAAGAGCCAAAAAAAATTCCAATACCATCAACAATCAAAAAAGCTAACATAGCTGAAAGTAAAAGTTCTTTATGTTTTTTTGTTTTTGAGGATAATAACATAAGTGTTATTTGTGTCTTATCACAAATTTCTGAGAGGGCAACAAAAACTGCAGATAATATAAACTCTTCTAACATATAAAATTATAGTTTATTTGCTATTTTAATTGCAATTTCTACAGCTTCATTTGCATCCTTTGCAAGAATTCTTATCATTGCTTCTTTCCCTTTTCCACCTTCATCGTATATAATATCAGGCACTACTCCATTTTTTTCTATTGCTTCTCTTGTTCCCCATTCCATTGTGCTGACATTTTTTGGCTCTTTATCTCTTTCAAAATTTCCAATACTAAAGCCTAATTTTTTACAAATTTCTAAAATTTCATCAGAAAATTTTATATTTATTGCTGCTCTTTTTTCTTTATTAAATTTCATTGCTGTGAGAACAACCCTTGCAACATGTTCTGATCCTGAGAAATCCACAATGCCAACAGGGATTGCTCTCTTGTAACTTCTCACAATTCTTCCAGTAATTCCTGCTATCTCATTGATAGTTTTCGCATTTTGCAATGCCATAACAATATTGCATCCAACTTCTGGGATAATTTTATAACTTCTATCATTATCACAAAATTTCTCTATCGCATTTGAAACACATTCTAAAACTTCCTTTTTTTCTTTCTCTTCATATGTCACTGCAAGTTTTATGTTTGCAACATCTATAACTCTTAGCCCAAAACCAATGGAAAAATTTTTTGCAATTGCCTCATCAATAAAATTTTTTGTTTTTTTAACTGCAATTTCAACTGGAAAATTTCTTGCTAAAAAAGCAGCAATTGCAGCTGAAAATGCACATCCTGCTCCATGAAGTTTAGCTTTAATTTTTAAATCGCTCTTAAATTTCTTAAATTTTCCATTAAAGTGGAGAAGATCAATGCCATGGAACTCACTACCAGTGATGACACAATTTCCGATTTTTTTTGCAGCAATTTTTGCATCTTCAAAATTTTTTATTTCCACTCCAGATAAAATTTCTGCCTCTCTTCTGTTAGGCGTCGTTATCTTTGCTAAAGAGATTAACTTTTTTAATTGAGGTAATGCATCGCTTTGCAAAAGCATTTCCCCAGAAGTTGATTTCATAACAGGGTCAACAACTAAATTTTCAACTTTATACTCTTTAATTTTTTTACAAACTAAATCAATGATTTCTTTGTTATAGAGCAATCCTGTTTTTACAGAATTAACTTTTATATCTGAAAAAATTGCATCAATTTGTTCTTCAACAATTTCCTTACTTAGAGGATAAATCTTATGTACGCCCTTTGTATTTTGTGCTGTTATTGCTGTTATCACAGATGTGCCATAAACTCTTAAGTAAGAGAAAGTTTTTAAGTCTTGTTGTATTCCTGCTCCTGAGCAAGAATCTGAGCCTGCTATAGTTAAAGCAATTTTCATCTTTTTGAATTTGTTAATATCCTCTCTTTAATTTCCTCTTCAACTTTAAATTCTTCTTCCTTCAATATATTTATCCCATAATGAACAGAGAGTATCGCTCCAATGATTGATGGCAAAAGATAAAAAAGACTTCTATCTATTAGCGTTATTGCAGCTGCTTCTGTTGCTGATATCTCAGCTATTATACTGAATAAAAGAACACTTGCCCCTTCCCATATACCTAAGGAACCTGGAATTAATGGGATTCCAGATAAAATCAAAATTGATGTCTCTACAATCAAAACATGGGAAAATAAAACTTTTATATTCAAAGCAATTGCTATAAGATAAACTCTAAATAGAACTAATAACCATTTTAAACATGAGATTATAGTTCCAAATAGTAAAACATTAAAGTCTATCATGCTCTCCTTAACTGCATTTGTAAATTTCTCTTGTATATCATAAATTTTTGACTTAAAATTTATTGCCCTCCTTTTCAAAATTGGGACATATGAAATGCATTTTATAAAAACTTCAATAAGTTTATGAGAAAGTGAAGGATTTATAACTAAGTTTATTGAGATTAAAAAAAGAAAGAAAAGTAAAAATGTAAGAAATACTAACATGAGAGCTATCTCAACTTCTATACCCTTAATAATGATCAAAAATATTGAAATAACTGCAAGAAAAAATATTGGTAAAATTTCTAAGAATAAGTCGACTATAACACTTGCAAAAGAGCGCTCAATAGGAATTTTCTTTATTTTATAGAGAAGATATGCTCTTACTGGTTCACCACCAGCAATGCCTATAGGTGTTATATTTGTAAAAAGATAACCAACTATTGAAATTGGTATTAATGCCGCCGTTGAAATTTTTTCTTTTAGTACAACTTTCCATTTTATCGATGAAAAAATTATAATTAAAATTTCAATAAAGAGCAAAATTAGGAGATATCTTAAAGGAAAAGTTGCTATGATCTCTAAAACTTTATAGAAATCAACCATGTAGAGAGTAAACGCAAGTATTGCTATCCCTAAAAACAATAAAATTGCTCGTTTATACATTATAATTTTTATTAATTGTCACAAGTATAAATACATATATGCCAAATATTTCGGTTATTATTCCAACAAAGAATGAAGAAGCAGAAATAAAGCAATGTTTAGAGTCTATAAAATCTCAAACCTATAGGGACTTTGATATATGGGTTGTGGATGCATACTCAACTGATAAAACTGAAGAAATTGCTAAGGAATACACAAAAAATGTAATAAAAACTAAAGCAAAATTTCCAGGACAAGCAAGAAATGAAGGTGTTAAAAAATGTGACAGCAAAATAGTTGCGTTTATTGATGCTGACACTATTGCCCCAAAAGATTGGCTTGAGAGAATTGCAAAGGATTTTTCTGAGAGGGATATTGTTGCATTAGGTGGAGTTTTAAGGCCTTTAAATCCAAGATTGCTTGATAAGATAATGTTCAAGATAAATTCTGATTTATGGTATAGACTAACTGCAAAATTTGGTTTTTATCAGCTTCCTACTCCAAATTGTGCATATAAGAGAGAAATTTTTCTTAAGGCAAATGGCTTTAATGAGGAGATGTCAATGCTTGAAGATACAGAACTTTCATTAAGGATTAAAAAATATGGTAAAGTTTTTATAGATAAAAATTTATATACATTAAATTCAACAAGGAGGTTTAGGCAGGAGGGCTATTTTAAAGTTTTCTGCCGATATTTAATAGCCTATACAAATATGTTTCTTGGCAGAAAAGTTAAGTCAAGACATTTTGATGTGATTGAGCATGAAGAGCAAGTATAACTCAAAAACTTATAGCTAAAAAATTGAAATTTTTTTGTTATAGGTTCTAAAAGAGCAGTCTTCCTACTCTTTACATATACCATATATCTCATCAAATTTTTTCTTTATCTTTCTTTCCATAAATTTTTAGCATATCCAAATTCTCTCAAGAACCTTTTCCTTGCTGATATTGTGGTCTCTATGGAGTTTAAGTATATATTTTATTCTGTAATCCAATAAAGTATAAGGGATAACTGAAAACTCTCTACAACATAAAAAGATTTTACTCCTTACAAGTTTTTGAGCTTCTTGTACAAGTCATGTTTGTGTTGAGATTTCCTCAAATTTTTTTAGTTCGTCCAAAAACTTTTCCCTTCTCTTTCTCAAAATTTTTTTGATTTGGTCAAAGTTCACAGCATATACCCCTTTTTCTCTCAGAATTTAGAGCTCTGTAAGCTCTCTTGTAATTTTTTCATATTCCTTTCTATGTTATTTGGTGTTGTTGTTTTTTCTTCTCCGCTGATTTCAAGGCTATATAAACTAATTAAAATTTCAGGTTGCTGCTCAGTCAAATCTAACAACATTGAATTTCTTTTGAGCTGAACCCTTTTTTTCTTCAGTAGTGTTTTTTATGATATTGGTGTTTACGCTACAATAATTTATCTTGAATCTATCTATAGCAAAAAAATTTAAATATAAATATAACTTTAGAAATTTTTGTTTGTGAGATGAAATTGGATTAAAAATAATGGGGGTTTATGAAGAAACTTCAAAGATACTTGCGTTAGAAAAATTTAGAGAAGGAAGAGAGAAAAAGAAGCTTTAAAATTTTTACACTATTGTAAAACAGTACTGTAAATATAAAAAATAAAACCCTATATATACATATCATAAAAAATCCAAATAAACGATGAATTTTATTCATATTGGGGATTTTGGGTTGTGGTCTGTTCAGCTTGACCATTATGGAGAATTCTTCAATAATACTAAATACTTTCTCCTCCTTTCTGATATTCAAAAAATAAGTAAAAAGGAGGTGGTAAGAAATGAAAGCTGCAAAAAACCATAAAAAGAGAATAATTTTTTTAGTATGGCTTCTTTTTATTCTTCTTTTTGTTCTATTTCCTGGTATAGTTTTTGCTATTAGTGAGTATAGAATACCATTAAAAACTGGCTGGAATATGATCTCCACGCCTTTTGATCTAGAAAAAAGCAATTTGAAGGATGCTTTATCTTCAATAGATGGTAAGTACAACTATGTATATTCCTATAGTAATGGAGAATGGAAATTTTATATATCAGGTTATGAACAAGCCAGTTCATTAAAGGAATTAAAACCAGGAGAAGGTTATTGGATTTATATGAATTCAGAGGGAAATTTAACTTTTCGTGGCAATCTTCTTAAAAAGGTCTCTATTCCTCTGAAAAGAGGTTGGAACATGATAGGTTATCCTTCCTTAGAACCAAGAGATGTTAAAGATGTCTTGTTTTTAATAGATGGAAAGTATAGTTCTATATCAACTTTTTCAGGGGGTTCACGAAAAAGCTATATTGTTGATGCGCCAAAAAATTCTTTAGAAAAATTATTTCCAGGTGAAGGTTACTGGATTAGCATGACTCAAGATGCAGTTTTGGAAATAGAAAATTCAAATAGCCCAGGATCAAGTTGTAAAAAAACTTTTCAACCTTGTTTATCAAACTCAGAATGCTGCTCTAATTTCTGTGTAGATGGTTTTTGTAGATACCCTATAATAAATAAATCTTGTAATGCAGATAATGCCAAAGATGAAAGCATCGAAGATGGTTTAGATGATAAGTATTGCACCTGGAATGAACACGATAACTGCTTAGTTAGATCTTCCATTGAGATAATTTCAGGTCAATTAAATCCAACATATTGGGAAGGTGATAGTTGTAGTGCTGAGGATAATGGAACAAGTGACTTATATGGAGAAAAGAAAGTCTATGTTGATAATCTTGAAAAATACAAAATCGAAGGAAAACTTTTGGTGGATGATTTTGCATATCTTTGGATAAATGACAAAGCAATTTCTAATTTGCAAGGTGTAAGTGGAGAAAC
Source organism: Candidatus Altarchaeota archaeon (assembly GCA_038891095.1). GTDB lineage: Archaea > Altiarchaeota > Altiarchaeia > IMC4 > QMZM01 > JAWAEV01. Next base: position 45,363 of record JAWAEV010000006.1, read on the forward strand.
TTCATGGGTAGATCTTACACCATACTTTAATTCAGGTTGGAATTTAATAAAATTTAAGGCTGTTGATTCTTGCTCTGGTAATAGATACTTTAAATTTGAGATAAAGGTAAAGAAGAAAAATGGCTATGAATGTAATAAAAACTCAGAATGTCTTTCTAATTATTGTATTGAAGATATAGGAAATGGAAAATGCGACTCTGAAAAAAAAATTTGTGCAGCAAACGATTCTGGTCCCTATGTTTGCTCATGTTCTCTTTCTCAAGACGAAAATTCTGGGGATATAAAGATAACTTGGAATGTCGCAGATGATGTTCCTGATACTCCAAGCTCAAGTGGGAAATGGGTATTAATGTTGAGTAACTCATACAATTCAGAAATTTATTATGATTCTAAAAAACAAAATGAATGTTCAAAAGGAACTACTTTCACTAAGATCATCCCTTTTTCATCTTTCCAGAAAAAACCTTCCTCATCAGTAGAAATTTTTGCAGAATTAAGTGAGGAAACATGCAACAATAAAATGCATATCTCCTCATTGTCTAATGAAAATATCAACAAAAATGAGGGTTATTGCAACACAACTCTAAAAATAAAAATTCCTGAAGGTTATTCTTGTAATTCAAATGAAGACTGTCTCTCAGGTTTTTGTATAGATAACATTTGCAAAAAGCTAAGTGAAGAAGAAAAAAATTTAAGAGCTCACTTAAGCTTAGATGAAGGTTTTGGAAATGTTGCGAAAGACTCATCGATGTATAAAAACAATGGGAATGTGCAAGGAGCTTCATGGACAGAAAGCAAATTTGGAAAAGCTCTAAGCTTTGATGAAAATTCCTTCATTGAGATAAAAAACTCTGAAAGTTTAAATCCAAGAGATGAGATAACTATATCCTACTGGATAAAACCAAATTGTGATGATAATGATATGGTTATACTTTCTAAACAAGGAATTTTTGAAAATGAATTAAAATGCGGTAATAGAACTTTCTTTTTCAGATCAATCATAAATGAAACTTTAAAAGAAATTTCCTTTACAGAAAATTTGAATGCTAATGAGTGGTATTACATTGTTGAAACTTATGATGGCAACACTGTAAAAATTTATGTGAATAGCGAATTAAAGAGCTCTATGAATGCCTCTGGCAAGCTATCTCAATCGAAAAGTTCTTTGTTCATAGGTAAAAAGTTTAAAGGAATTATAGATGAAATCAAAATATATTCTTATGCCTTATCACCTTTAGAAATTCTACAAAATTATCTCCTTAGTGAAAAAGTTTTACATTTGGAGCTAAATGAAAATTCTGGAATTGTGGCTCATGACTCCTCTATTTTTAGAAATGATGGAACAATTTATGGTGGATCTTCTTGGGTTGAAGGTATCCTCGGAAAAGCTCTTTATTTTGATGGGAAAGATGATTATATTGTAGTAGAAGAAGATGGAAGCTTAAATGAATTTAATGAAATCACTTTAGGGGTATGGATTTACAGAAAATCTCAAGGAGCTAATTGGATTTTTGGAAGAAATTTTGAGCATGATATCTCCTTAGAAAATGAAAAAATTAAAGTTTCGATGAAGGATCTTTCTATAGAAAATTGGAGCATAGAACTCTTAGTTCCACTAAATGAATGGACTCATATCGCAGTAACTTATAACAGAACTTCCATTAAAATTTATAAAAATTCTGAGTTAGTTGCAGAAAAGAAAGCTTTTGGAAAAATCTCAACGAAAGAACCTTTATATATAGGTAAATACTTCAATGGCAAGCTTGATGAGATTCTTATATTTTCAAGAGCTTTAACAGAACAAGAAATAAAAAAGTATTTCTATCAAGGTTATAGAAATTTATTATACAAAGATTTTAACATTCCTCTCAACCCAGAAACAGGAAGTGGCGTTACTGGTGAAAATTCTAATTCAGGATCATCATCGGCTTCATTACCTTCTTTACCTTTCGCTCCTTTAACAGCAGCGACAGCAGCAGCTGCTGCCGGAGCAGCTTTCTTATTAATGCAATCCTCAGGGTTCTTCTCTTCCCTAAAACAATCCTTAGGAAACAACCAAAAACAAGACTACTTGAATAAAATCGTGGATGACTTGAAGAGAGCAAGAGAAATTGCGTTGTTCAATAAAAATTACTGGCAAAGAGTTCTGGATGGCTCTGAGTATCGTAGATGGGAATATGAAGAGAGACTAAAAGCAGCAAAGGCAGAATTTGAAAAATGCGATGCCTTATATCAGAAATTCAAAAATGCAAATTTAGAAAACTTAGAAATAATTTCTGATAAGACATTCAAGTTTGAGAATGAGCTCTGGACAAGAGAAAACTCTTTAGTAAGAAAACTAGATGCAGAGGAAATTCCAAATAGATTCAAATTTGAGAGTGAAGAACTTAACAAAAAATTCAAAGAGAACTTAGAAAAGATAAATGAGCAACTCAGAAAACTTTTTAACGAAGGAAAGATGTCCTTCCCTGTTTACCAGTCATTAATACAACAAGCAATAAACTTAAGAATCCAAGAGAGGGAGAATCTCAACAAACTAAAAAAACTTTTCATTCTAGAAAAAGACAAAACATTTAAAAAAGAAGTAGGCTTTTTAAAAACCAAAGAATTTAGCGTAAATTCTTTGCTAAAAGAAAAGTTCTTAGAAGCAGAAAAAGCTTTAGATGATTCATTAGAGTGGTTCAAAAATCAATTTTATGTTAAATGTTTATATAGCAAAGAAGCTTTCAAATCTTTTCTTATGAACATTTCTCAAAATGGTCCTTGGTATGTCCCAAAACTTTTCTCAGAGATAAAAAACTGGGATGCAAATAAATTAGAAATAGTTGGTGAGTATAAATTCAAATATCGCAGTAAAACCTATATTGGAATAAAATACGATGGAAAGACATACTTTTTGAAACCTCATAAAGATAAGTGGTATATTGAGAGGATTACAGATGAAGAAGCGGTTATGAGATTTGAAAACGATTCTAACTCTTTATTTGATAAGTTCAAAGGAGCTCTAGAAAAACTCCGCGACAAAGCAGAGCAAGAAATGGCTTCTTTAGACTTTGCTTTTAGAGCAGATTATTTGAATAAAGTGAAAGATACTGCTCGCTCTCTATGGAAATTGTTTAGAGAAAAACTAAATGCAAAGATAAATGAATATTATAATGAAGGCTTCTATAAGGGTAAGGGTCTTTCTAACATCCATGAGATTGATAGGGAAATTCGTACTTATGGAGAAAAGTACTTTAAAGAATTCAATGAGTGTATGGATAGAGTCTATAACAATCTTATACCCAAAGATATAAAAGATAAGCAAACAAACGAAGCTCTAAGAAAATTTGAAGAGAAAATGCAGAGATGGAGAAGTCATGCTAAGGATTTATTGGATCATCAATACAGAGAACTTAAGGAAAGAGCGGAAAGGAATAAAAATGGTTTGTCTTATGATATTATAAAGCAAGAGATTGATGCATGGTATCAAAATAAGTTATCTAACTTAGATGCTGAAATACTCATAAGCAAGATAAAGAACAACTCAAGCGATATAATGACTGGAAAAAACAGCGAGGAAGAAAAAGCAATAACTTTTGAATATCTCAGAAATTTAACAAAGATTTCATCAATGGAAAAACTAAATAAGCAAATGGAAAAACAGATTGAGATTGCACAAATGAGCCAAAAACCACAACAGCAAACAATAAGTAACAACTTCCCAGTGATTGAAGATCCAAAGCCAGAAGTTTATTTGAAAGGAAATTCACTATATGTCCAAAAACCAGATGGTAACTATTTAATTTACAACTACGATAAATTAAAAGAAAAGTTTCAAGGAAGAGATCCAAGAAAAATGTCTCCAAGAGAAGTTTTTGATACTTTGTATGGGAAAGATAGTGAGTATAATCCTTATAGCCAAAGATACTACACAAATACTGCAACCACAACAACTGAATCTGCTAT
>JAWAEV010000007.1:0-44427 GCA_038891095.1 Candidatus Altarchaeota archaeon
TGGCTTTTTCCATTTACCTATTTACTTTGAGGGTTTCTTTACAAGAGAGGATATTGCTAACAAAACAGTTACAACAATCGGGAATCTCAACAGATATACAATGCGTATGATTGAGGGGAATGCCTATGCAGTTAACACTGGAAAAACTTCCCTCAGAAATTTAACTGAGTTATATTACGAGCCATCTAAAACAGAGCATTATTCTGCTGATGGATATATTTTTGAGTATACAATAAATAGGGCAGGAGCAAAAAATAGGAAAATTTTGATAAATCCATTGGATATAGAAAATCTTTATAATTTTTCAACTTTTGTGCCAAGAATAAATTTTGGGCAGTCAGTTAGAGCATTTGGTAGAAACTCTTTAGCTGCTCCATATCTTGCAATTGCTAGGAGAGAGTCATTTATATTCTTTTCAAGAGGGCCTATTACACATAATGATTCCTACTGTGGTGACTCTCCAATTCATTTAGCTGTTAGATACATAGCTAATGACATAATAGAAGAACTAAAAGAGAAAACTCATGGAGGAGTGCTTACAATTATTTCTGATCCAAGACATGTGTTGGATTCTTACTATAGAGGTTGCTCAGGAGGAGGGCAAGAAAGGACGCAAATAGATAGACAATATAATGAAAATGTGGGAAGAATTTATGGAATTACTGTGACAGACACCTCTTCTTATATAGCAAGGTCAGTCTTTTATAATGAGCTTGTAAGAAAAAGTAGTATCCCTGGAGTTGGCATTGGTTTAACACCAACTTTAGTTATCTCACATAGTATTGATCCATATATGGAAGATGCATCTAAGCTAGTTCCAATATTGAGAGATGACTTTGGCTTAAATGGTTGGGATGTAGAATGTTATATTGATGACCCTTCAATAGCTAGTATAGCAAGATGCTATCAAGGACAAAAACCTGATATACCTAGATACTTAAGAAAGAGAGTTATCCTATTCTTAGATCATGGATGGCATAATTCTTGGGCTGGCACAATAAGCTCAGAGGAGATTCCTGATTATTTGGATTTGCCAATAGTTTTTGGAGATGCATGCTTAACAAATAATTTTTGGGTTGGCGATATTTCTACTCTTGGCCTAAATTGGATAAGGCACGGAGCGATAGCATATTTTGGTGCTGCAGGAGTAGCAAAATATTATGACTGCTTAGGTTTTGGAAGTTATTACTCAAATGCTCGTCGTGCATTGAGTGAGTATGCCCTTGGAGCTTATACTCTTGGATCGATAAATCAAGGACTAAACCATTGTGTTGATCAATGCCTTTGTTGCACGACTGATTGCTCATATAGAGATGACTATCTCCTGCTTGGTGACCCTCTACTTAAATTCCCAAGACCAGTTTTATATGAATGGGAGAAAAGATCTGGAAGAGGAGAACTTGAATTTGAATTATCTGCAGAGGAGGAAATATAAAATGAATACATTGAAAAATAAATTTGGCTCTATTTTGAGATTCATGTTAGTATCTGTTTTTCTCTTTTTCTTTTTGGAGACATTGGCAAAAGAAGAAATTTTTTTTGAAGTAAAAACAGATAAAGAAGTTTACTATCCTAATGAGAAGATAACAATTTTTGCTAATATAAAAAATTTTGAAAAAAATGAGAAATTTCTTGTTTTAGAATTTAGTATTACTCCTTCTAAGCCCAGAGTTCAATATCCTGTAACATTGTTTAGAGTTCCATGTCCATTAAAAGCTGAAGAAGAAAAAATAATGAACATATCTTCTCTTGTAGTTTCAGATACAATGCCATCAGATAGCTACAATCTCACTGCATCTTTACTTTATGAAGGAAAAATTTTAGCCAAGGCAGAAACTTCTTTCAAAGTTGAGAAAACTCTAAATGTTATTGACCTAAAAATTTTAACCTGTAAAGATGAAAAATGTGATTATCAGAGAAGTATTTTTCATAAAGGAGATACACTTTACATAGGATACTCCTCTGTTGAAGGGGCCTTAGTTAAAGCAAATGTTAAATTTCCTGATGGAAGGAACATGGATTTAATTTTACCATCAACTTTAAAATTAGAAAACCCTGGCAGATATTCAATAAAGGTAGCAGCATCAAAATCAGGCTACAAAACTATAATTAAAGACTTTGAGATTGGAGTTTTGGAAGAGGAGATAAAAGTTTTAGAAGAAAAATTAGATAGAGAAAAAGAATTAAAAATTGCTGCTGAAAAACCAAAAGAAAATTTACAATATATCTTAATTTTAACTCTCACATTAATAATTTTTTTAGGAATTTGGAAAATTTACATAAATAAAAAAGTTAAAGGGAGATGATAGAAATTGATGGCTCCTTTGGCGAAGGCGGTGGGCAGATATTACGAACAGCAATTGCTTTTTCAGCCTTAACTCAAGAGCCAGTGAGAATTTTTAATATTAGAGCAAAAAGACAGCCATCTGGATTAAAAGCACAGCATTTGACTGCTGTAAATGCTATTAGAAAATTATGCGATGCTGAAGTTTCAGGTAATGAAATTGGTTCAAGAGAAATTTTCTTTAGGCCAAAGGAAATAAAGAATGAGAATTTTAGCATAAATGTTGGCACAGCTGGTGCAATAACTTTGGTTTTGCAAGCGTTAATGATTCCTGCAATAAATATAAAGAAAAAAATTTCAGTTCATTTAAAAGGTGGCACAGATGTTAGATGGTCACCAACGATTGATTATTTAAGATTTGTAGCATTACCTCTGCTTAAAAAATTTGGCTATAATGCTGAGATTTTTTTAGAGCAAAGAGGTTATTTTCCAGAAGGTAATGGAAGAGTTTCAGTTGAATTTTCACCAATGAAATTAAAAAGAATAGAGCTTATTGAACTTGGAAAAATTTTATCTCTTGAAGGAATTTCAAATGCCCATCATGCTTTAGAAAAGAGAAATGTTGCAAGAAGGCAAGAAAGAACTGCAAGAACTTTGCTTTATAATGAGCTTTGTAGGATTAATCCGGAGCTGAATGTTGATATAAAACAAGAGTATTGTAAAGCTTTATCATATGGCTCTGCTCTAACTTTATGGATAAAAACTGAAAATTCAATTCTTGGCTCTTGTGCAGTTGGAGAAAAAAATAAGAGCTCAGAAATTGTTGCTCAAGAAGCTTCAAAATTTTTACTTGAAGAACTCTCTTTAAATGCTGTGATTGATAGACATATGGCTGATCAAATTGTTCCATATTTAGCAATTGCAAAAGGTGAAGTTCTCACTAGCAAAATAACTGACCATACAAAAACGAATGTTGCTATAGTGGACAAATTTGGTTTTAATGTAAAAATTCTTGACAAAAAAATTCTTAGCGAATAGCTCATAGCTTTAACTTCTCAAGAACAATATCTTTTATTTCAGAGAAAACAACTTCTTTACTTTGCTCACCATCAATTTTAATGACTTCAGTATCAAATTTCATATAGTTCTCTCTGACATTTGCTAAGAACTTTTCATTTTCAAAAATTTCTTGAGTTTTTACTCTCTTAGAAGAAATTTTAGGATCAATATCAATAACTATTGCAATATCTGGCATAATAACAAATTTATTCAACTCTAAAAGCCATTGTCTTGAAACACCTTGAGCTTCTTGATATGCTATTGTCGAGTAATAATACCTTTCAGAAATTACAATTTTTCCTTCTTTTAATGCTGGTTCAATTATTTTTTTTAAATGCTCATAGCGATCAGCAGTAAAAAGCAATGCCAATGTTTTTGCATCAACCACATGCAGTCCAGAAAGAACTTCACGAATAAATTTTCCAATTTCATTTTCTGTTGGTTCAGCAGTCATTATGACATCAAAATTATTTTTCTTTAAAAATTCACTAAGCAATTTTGCTTGCGTTGTTTTACCACAGCCGTCTATGCCTTCAAGAACAATAAACATGTTATTAAGTTAGATTTCCTTTTTAATATAACAAAATGGAAGATAATGAGTTAGAAGCTTATAAAAAAGCGGGGAGCATTGCAAAAGAAGTGAGAGAATGGAGTAAAAATTTATTAAAACCAGGAGAAAAAATTTTTGAAATTGCTGAAAAAATTGAAGATAAAATAAAAAGTGCTGGCGCCGAAGTTGCATTTCCTGTGAATATTTGTATTAATGATATCACCGCTCATTATACGCCAAAATTTCAAGAAGATACTTCTATAGGTGAGGAAGATGTTGTGAAAGTTGATATTGGAGTGCATGTTGATGGTTATATCGCAGATACTGCTTACACAATTGACTTTTCCGGAAAATATAAGAGAATGCTTGAAGTAAATGAAAAAGCACTAAATACTGCAATAGAAATGATTAAACCAGGAGCTTTAGTTTCAGAAATTGGTAGAGCTATCTATGAATGTATCACAAAGGAAGGTTTTAAACCAATAGAAAATTTAACAGGACATGAAATTAAAAGGTATGATCTACATGCAGGAATTTCAATTCCAAATATCCCTGTGCCATATAATTGGAAGATCAAGAAGGATATGGTTCTTGCAATAGAGCCTTTCGTGACAAATGGCTATGGCAGAGTTGTTGAATCAAAGAGAATAGAAATTTTTTCATTTTTAGATGAGAAACCAACAAGAATTAAAGAAGCAAGGAGCATAATTGAAAAAGCTCGTGAAAGAGAAAAATTACCATTTGCTCAGAGATGGTTCTCAAAAGATTTTTCAACAATAAAATTGGATTTAATTTTCAGGGATTTAACAATAAGAAAAATTTTAAAGTCTTATCCAATTTTGCATGAAAAAGAGAAAGGAATTGTTAGTCAATTTGAGCATACTGTAATTGTTACAGATAATGGATGCGAAGTCATAACAGAATAAGATTACTTACGCAATCCTAACATCCTCTCTCTGTGTCTTTTTCTTCTCTTTGCTGTTCTCCAACTTGTCACCCTTACGCGTTTTACCATTTAAAGAACCTCCTCTTTTATAATGTTTATATCTTCTTTATAATTTTTCATCTCTTCAATAAATTTTTTCCATTTGTATTTTGAAATTACAATTATTACAGAGATTATAAAAATTAAAATTAAAAACAATGGATGTAAAAACCAAACTTCTATGTAAGAATTGTAGGACATTTCAAATTAAATAATATTGAAACAATTAATATAAAGAAAAAATGCAAAAACAGATCAATGCAGATGAATTTTTAAGGTTAATAGAGAATGTTAAAGATATTTTGATTAAGGAGAAATTAGAAAGGGGATATGTAGCTAAAATTTCAGAAGATGAAAAAGAGTTAATTATTGTTGGTGATATCCATGGAGACATAAAAAGCTTAAAATTTATACTTGATGATACAAAGAAAATAGCTAAAAAGAAATTTCTCTTCCTTGGAGATTACGCAGATAGAGGTCTTTTCCAAGTTGAGGTTTATCATTCAATTTTAAAATTGAAAGAAAATTTTCCAGACACAATTTTGCTTAGAGGAAATCATGAATTCCCTAATGGCTTAGAGGTTTATCCGCATGATTTACCAATCCATCTAAAAGAAAAATTCCCAGATAAATGGCAAAATATTTATAAAAAAATTAGAGAATTTTGGGAGCTTTTACCTCTTTGTGCAATTTTAGATAAAAAATATCTTTTCCTTCATGGAGGCCTTCCTTCAGAATTAAAAAGTTTGCAAGATTTATCATCAAAAAAATTCATTGAAGAAATTTTATGGAATGATCCAACTGATGAAATTTCAGATATAGCAAATAACCCAAGAGGTGCTGGAAAAATTTTTGGCAAGGATATTACTGAAAAAATTTTAAATTCTCTTGGATTGAAAACTTTGGTAAGATCTCATGAATCTTGCAATGGATTTAAAATTAATCATGATGGTTTAATCTTAACGATATTTTCAACAAAAGGACCATATGGTAATGAAAATGCTTCATACTTGAAAATAAATCCAAGAGAAAAAGCGAAAGATGCTTATAAATTATCAGATGAAAATTTGAGAATATTTTAACATAATCTTCTCTTATCCCAAACAATTTCTCCCTTCCAAAGAATTTTTCTAATTCTATGCAGAGGAATTAAACTTTCTATATCACTTTTACGCCTAAAAAAATCTCCATCAATTTCAATTTCTGAAAATTTAACTTTTGTAAGTGCCTTAGAATTTCTGTCAAAATAGCAAATTTCAAAATCATCAGGATTTAAATTTTTGTCAAATTTTATTCTGTTAAGAGCATTTTTCTCAAGAATCTCCTTTTCAAAATTTTTCCTTAGAGACATTCTAATCTTCTTTACTTTGTTCTTCTGCCTTCCTTAAATTTTCTAATGCCTTTTTGAAACCATAGATAAAATATTCATCAAATGGGATATAACCTACACTCTTTTTCCAAATTTCCTTCTGTTGTTTTATAAATTCTTCGCATGCTTTTAAGTAAGCCTCTCTTAATTTATCTCTTCCTGTTTTAACTTGTGTTATTGGCATTTTAGTTATTTAAAAAATGGAAACATTAACATATATATGGCTGAAATTTTCAAACTTCCAAAAGTTTATTTTGATAGCAAAATTTCGGTTGAAAAGGCAATATTTAGTAGAAGATCAGTAAGAAAATACAGTGAGGAAGCATTAACTCTTGAAGAAATTTCAAGAATTTTATTTTTTTCGCAGGGAATAACACAAAATGAATTTCTTAGGACTGCACCATCAGCAGGTGCAACATATCCATTAGAGACTTATTTAGTTGTGGGCAAAGTTGAAAATTTAGAGCATGGAGTTTATCATTATATTCCAGAAAAACATGAAATAGAAAAAATTTTTTCCGGGGATGTTAGAGAAAAATTGGCAGATGCTGCTTTAGGTCAAGATTTTATTGCAAAAGCTCCAGCGAGCATAATCTTTACTGCAATTTATGAGAGAACAACCCAAAGATATGGCAAAAGAGGCATAAGATATGTACATATGGAAGTTGGCTCTGCAAGTGAGAATGTGCATCTTGAATGCGAGTCTCTTGGTTTAGGAACAGTTATTGTTGGTGCTTTTTATGATGAGGAAGTTGCAAGATTGTTAAATTTGAATGATGAAATACCATTATGTATAATGCCAATTGGCAGAAAAATTTAAAAATAAATTATCCCATTATCAAATTTTAATAAATTTATTAATTTTTGGAAATTTTTTTTGTTTTATGTGGTCCAATTTTTAATTTTTTAAATTTTTTATGTTTTTTGTTCATTTGAAAATTCTTTTTTATTCTAATTCTAACAATAATTTAATGTATGCCATTTTTTATTCTCTATAATGAAAAAAATAAAGATACTAATGTTTGGTTGGGAATTTCCACCATTTTCAACTGGGGGTTTAGGAACTGCTTGTTATGGCTTAACAAAAGGTTTAGTGAGAAATGGTGCTGATATAACATTTGTTCTACCGAGGAGTAGTCCCGAAATAAAAAATGAAGACTATATGAAAATTATTTCTATAGAAAATTTCAAATATAAAAAAGGAAAAATAAAATTCGTGAGAGTTGATAGCATTCTTAAGCCATATATTTCATCAAAGGAATATGAAGAAAAATTTGGGTTGGAAAAATTTTCTGAGGAACATAGGATCTATGGAGCCGATCTTTTTTCAGAAGTTTTAAGATATGCAAAACATGCAAGAGAGATAGCAAAGAGTGAAGATTTTGATATCATCCATTGTCATGATTGGCTAACTTTTCTTTGTGGAATTGAAGCAAAAAAAGTTGCAAAGAGAAAAGGTAAAAAAGCACCATTGATAGTTCATGTTCATGCAACTGAATTTGATAGAACAATTGGAAACCCAAATAGATTTGTTTATGAAATAGAGCAAAAAGGTATGGAAGAAGCTAATTATATTATAACTGTTAGTGAATACACAAAGAATATGATTTTAAAGCATTACAATGTCTCTCCAAAAAAAATTAGAGTTGTGCATAATTCAATCGATCCAGAATTCAGAGAAATTAAGGAAAATTTTAAATTAAAGGAGAAATACAAAATAGTGATATTCTTAGGAAGAATTACAATTCAGAAAGGACCTTTACATTTCTTGTGGATAGCAAAAAAAGTTTTAGAAAAGGATAAGAATGTGAGATTTATAGTAGTTGGTTCTGGTGATATGCAGCAATATATGATTGAGGAAGCTGCAAATCTTGGTATAGGGGATAAAATTTTATTTATGGATTTTGTCTCTGGGGAAGATGTTGATAAAGCTTACAAATTTGCAGATGTTTTTGTTATGCCCTCTATCTCAGAACCATTTGGTTTAGCTGCTTTAGAAGCAGTAAAGAATGGTATTCCAGCAGTTGTTTCAAAACAATCCGGTGTAATAGAAGTTTTAAGAAATTGTCTAATTGCAGATTTTTGGGATATAAATGAGATGGCAAATAAAATTTTAGCTTTATTGAAATATACTGCTCTCAAGAGTGTTTTGATAGAGGAAGGTCTCAATGAAGTGAAAAATTTCAGCTGGGACATACCAGCAAAAAAATGCTTAGAAATTTATAGAAAAGCTTTTGAGGAGGTGAGTTAATGGTCTCAGTATGTTTTTATTTCCAAGTTCATCAACCTTTTAGGCTCAGAAAATATCAGGTTTTTGATATTGGCCAAAGTAGAGAGTATTTTGATGATGTCAAAAATAGAGAGATAATGCAGAGAGTTGCAAGAAAATGCTATACTCCAACAAATAAATTAATTCTTGACCTTATAGAAAAATTTAATGGGAAATTTAAAGTAAGTTATTCAATTACAGGAGTTGCACTTGAGCAATTCCAACTTTATGCTCCGGAAGTTTTAGAAAGTTTTCAAAAATTAGCTGATACTGGCTGTGTGGAATTTTTAGATGAAACATATTACCACTCATTAGCATTTTTATATTCAGAAAAAGAATTTAACGAGCAGATAAAGCTACATAGAAAAAAAATACAAGAATTTTTTGGACAGAAACCAAAAGTTTTTAGAAATACAGAGTTAGTCTATAATAATAGACTTGCTGAAATTGTTGAAAAATTAGGGTATAAAGGAGTTCTTGCTGAAGGTGCTGATCGCATCTTAGAATGGAGAAGCCCTAACTTTATCTATAAACCAAAAAATTGCAAAAAAATTAAAATGCTTCTAAAGCATTACCGTCTTTCTGATGATATCGCATTTCGCTTCTCTGAAAGAAGTTGGGATGGTTGGCCATTAACTGCTGATAAATTCGCTGCATGGATAAGTGCTGCAAATGGAAATGGTCATGTTGTAAATTTATTCATGGATTATGAAACTTTTGGTGAGCATCAATGGGAGGAAACTGGGATATTTGAATTTCTAAGACATTTGCCTGGAGAAATTTTAAAGCATCCTGACAACAATTTTATGATGCCAACTGAGGCTATAAATACTTATGAACCTGTTGCAGAGTTAGATATTCCACATATCGTTTCATGGGCAGATATAGAGAGGGATTTATCTGCGTGGTTGGGCAACAAGATGCAGCAGTCATCAATAGAGAATTTATATCAGTTAGAGAAAGCAGTAAAGAATTCAAAAGACCAAAAAATTTTAGATGACTGGAGAAAATTGCAAACAGCGGATCATTTCTACTATATGTGCACAAAATGGTTCAATGATGGCGATGTGCATAAATATTTTAATGTCTATGATAGACCACATGACTCATTTATAAATTTTATGAATGTTCTCACTGATTTAAGACTAAGAATTGAAGAAAATAAAAAAAGGAAATGAAGATGAAAAAATTTGATAAGGAAATTGCAGCAGTTAAGGCTTTAATAAATGAGAATTTGCAAGATGTAGAAAGAATTCTGAGTGATGTTGCTCCTGAAAAAGCTTTCTGGTTTTGTAATGGTATCATTGTAAAAAATCTTCAAGACATGCCAAAAGTGCTAAATAGTATAGACGAAAAAACATTTGCTTATCATGTGAACAATGAAAAAAATGATATTGCTAGGTGGATTTATGATGTAATTCAAGACGAAGCTCTTGCAAAAAGTATTGAAAAATTGAAAAAGAAAAGTACAATGTCTCGAAGAATTCAGGGAAGAATAGAGTATTTGAATAACATAAAAGAAAGTTTGAGAGATCTTTAATGGAAGATGAAATATCCCATAAATTTTATTTTTGAAGTGAGTTGGGAAGTTTGCAATAAAGTTGGTGGAATTAACACTGTTATAAAAAGCAAAGTCCCACAGATGTTAAAACATTATCACGACAATTATTTTCTCATAGGCCCTTACATACAAAAGAAAGCAGTAATCGAGTTTCAAGAAAAAGTACCATTCGATTTTTTACATGATGTATTTAGCGCATTAAACAAAGAAGGAATTGTTTGCAGATATGGAAAATGGCTTACTGAAGGCGAGCCAAATACAATACTTGTTGATTACACCGGATATAAATACAAAAATAATGAAATAAAAGCAAAACTTTGGGAGAGTTTTAAAATAGATTCTCTTGGGACAGATTTTTATGACTTTGACGAGCCTATTTTATGGAGCACTGCAGTTGGTTGTTTCTTAGAGAAATTTGCAAGAAATTTTAAAGATAAAAAAATTGTTGCTCATTTTCATGAATGGTTGAGTTGTGGAGCGCTACTATATTTGAAAAGAAATAATGTTAAACTTCCAACAATATTTACAACACATGCAACTGTTGTTGGTAGAACTCTTGCTGGGAATAACTTTGATTTATATGGTAAATTACCAGATATCGATGCTGATAAAGAGGCATATAATCTCAAAGTTCATTCAAAGCATCAAGTTGAGAAAATCTCAGCTCATGTTTGTGATGTTTTCACAACAATTTCTGAAATTCTTGCATTAGAAACGAAATTTATACTCGGAAGAGATCCGGATATTTTAATTTATAATGGCTTGGATTTTAGCAGATATCCAACAATTGAAGAAATTTCACTTAAACATAGGCTCTATAGAGAAAGAATAAGAGAATTCCTAAGATATTATTTCTTTCCATATTACTCCTTTGATCTTGACAATACACTAATATATTTTATCTCAGGTAGATACGAATTCCATAATAAAGGAATTGACCTTCTAATACAGGCGCTTGCAAAACTAAACAAAAAGCTAAAAGAAGAAAATTCAAAAAAGACAATAGTTGTATTCTTTTTAATTCCAAAAGAAGTAATAAGGATAAAGCCAGAAATTTCTCAAGCTAGAGCATACTATGAAGATTTTCGTTCATTGGTTGATGAGAATCTCTCTGATATAAGAAGTAGAGTTGTGGACAGTATACTCTCAAAAAAACAAATTTCTGAAAAAACACTCTTTTCAAAGGAATTTATATTCGAAGCAAAGAGAAGAGCATTCAGATTTTTCAAGGATGGATTACCATATTTATGCACGCATGATATACATAATGAAGAATCAGATTTAATTTTAAAAGCACTAAGGGAAAATGAACTTCTTAATAGGAGAGATGATAGAGTTAAGGTAATTTTCTATCCAACATACCTTACTGGAGCAGATTCATTGCTTGACTTGAGCTATAATGAATTCATTTTAGGCTCACATTTAGGAATATTCCCCTCATACTATGAGCCGTGGGGTTATACACCATTAGAGACTGCTGCGCTTGGAGTCGCTGCAGTTACAACTGACTTTAGCGGATTTGGAAGATATTTACTAAAGTTAAATGAAGGAAAAAAAGGAATTTTTGTAATTGAGATGTTCAATAGGCCGGTAGATAAAAAAATTGAAAACCTATTCCAGGTAATGTACAACTTTTGCAAATTAACAAGAGAAGAGAGAGTGAGGAACAAACTTGAAGCACAAAAGTTATCAAAATTGGTTGATTGGGAAGTTTTAATTGAAGGTTATATAAAAGCGCATAATCTTGCTGTTGAGAGGGTTTATAAATAAAATGCAAATAGAGCATATCTTTGAAAGAGAAAAAATATCAAAAAATTCAGAAGACGCAGCATTTTTGTTAACAAATAAAAATCTTGGTTATTGCTATTTCTCTGAAAAACCTAAAAGCAGATATGAAGGCGTTTTTTTTCAAATTAATGGAAAAGTTTTTAGAGTGATTGCTGAAATAGGCATAAAAGGAAAACTCAAAAAGATCATAAATAGGTTCTATGAAATTGAAAGAATTTGCAGCGAAAACTCAGAGAAATTTTTCATACCATTCTTCAAGAATTCTTTAGTATATGAACTAAAAAAAAGTTGCTATATAACTCTGAAACTTGATATCCGAGGCATATACTCCCAAGAAAATTTTGGTAGATACTACAGCATTTTCGAAGAAAATGGAAAATTAATTGTTAAATATACAAAAAAGAATGAGATTGATGGTAGCATAGAATATGAAACCTATCTTGTTATTCACGGAGCAGAAAAATATGAAAAAATTGATAAATGGGAGAAAGTTTTTTATGAGAGAGATAAAGAAAGAAATTCTTGGCCGTTTGAGTTATATATCTATAGTGCATTAAGGATAAAAGCAAAAAGACTAATTTTTTGTTTCTCAGAAAATAAAGACAAAGCAACTAAAGAAGCAGATGATATCGCAAAAAATACAGATCTACTAAAAGAAATGCAAAGAGTTACTGTTATGAAAAATTTATCTCTTGACAGAAAAAAATTTTTAAGAGAGATTAAATTTGCCTATCTATGTTGTTTAAATTCTTTAAATCAGTTAAGGGATAGTGAAGGAATTATAGCTGGACTTCCTTGGTTTTTTCAGCATTGGACAAGAGATGAACTTGTAACAATGA
This sequence comes from Candidatus Altarchaeota archaeon, assembly GCA_038891095.1. Lineage (GTDB taxonomy): Archaea > Altiarchaeota > Altiarchaeia > IMC4 > QMZM01 > JAWAEV01. The sequence goes on from JAWAEV010000007.1 coordinate 12,705, forward strand.
GTATTTTTGAACCAAAAGAAAGAAAAAAGATATTGCTAAAATATTTAAAAAAGATAAAAGAGGATGGTAGAGTAGAGAACATTTTAAATTCTGAAAAAACTAATGCTGATTCAGTTGGTTGGTTATTCAAGAGAATTTCTGAGAATTTAGTTCTATTCAGCCCAAAAGAGAAAAAGATTATAGCAGATATTCTTGAAGATGTAGTTGATAGATTGCAGATAAGGTATATGATGAATGGTTTCATTTATAATGAAAAATGTGAAACATGGATGGATACCTCTTTTGCAGATGATAAAGGAAGAGATGGTGCTAGAATAGAAATCCAAGCAATGTTTCTTAACATGCTGTTATTGGCTTATAAACTAACTGGTAATGAGAAATATAAGAAGAGTGAAGAGAGACTAAGAGAGAAATTGAGAGGAGAATTCTGGAATGGAAAAATTTTAGCTGATGGTTTTCAAGATTTCACCATCAGACCAAATATTTTTTTAGCATTTTATATTTACCCAAAAATTCTCTCAAGAGAAGAATGGGAAATTTGTTTTGAGAATTCATTGAAAAAATTGTGGTGTAATTGGGGAGGAATTTCAACTATAGATAAAGAGCATCATCTATTCTTTTCAAAAGACACTGGTGAAGATCCAAGAAGTTATCATCGTGGAAATTCTTGGTTTTATTTGAATAATTTAACTGCATTATCTTTACATAGAATAAATAAGAAAAAATTTAGAAGATATATAGAAAAAATTTTAGATGCATCAACTAAGGACATACTTTGGAATGGGGCTATAAGTCATCACTCAGAACTTAGTTCTGCTGGAAAACTTTCAGCTAATGGTTGTGTAGCACAAGCTTGGAGTGCAGCAACTTATATCGAAGCCATAAATGAAATTTTTGGATGAATAGAAGTATAAGGCTTTGGTTGCTATTCATATAACATAACAACTCTAAAGAAAAATAGGAATAGAACACAGAAGAAACGATAAATTTAAACCAGTCTTATCGTTTCTAAATTTTTTGGAGTTGAAAATTCAAAGTTGAACATTTCGTAGAGAGTAGTTGCGAGATTCATTATTTTACTTTCTTCCCCATGAACTAAAATTGCTCTTTTTGGTTTTGGGTAAATCTTTTTTGAATAACCTAAAAGTTGCCTTCTATCTGCATGTCCAGAAAAACCTTCAATTGTTTTAATTTCCATTTCTATCTTGAGTAACTTTGTTTTTCCATCTTCATCAATTGTTAATTCTTTTAAACCATTTTGAATTCTTCTTCCAAGTGAGCCTTCAGATTGATAACCAACGAATATCAAAGTATTGTCTTTATTTTCTGCAAATCTCTTAAAATATTCAACTGAAGGGCCACCAGTCATCATACCTGAAGTTGAAAGAACTATAAATGGATCTTTTGAGTTAAGTAACTCCTGTCTTTTTTTAGCATCAACTTTCTCAAATTTATCAACAAGAAAAGGATTATATCCATTGAAAATTCTATTTCTAAGATATAATTTCAAATACTCAGGATATGAAGTATGAATAGCAGTTGCTTCCCATATCATACCATCAAGGAAAACAGGAACATCAATTTCGCCATTTCTAAAATAATTTTCAAGAACCATCATAACCTCTTGAGATCTACCAACTGAGAAAACAGGAATTAAAACTTTTCCTTTTCTCTCAATTGTATATTTTATCGTTTTTATCAACTCTTGCTCTGATTCTTTTCTATTTGGAAGGATATCATATCTGCCTCCATAAGTTGACTCTAAAATTAAAGTTTCAACTCTTGGAAATTCATAATTTGCTGCTTCTAAAAGCCTAGTATCACCAAATTTTAAATCACCAGAGTAAACGATGTTATGTAGGCCTTCGCCAATATGCAAATGAACTATTGATGAACCTAAGATATGACCTGCATTATAAAGAGTTATCCTTATATCAGGGGTTATATCTGCAACTTCTTCATACTCTAAAGGTATGGTGTGTTTCAAAGCCATTCTTATTTCTTTAGAGGAGTAGGGCAATTCTCTTTCATCGTCTCTTTCAGAAATTTCAACAGCATCCAATTGCAATAATGCCATCAAATCTCTTGTTGGCTCAGTGCAATATACTGGGCCTTTATATCCATACTTGTAAAGATATGGCAGAAATCCACAGTGATCTAAATGAGCATGTGAAATTATAACTGCATCAAGAATTTCAGTTTCAATTTTCATTGCTCTTAGGTCAGGAAATCTGTCCATTCCAGTTGCTGCAACATTTATACCACAATCAATTAAAACATTTGATTCTGGTGTTTGCAATAAAAAGCATGATCTACCAACTTCTCTTGCACCACCTAATGGAGTTATCCTTATCCAATCGCATTCAGCATTTGGTTTTCTGTAAATTTTTCTTCCAACTTCATGCAAATTTTTTAATCTTGTCTCACTTGATTCAAATAGCATCTTACGAGTGCTTTCAATTATCTTAGAATCAATTGGAGGTTTTCTAAGTAATCTTGGTGTCCATTTAGTTCTTCTTATTATTTCCTCAAGAGTTGTACCTTGTTTACCTATAACAAGTCCAAGTTTTTCAGCTTCTATATAAACTTCTTGAAAATTTGGATCAAAATAAATGCTTGATAAATTTGCTTCCTTTGGAACAATTTTCCTTATCTCCTTATCTGCCTTTTCAATAGGCAGCAATTTTTCGGGCATTGATCTTAAAATTATCCTCTTTTTGAGAATAGTTGCTAATTTTTTAATTTCTTCACTATTCTGAATGAAAAATTCTAAGTCAGGAGTATAGAGAACGATTTTTGGACCTTCAACTTCTATTTTCGCTACTTTGTCCTTAGGCGCGTTTTCTTCGACTAATTTTTTTATTTCTTTAAATTCCAAAGAAATCACCTCACATGATTAATCAATAATGCTCTAACTAATAGAAAGTACAAAATGAATAGAATACTTATAAAATTATCTAACAGGCCTTTATGTGCTCTTATTGCTGTTTAATATACCTCTTTAACAAATTTTTAATTTCTTCTTCACTAAATTCTTTAAAACCTTCATTTGTTATTGTCACAAGAGCAATTCCATCACCTGTTGCGCAATCTCTTTGCATTGCGGAATTCAAAGCTATTAATGCCAAAGGTATTTGCTCCTCAACAGTTTTGTTATCTGAATAATCTCTTTCTAAAATCCCATAAGCAACTGGTGATCCAGAGCCTGTTGCGGCATATTTCTCTTCTATTAACCCACCAACAGGATCTAATGTGAATAACCTAGCGTTCTTTATAAAACCACCAATTAGCAATTCAACCAAATATGGAAAGTATTTGCTACCTTGTAGAACATTTGCTATCAATGTTGCAACTGCTTTTGTTGACATAATCTCTTTATTATTTGTTTCATATAAATTTGCTTCTGCTTGTATCAAACGCATTAATGATTCTGCATCTCCAACACTACCTGCAACCGTAGCACCAACTCTATCATTTATTTTGAAAACCTTTCTTGCTCTTTTTGATGCAATAAATGTTCCCCATGAAGCCCTTTTATCGCATGCAAAAATTACCCCATTACTACAAGTCAAACCTATTGTAGTAGTACCTTTTAATATTTTTTGTTCCAAAGAAATCGCCTCATAAATTTTTTAAATTGAAAAGATAATTAAAATAAATTTTAGATTTTTAATTAAATTTTGGTTATGTAAAATTATTGAATTTAGCATATAAAAAGTAAATTTTATACTTTCTCATTTTTTATAATCCATCATTTGCTAAAATTTTGAGGGAAACATCTATCCTCGGTAAAATTTCGACAATTCTAACAAGTTTTGCATCTTCATTTTCACTCTTACATAGATACATATGTTTTGTTGTTTTTGGTGGGAAGCACTTTCCTTTTTTTGCTATCCCAATGACCTCCTCCTTTGTAACTTTGACGCCTTCTCTCCAGGAGCCAACAACAATCCTCTCATCAAAATAATCCACGAAATAAACTGGAATTTTTTTTAGTTTTAACTTTTTAAATATATTGTAGCGGTTATGACCATCAAGTATGATTTTGTATTTTTTCTCGCAAACTATTGGATATTTCAATATGCACTTGTCATCATTTAACAATAAATTTTTCAGGGATTCTTGGTCTTCTTCAGATACTTCTTCATGTGGCTTTAATTTTGATATATCAACTAATTCAACACCAATTTTTTTTAGTCGAGAAATTATCTCTTCTTTAGTTTCATTTACTTTTGGGCAATTTTCTAAACTCGACATTTTATGAATTTTTCAGTTAAATATAAATTTTAATATTTAAAAAATCACAGAATTTTAGAATTTTGAAAAGATAAGAAATAGAGTGATAAAAATGATAAGATAAAATAGCGACAAAAAAGAAGCAGAATTTAGCAACAGAATATTAAAAAAGTTAATATAATAAGGTGATAATTGTCAGCATATTTACTAAAATCATTTTACACTTGCTCTTCCAAATTCAAAGGAGTTCTCCCTACGTTTCAATAAGAAAATTTGAGGATTTCCTATAGGGCTCATAGTGCTGCCAATTGTTATTGCAAATGCCAAAGCAATTAAAAGAAAAGAGATTTTGGATTTATGTTATGTTTTTTTGCGAGAAGCAAAATTGCCGGGGTGCCTACAATGGCTAATGTGTCATTCATAAGAAGTGCTGAGGTAAAACCAATTATAAACAAAATGAGCAATAATAGCTGATTTGTGTTCTTAGCCTTTTTGAATATTTTATAAGTCAAGTATGACAGATAACCACTATCTTCAAGAGCAACCCCTATAAGGAACATACTAAACAAGAAAAATATCACCTCCAAATTTATTGATTCTATTGCATTTGTTATTGAAATTTGTCCTGTTACTAAAAACAGCAATTGCCCCAAGTAGCATTATCTTCCAAATCTGCAATTTAATATCACCAATTTGCCTTATTGCAATAAGTAAAAAACCACAGACAGAACTAATATCGGAATGGGATATATCATTTCCAGGACATTTTTAATAAATTTAACTAATATGACAATTAGTTTAAAAATAAAAACATTAAACTTGATGTCTCACTCTTTTGTTAAGGCTGCTATTCTATCTAACCAATTTGCACTTTTTGATTAGGCAGATGTTGTTCAACTTTTTAACTTCATAAAAAGTTAGAGGTTTAACTTTTGGAAATAAATCTCTATAAATTTAGTTTAATCATTATATACCTCTAAATAAAATATCTTTATGATACAAAAGTAAAATAAAATTTAAAAGGAAATATTTAAATGGAAATGTTAGCATTTAATGAAAATATCTTAGAATATGCATTAATAATTAACATAATAGCAGTTTTAATTTCAGTAGTTGCGGTAATTTATTGGGTTAAATTATACAAAAGACTTTATAAACAAGAACAGAAAGAAACTCGGGGGTGGGTATGGCTTTTTATTGGCGTTTTTAGCATTCTACTTTTCAATATTTCGAGCATTTATCTAATGTTTTTTTCAAATCCTTTTTATGAGCTACTCGGAACTATGGGCAGAACACTCATTGCAATTTCTCTAACCATTGGTGCTTATCTCCTCTATCTACCAATGAAGAAGGGGTTTGTTTATCGTTTTGTTCCAATAGAGCCTGTAATTGAGCATAGATCAGAAGAAAAGCCAAGGCATATACTTGAGAAAGGACAAACATATCTAATTGATGAGGAAAAACCTATAAAGAGCAATGAAATTTTTCTTGATATGATAAATCATGGCATAGCTGGTTTATACATAACAAGAAAAAATCCTGAAGAAGTTAGAAAAAATTATAAACTAGAGAAAACTCCAATAATTTGGCTCACACATGAGAGAAGTTATAATGGATGTATTGATCCAAGGGATTTAGTGCTATTAAGTCATACAATAAAAGAATTTATAAAAAAAGCAGACGATGGTATAGTTCTAATTGATGGTGTAGAATACTTAATAATCCAAAATAGTTTTGTGGAAATTTTGAAACTTGTTCAAAATTTGAAGGATGTTGTCTCTTTGAGCAACTCAAGAATGTTGCTATCCATCGACTCTAAAGCAATTGACAATAGAGAATTTCATCTATTAAAGAAGGATATGTCCTTCATAAAGGCGAATATATAGCAGATAGATAAAATATCGATACACAATAGAATTTGAGCATGGTGTTATAAAAATGAGAAGAAAAATTCCATCAGGAGTTCAGGGTTTAGATGAGTTAATAGGTGGTGGTTTTCCAGAGAGTTCAACTACTGTAATTTCTGGCCCACCTGGAATAGGAAAAAGCAGCTTGGCTATGCAATTTGTTTACTCCGGAGTTAAAATTGATGAACCAGGAGTTTATATAACAATAGAAGATACAGTTGCTGATATTGAAGAATATTCTAATAGCTTTGGATGGGATTTAAAAAAATATGAAGAAAAGGGAACATTAAGGATCTTAGGTAGAGAAATTTTTGAGAGAACCGATGTTGATTTAGGAGTTGACTTTGGAATAATGCGAGATATACTAAGAGACATAAATGCAAAAAGAGTTGTACTTGATTCATTAACTTTGTTTAATTATCTTTTCAAGGATGAAATAACTCGAAGACTACATTTGTTGCGTTTCCTTGAACTTATGAAAAAAGAGAGATGCACTTTACTTATGACTGCAGAGTTATCTGATACATTTCATCATATGAAATTTCAACAAGAGCATTTCTTAGCTGACGGACTTATCGTGCTTTTTTGGTCAAGGTACAAAGCTCATACAGAAAGATGCATATGGGTTGTCAAGATCAGGGGTGCGAAAATAAATTCTGACATTAGACCAATGAAAATAACAAGTGAAGGAGTTGTAATTTATCCAAGGGAAGTACCTTTCACATTAACTAAAAAAACTGAAACCACTGAGGAAGTATATTAGAATTAAAATTAGAATGAAAACTAACAAATTAAATGGAAAAATTTTAATGAGCATAGTTGCATTCGTCATAATTCTCCTTTGTTTATCAAATTTTGCTCAGATAGAGGGCAATCTAATAATAAAACCTGAAAAAATTTTCGCAAGTAATGTCCCAGGGGGCATCTTTGAGTATCAGATTACATTAGAAAATACTCAAGAAAAAGAAATTACAGTAAGAGTCCAAGGAATAGGTGGGAATTTAAGTGGTGTGCTACCAACTGTTAATAAAGTCTGGACTAAAATAAAGCCAAAAAGCATATCAAATTTGGAAATTAAAGGGGCAATAAGAAAGGATGCTCCTGAAGGTTTATATTTAGGAGAAGTTCTCATTGAGAGTGAGGGCATAAGTTATAGCATACCTGTAAATTTAGAAATTGCAAAGGTTACTGAAGAAATTTCTCTAAATTTAAAGATAGAGCCAGTAAAAAAAGAAATTAAGCCAGGAGAAACTCTAAATATTAAGACAACAATTGAAAAAAAAGGTAGAAAAAAGATAGATGGCGAACTTGAAATTTCTCTATTATCATTGGATAATTCTTTGATTGCAGTCAAAAAATTGAGTTTTAGTGAAAGTACTTCAACATTGATAGAATTTCCAATAACTTCAGACACACTTGAAGGAAGATACAAAATTTTAGGGAATGTCTATTATAACGAAGCTGGACTTAAAAAACTTGCTGCTTCTGATACTGTGGAAATTTCAGTTCATAAACCATGGACAGAAATCTTCACACCGATATTAAGTCAAATAACTCCAAGCAAAATTGCACTTTTCCTTTTCATTTTACTTGTGCTGTGGTTGTTTTCATTTTTATTTTTCTATTATAGAAAAGAGAAACTTGGAAGAAGACGCTACCTTTACTCAATACTAAAGAAAATAAAATTTGAGACTCTGCCAAAATCTGGCTTAAGATCTGGATTTATTGGTAGAATTGCTGAAACAAATATAAAGGCATTTGTTAATTTAGATGAGTTAAAAAAACATACTCTTGTTGCAGGTGCAACTGGATCTGGAAAAACAATTGCTGCGCAAATTCTTGTTGAGGAAGCCTTAATAAAGGGTGCTTCTGCAGTTGTTTTTGATCCAACAGCTCAGTGGACAGGATTTCTCAAAAAGAACACAGACCCAAAAATACTTCAGCTTTATAGCTATTTTGGGATGAGTGTCAAACAAGCGAGAAACTTCAAGGGTAATATTCATATAGTTAATGACCCATATGAAAAAATTAAAATAAAAGACCTTATTAATCCAGGGGAAATAACAATTTTTGTCTTAAATAAATTAAATTCAACCGAACTTGAAAATTTCATAGTGAATACAATTGATACGATCTATAGTGAAAATTTAGAAGAAAGTCAAGAGCTAAAATTACTTCTAATCTATGATGAAATTCATAGAATTTTACCAAAGTTCGGTGGCACCGGAAAGGGATTAACTTGGATTGAGAGAGGTGTTAGGGAATTTAGAAAATGGGGCGTTGGAATAATATTAATTTCACAAGTTCTTTCAGATTTTGTAGGAGAAATAAAGGCAAACATTGGAACAGAAATTCAGATGAGGGCAAGGTATGAAGGTGACTTAAATAGAATTAAGCTAAAATATGGTGAAGATTTCCATAGGTGTGTAGTTAAGGCAGCAATTGGTGAGGGCATTATACAAAATTCTGAATATAATAGAGGGATTCCATACTTCATTAAATTTAGGCCACCACTTCATAGCATTCAAGGATTGGATAATGAAACCTTAGAAAAATATGATCAATACACTCAGAATTTAGATTCATTTACAGAGAAAATAAACGAGATTAAAAAGTTAGGTATTGATACTTTTGATATTGAAATAGAGCTTAAATTAGCTTCAGATAACCTAAAAGAAGGAATGTTTGGAGTCGTTGATCTTTACTTTGATACTCTAAATTCAAGAATATCAAATCTCATTAAAAGGCTTGAGGAAGGAAAAATTAAAGAAGAGGAAAGAGCAATAATTTCCGAGTGGGATGAAAAAAAATCAGAAATTCTAAAAGAATATGAGGAAGAATTACGAAACAGAATAAAATCACAGAAAGAAGAACTTGAAAAGAGAAGTGAGATCATAAAGAAGGAGCATGAAGAGAAATTAAGGGAGATAGAAAACAAAAGAATTAAACTCATTGAAGCGGAGAGAGAAAAAGCTAAGGAGGTGGAAGAGGAAAAAGCTAGAATTGAGAAAAAAGCCCATGTGTTAGAACTTTTAAGTAGATATGAAAGGCTAAGAATTCTTCTGCGGAGTGATATCTATGACAGAGAGAAAGAAAAATTGAATGCTCAGAAGCAAGAGTTAATTGAGTTGAAAGAGCCTTTATTAAGACAAATTCAAAGTGAAAGAATGAAAAGCGAGGAGGAGAGAGAAAGAATAATTGAGGATATGAAGAAGGAAGAGGAGGAGATAACACAGAGCATAAATAGAATTGAGAAAATATGGGATGAAATACAAGAAGATGAAAAAAGAATTTTAACTAAGGATAAAGAGTTATATGAAGCAGAGTGGAAATTAATCGAAAAAATAAAGAATGAAATAAGAGAAGAAATTGAAAAGAGGAAGAACATAAGAGAGCAACTAATGAAAGAGCGAGAAAAATATCGTCAAGAAGAATTGAAATTGCATGAGTTAGAGCTTATGGATGAATATGAAAAAAAGAGAGAGGAGAAGAAGATAGAGGAGAGGAAGAAAAGAGAAGAAATAAAAAAGGAGAAGGATAGACTTTATGAAGAGCTCAGAAAAATTAGAGATAAATGGCTGAGGATTTTGGATAGAAGCAAAGACATAAGTGAAGGAGAAGAAAAAATAAAAAAACTAAAAGAAGAACTTAAGAACAAGGAATATGAAGATGCGCAGAAGATGGATTCTATGTCAGAGGAGAATAACTGATGATGAGTGGATTTTATAATTGTTAAAGATAAACAAAATAAAAAATTAGTCTATTGAGATAAAATGGGGCTTCTATCAAAGGCAAAAGAAATTGAAAAAACAAAAGAAATAGACAAAGAAAAAATAGATCTTTTTGATGAATGGAATAAGCTCAATGAACAGAAGGAGAAAATAGAAATTCAAAAAAGTGAGCGAGACAAACAGATGAAATTGAGAGAACTTAGCTTACTCTCCTTAGAACAAAAGCTAAACTTAAAATCAAAAGAGCTTGAAGGCATAGAAAAAGAGAGAGAAAAACTTGAAGAAGAAAAACAAAAACTAACCGAAGAAACACTAAAACTTAATGAAGAAAAAGCAGAGTTAAATAAAAGGGTTGAAGAAGAAACAATAGAAGAGGAGGAGCTTAGAGCTAAGAGAGCAGAAGTTGAAAATAAAGAGAATGAGCTTAAGAAGAAAGAAAAGGAGCTTTTAGAAAGAGAAAAACAGATTTCAGAACTTGAAAAAGAAAAGCAGGAATTAGAAAAGGAAAAAGAAAAACTTAAATCAGAATGGGAAAAACTAAGAAAGGAAAAAGAAGAAATTGAAGCTGAAAGAAAAATCAAGGAAGATGAGCTAACAAAAAAAGAAAGAGAGTTAAAGCTTAGAGAGGAAGAACTGCTAAAAAAGGAACAGGCTCTAATTGAAAAAGAAAAAGAAGAAGAAGCAAAACTAAAAGAAATTGAAACTGAGAGGAAAATCCTAAATAGGGAATTAGCAATATTAAAGAGAAAGAAGGAAGAACTTGAAGAAGAGGCAAAGAAATATTCAGAGGAGAGCAAAAAGAGAATGCAAGAGTTATCAGAGCAAGAAGAGGTAATAAAAAGGGCGTGGAATAAATTAATTGAGGCTAAAGAGGAGCAGAAAATTTTAGTTGAGAAGGAGAGAGAGCAAATGGAAAATGAATTAAATAGACAAAGAGATGAACTCTTAAAAAAAGCAGAAGAGTTAAAAAAACAGGAGGAAGAGGAAAAAGAGAGATTAAGAAAGCAAGAGGAAGAACACAAGAAGAATTTAGAAATTCTTGAAAGTAAAGAAAAAGAGATTCTTGATAAAATTTCAGAACTTGAGAAAAAGTTAGAATTTGATAAAAAGGTAGAGACAGAAGAAATTGCAGAAATAGAAAGAATTCGGGCAGAGAGAAAAAAAATAGAGGAGGAAATTAAAGAGAGAAGATTAGAACTTGAAAGAAAACTTGAAGAAGAAAAAAATACTCTTGAATCTGAAATTGAAAATTTAAAGAAGCAAAGAGATGCCATAAGAGCAGAATTGCAGCCATTAGAGATGGAAATCCTGAAAAGAAAAATTGAAATTCTTGAAGAGCAAAAATCTGAAATAGAACAGAAGCTTAGAATAGAAAGAGAAAATATGGAGAAATTAACTGAAAAGGAAGGCGGTGGTTGGGAAATTTTTGAAGAAATGGAAAAAGAGTGGAAAAAAATTGAAGATCTAAGAGCCGAGAGAGATAGATTAGATAAAGAGTTAGATGAGATAAAAAATAGATTAAAAATAGCGCGAGTTTGAATTAAATAAATTTAATCTCTAAATTTGTTTTTTCTAATAACTCGAGAATTCTTTTCTTTTCTTTACCCATACCTTTCTTTTCAATTAATGCATATTCTGGTGATGGAATTGTTTTTTTAATCATTTCATGGATAATTTTCCCATCGACATTACAGAGGTTATATTTTGCACAGATATGGCCCAAGGCAAAATTTTCAATTTGAGAGAATTTTCTACAATAATGCCCTCCACCAAAACCTATTGCAACATCTTTTTTTTCTGGTTTTTCTGTTAATGTTTCGTAGATTGTATCTGCGATAATTTCACAAAGATTTAAATTTTTCCATTCATTTAAGCTACTGCCAACTTCTATGAACATAATTGGAAAATCCAACTGAGTTGGTCCATGATGTGTTGCTTCAAGGCATATCTCACATTCAACATGAGTTGAATTTTTCTTTAAATTTTTAAGTGCCGTACTGATATATAATGCTGGTGAAATCCCAAGTTCTTTGCTATTGCCACCTAATTCTGCAATTGAGAAATTTCCAGTTGAGTGCAAAGTCAAGCAAGGCATTTTAGATTCTGATGAATGCTTAGATGCCACAATGCAAACTTCTGGTTTTAAATTAAATTCTGTGAGATACATAATTTCAGAATCAATTTGCATTAGTAGCAAATCATCTTTTCTATGCAACTTCTCATTTACCTCATTAAATTTGTATTTATCAACTAAAATTTTTCCAATGTTCTCACCAGCTATATCACTCCTTGAAAAAATTACAAGCTTAAACATTTTTATACTTAATTTTAGAATAGTTTAATAAAACAAGTATGAAACATCAAATAATAAATAAATAGAAATGGAACTACATCCCAAAGAACTGGTTAATGATCTAATTACTTTATTAAATCCAAAAACAACTGAAAAATTTTTTAGAAATGTCCGAATCAAGCCAGTAGATGAAATGCTAACTTACTTGCTTTTTTTTGGTTTATTCACCTTTTTTGGTTATTTCTTAAGGCATTTATTATTTGTTGATAAGGTACCTCCATTTACAGCATTTTCAATAGCATTGCCCTACTATTTAATTGGTATAGTTCCTTCAGGAGTTTTCTCGATATTTGTAATGAGCTATACTCTATACTTATTCGGAGAAAAAATAGTCAAAAGGACTGTAAGTCGTGAAGAGGCACTAACAGTAATTGGTTATTCCTCAATTCCAGAGTTGATTGGCGGATTTTTTATGATAATAAGTGAAACTCATGTTCTTTATCTTTTGTTGACAATGTATAGTGTTTTACTTCTCTATATTGGTATTAAATCTAGATTTGGATTTAGATTCTCAGTTAGGTGTTTTGCATTCGTATTGATATCTGGTTTTATATTCTCTATGATTCTCTTCAGGATCGTTCTCGCAATTTTTACAGCTTTGAATATACCTAGTGCGTATTATGGTTTATAAATAAAGATGAAAATTCCAGGATTTTTCAAAAAGGAGAAAAAAGAACAAGAAGAGATTGACATGCTAATACAGCAAAATATAGCTGGAGAAGGAGAGAAGGTTGATGAACCACAAGAGGAGACGCCTCCAACAGAGTTTTCAGGACAAATAGATGAGCTAAGAAAAATGCGAATGGATGTTGATAAGCTAATAGCAGAATTTGAAGTTGTAAAACAGATAAACAAAGTAAATGAGGAAAGATTTCAAAGAATAAGCGAAGAGATTGGTGAGTTAAGAAGAGCTAATGTTGAGAGAGAAAGAGACATAAATAAAATAATGGTGAAAGCAGAGAAGGCAGCACAACTTGTCGAGCAAGTACAACCAGAAAAACTAATGATGGAAGTTGAAAAAGAGAATGCAAAAATTCAAACAATAGAAGCAAAAGAAAAAGCAGATAAGTCTCTTATAGATTACATAACAAAAGAGATAAAAGATATTAGAGCGACATTGGAAACTTTTCGAGGAGTGGAGTCTTTAATAGAACTTAACGAAGAAGTAAAAAGAGAACTGATGAATATGAAAAAATTACAGACAGTTATAAGTCAGCATGCAGATAAGGTCGAGAATATCTTCGTAAAAACTCAAAAAACATTTAGTGATCTAATGAAACTATCTCAGGAATTTAAAGTTCTTGAAAATAGGTTTGATGATTTAATGAAAGACTCTGAAAATTTAAAAGCAAATTTTGAGAGCGTTGCAAAGAAAGAAGATTTAAATTCATTACAAAAGGAATTTAATGATAAACTCAGTTCTATTGAAAAAATTAAAGAAGATTTAGAAAAGAAGAAAAAAGAGCTTGATGAGATACTCCCTGAAATAAGGGAATCATTAAAGGAATCAAAAAAACTTGAAGAAATTATGAAGAGAAGAGTAACTGAGATTGATGATGAACTTACAGAGCTTTCAAAGATTGAGCAGAAAAGATATGTAACAGAAGAAAAATTTAACAAAGAACTTGGAGATTTCTTTAAGAGTATACTTGAGAAAATTGAAGCATTAGAGCAAAAGATAAAATGAGAAAAATTGAATTTTCTTTTAGTAAACACATAAGTTTAGTACTTCTCGTTATTGGTTTGTTAGTAGTGTTATATTCTCTATATAAACTTTTTCATGTGATGAGTATTGATACAGTAGCTTTACTCGCGTTAGGTGTGATATTGATGGTTATTGGAGTTCTCTTTAAATATACTGAAGAAGTTGAGGAAGTTGAAGAAAAACTTGAGGAACAGCCAAAAATTCAGGAGATGAGCTATTGGCGTATGCAAGATTTAGAGTATAGATTAAAAAAAATTGAAAGAGAAAAAGAAAATATAGCGGCAGGGACTAAAATTAAAAAAGAAATTTCAAATGAGGAATTTAACAAGTTCAAAGCAATGGTTGACGAACTTTTAGAAAAGTTAAGAGAAGAAGATATTAAAAATTTCCGCAATAGTGAAGATTTCAAAATTTATGAGGAGGTGCTCTCAAATGAGAATGCTAATGATGAAAAGAAAAGAGAGTTTGTTTTTATAGTTGATAAACTGCTTGAAAAATTACCAATTGAACAGGTAAATGAATTTATAAAAGATAAGGAGAGATATGCATTTTATCAGAAAATACTTGACTGGGCTAAAAATGAGTGATGTTACACTTAATGATGGAAAAATATTAGTTAAGTTAGCAAGAAAATTTATTGAGGCACATTTCTCTAATGTTGATGTAAAAATTCCGGATTTAGAGTTACTGAATGAAGAACGGGGAATTTTTGTTACATTAAAGAGATATCCAAGTAATGAGCTTAGAGGCTGTATTGGCTATATTGAAGGGATAATGCCTCTAAGAAATGCAATAAAGGAAATAGCGATTTTGTCAGCATTTCGTGACCCTAGATTTCCACCAATAAGAAGAGAAGAACTTGAGCATTTAATTGTTGAGGTTTCAATTTTAACTCCTCCAGAGTTGATAAAAGTTAAAAATCCAGAAGATTATCTACATGAGATTGAAATTGGTAGAGACGGATTAATAGCAGAATTCGAAAGCAGGAGGGGTTTATTATTACCACAAGTTCCAGTTGAGTGGAAATGGAACGAAGAGGAATTTCTTTCCCACACATGCATGAAAGCAGGTCTAAGTTCAGATTCATGGAAAAATTTAAAAGTTAAAATATATAAATTCAAAGCAGAAGTTTTCTCTGAGGAAAAGCCAAATGGTAAAGTTATAAAAGTGGAGCTTTAGTGAGCTTAGTGAGAGATCCATTAAATTTTGTGGGTTTTTACATAATCACAAATTTTAATCTAAAGAAATTTCAATTTTTACCTTATCATTATTCTTCAGCTTTAAAGCCTTTCTAAGATTTTTTTTGCTTATGAGCTCAATTTCATTCTTATGTTGTGTTATCTCAGGGATAATTATATAGCATTTTTCACTCATTAAATCTTTTGAAATCTTTGCAGGAATTAAACTTGCTTTCCCAAAAAATTTGCCATTCTCTGAAAACGGGGCTATGGAGAAAGTAACAAATTTTTTTAAATTTTCAGAGGAGCAAACTTTTATATTCAGTGTGCCTAAATAAGGAGTAAAATGCAGTTTATCTCGCAGTTTTTCAGAATAAATTTTTATATAGTAAGCACCCTCACCTAAGCCACTTTTAACAAAACCCTCAATAACTATCTTATTTTTTTTATTATAATTCTTGAAATTTCTCATAAATTTGAATGTGTTTAGTAAAGTAAAAATTAATGTCTCATTGTTGTAATATCGCTAGCTTATATATCTATACCCAATTCGCGAGCTAATTCTTCATATCTATTTCTAATAGTAACTTCAGTAACCCCTGGTAGTTTTATTGAAATTCTTTTTTGCGTTTGTCTATCTTTTGTCAATTTTGCGGCTAAGTAAATTGCAGCTGCTGCAACTCCTGTTGGGCCTCTGCCTGAGATAATACCTTTTTTTATTGCTTTTTCAAGGATTTCAATTGCTTTTGCTTCAGTCTCACCTGAAATTCCAAGTTTTGATGCAAATTTTGGGACATAGTCAATTGGGCTCAAAGTTGGCATCTTAACTTTCAAATTCTTGCATATAAAGCGATAACTTCTGCCAATTTCTTTTCTTTCTACTCCGGAAACTTCTGCAAGTTCATCTAATGTGCTTGGAATTTGATGCTTTCTTGTGATAAGATATATAATTGCAGCAATTACACTTTCAATTGACCTTCCACGCACAAGATTACTGTTTAGTGTTCTTCTATACCAGACAGCACATTCTTCTTTCAAGTTTGTAGGTATTCCAAGATGTGAGCACATCCTATCTAACTCTGGTAAGGCAATTGATAAATTTCTCTGGATTGAATCTGACATTCTTGATCGGCGTTGCCATTTTCTAAGTCTATATAGCTGAGCTTTTCTTTCTGGTTGTATTTTGCCTCCACGGATGTCTCTATCATATTTATCAATTTCAGTTGTTAGGCCAATGCTCTGTTTTGCATATTTGATTGGCGAACCAACTCTTGCTCTTTTACTTATCTGATCTTCATCAAATGCTTGCCACTCTGGGCCATAATCAAAAATTTCATCACTAATCACACAGCCACAATCTCTGCAGATAAGTTCACCATGCTTGTAATCTGTCACTAAATTTAGACTTTTACATTTTGGGCATTCATCACTTTGCTCCTTTTGTGGAACAGTCATTTTGTTATTCTATCTTATCTTTTAATTTCAGATTCATCTTTTTATCAATTTTCTCTACAAAATCCAATCATTTAGACAATAAAAAGAGGAGATTAAGAAAATTTTTATCGCAAGTTGCAAAATTTACCTTACCAAAAGACAGAGCCATTTTATTAAAATAAATGTCGCTATAATAAATATATACAACATTATATATAATTAAATTAACACTATAAAAATTAATACTATAAGGATAAGAAATGGATAAGAAATAGAATTCAAAATGAAAATAAAAATTGAAGATTTGAAATTATTAGAAAATCTGTGTAGAGTTGATGGAATTTCTGGATTTGAAGACAATGTTAGAGAAGTAATGGTCTCTGAATTGAAAAAAAGTTGTGAAACTGTTGAAGTTGATTCATTTGGCAATGTTACTGGTAAGAAAGGAAAAGGTAAATTAAAAATAATGCTTGCTGCTCATATGGATGAAATTGGCTTGATGGTAAAGCATATAAATAAAGAAGGTTATCTAAGCTTTGTGAAAATTGGGGGCATAGATGATAGAATTCTTCTTGGCAAGGAAGTAATAATTAAATCTAGAAGTGGAGATGTTTATGGTGTTATTGGTGCAAAGCCCCCACATTTGCAGGAGAAAGAGGAAATGGAAAAAATTGTAAAAAGCGAGGAAATGTTTATTGATATTGGCGCAAAAAATGAAAAAGAGGCAAAGAAAAGGGTTTCTGTTGGTGATCCGATAGTTTTTTCAGCATTATTTGGTAGAATGTCTGATGAACTATTCTATGGAAAAGCAATTGATGATCGACTAGGCTGTTATGTCCTTTTGAAAGTCATGGAAAAAATTCCAAAGAATATAGAAGCAGAAGTATATGCTGTTGGCACAACTCAAGAGGAAGTTGGGTTAAAGGGAGCAAGAGTATCTGCATTTAAAATAAATCCTAACTATGCTTTTGCAATTGATACAACTCTCGCGGGTGATACTCCACAAATAAAAGAAACTGAATCAAGCTTGAAGTTAGGAAAGGGACCTTCAATTACAATAACAGAATCATGTGGTAGAGGTGTGATAACTCACCCAAAATTAAGAGCTTTACTGGAGAGAATAGCAAAGAAATATAGAATCCCATATCAGGAAGATCTCTTAGAAGGCGGAATGACAGATGGTGCTATAATCTACTTAACAAGAGAGGGTATCCCAACAGGAGTTGTTTCAATCCCATGTAGGTATATACATAGTTCCACTGGGGTATTCAACATTAAAGATGTAAATAATGCAATAGAGCTTCTAACCAAAACAATTTTGGAATTTAAAATTTGAAGAGCAATGCAAAAATTTAATAGAGCACTCTCACTTATTTTTGGAATTTTTTTTAGTTCACTTTTGTATGTTATCCTAAGTTTTATACCGATTTTTGGGCCTCTTATAGTTGGAATTATTTCAGGAAAATTCTCTAATGGTGATATAAAGCATGGTTTTTTAGCAGGACTTTTTTCAGGAATTTTTGGATCTGCATTGTTATCCTTCCTCTTATATAGTGAAATTCATTCATGGAATTTTTTTGCAAAAATTATCTTTACAGGAATTTTTATTTTTTGGAATTTTTTTTCAATTCTCCTGACAATGATTGGTGGTGTTCTTGGAGCAATTATATTCAGAGTTAATAAAACAGAGGAAAAAGAAAGGAAAGTATTTTTGCTATGCAATAAATGCAAAACTGCAAATTTGAAGGGAGAAAAATATTGTTTTAAATGTGGCGAAAAACTATAATGGTAACTTATATCCATTAATTCTAAAAGATTATATAAAGTTCAAATTACAAAATTTATTTATTGTGCACAAAATGCACAAAAAATAAAATAATGCCTAGGATGCGGGGGTGCCCGAGCTGGCCAAAGGGGCAGGACTTAAGATAACATAAAATTTTTATGAGTTATCCTGTGGCGAAGGCCTGCGCGAGTTCGAATCTCGTCCCCCGCATAACTCTGACCGGAAAGCTCTCATGCGCTCCAACAAAGATGGCGAAAATTGGCATAGTTGACACAACATTTGCAAGATATGATATGGCGAAAGTTGCTATTGATGAGATAAAAAAACATGCAAGTGTTGCAATAGTAAAAAGAACAGTCCCTGGAATTAAAGATTTACCTGTGGAAGCAAAAAAACTCATAGAGGAGGAAAAATGCGATATTGTCATTGTTTTTGGGATGCCTGGAAAAGAAGAAATTGACAAGCTCTGTGCTCATGAAGCATCCCAAGGCATAATGATAGCTCAGCTAATGACAAATAAACATATCCTAGAAGTTTTTGTACATGAAGACGAAGCAAAAAACAGCAAAGAACTTATAAAAATATGCGAAGATCGAGCAAGAAAGCATGCAATAAATGCAATAAATTTGCTTTTTCATCCAGAAATGCTTGCGAAGTATGCAGGTATGGGAAAAAGGCAAGGTAGTGAAGATGTTGGGCCTTTATGACTTGGTAATATTCTTATAATGCTATAATATTATGGACGCATCTACATTTATGAAATGGGTCTCAGAGACAAATGAAAAAATTTCTTCAATTAAAAATAAAGAAAATGAGGGTGATAAGAAAATGAATCAGATGGAAGTAAAAATTGGAATTGTTGTTTCTGAATTTAACTATGAAATTACATATGCAATGTTAGAATTAGCAAAAGAACATGCAAAATTTCTTGGAGCAGAAGTTGTTAAAATTTTAAAAGTTCCTGGAGTTTTTGACATACCATTAGCTCTGAAAAAAATTTTAGAAGACAGCAACATAGATGCTGCTGTTGCTTTAGGCGCTGTAATTGAAGGCCAGACACAGCATGATGAACTTATTGCTCAGCAAGCTTCAAGAAAAATTATTGACTTAAGCATAGAGTATGGTAAACCTGTTGGCTTAGGAATTTCAGGTCCAGGTATGTCTCATTTAGAAGCGCATGAGAGAGTTGAATATGCTAAGAATGCTGTTGAAGCAGCAGTAAAAATGGTAAAAAGACTTAGAGAATTTTCTGAAGGTGCAAACTCAAGCGCATTGCACTACTCACCAGAAGAAGAAAGTGCTTTTGCTGGGCTTAGAATGATGGGTTAAAGTAAATTTAGATGATGTTCTGTAACTATAAAAAAAATTATAGCAATTTTAACTTACCTGTAATTTTGTCTATTTTCTGCTCTTCTTCAGGCCCTATTGCAATACAAGTTTTTGTGCCCTTTGGCAACTCAGTAAGACCTGCATCTTCGATCATCACAACAGGTAAATTTTCTTTTTTTGCAATTTCATAAATTCTTTCAAGTTCTGATAAATTTTCAACTTTTAGAACAGCTTTTTTTTGGCCTTCATTGAGCCATAAATTTTTGAATTTACTCTTCTCTGCAGCTGACACTGATGCATGTGCTACTTGAACAGCCAATTTTCCTTTACTGAGCTTTAAATCTTTTCTAACAAGAATAACCTGTTTGAATTTCATTTTTTCATAAATTTAACTTCTTTTCCAGAGTTTTTAAGAGTCTCCCCATTATCAAAAACAAGATTGCCCCTAATAAAAGTTTTTATCACCATGCCTTTAACAGTAAGACCTTCAAATGGACTCCACTTACATTTTGTGAAAAGTTTCTCAGCATTTATTTTCCTCTTAATTTTCATATCAACTATCAATAAATCAGCATCATATCCCTCTTGGATTTTACCTTTTCCTCTAATTGAAAAAACTTTTGCTGGGTTCTCAGCTATAAGTTTTACTAATTTTTGCAAGGATAAATTACCTTTTGAAACTTCATTTAAGAGCAAAGGCAACATTGTCTCAACTCCAGGAACACCGGCAGGTGCATCCCATATGCCCTTAGACTTCTCTTCTTTTAGGTGTGGTGCATGATCCGTTGCAATAATCTTGATCAAATTTTTGTTTATAGCATCCCATAATTCTTCTCTATCCTTCTCACTTCTCAGTGGAGGATTCATCTTTGCAAATGTCCCCAGCTTTTTAAGATCCTTCCTCGTGAGAAACAGATGATGTGGAGTTGCTTCAGCACTAAGCCAAAAGAATGGATGTCTTCTAAGAAGGTCAATTTCCTCAGAAGTTGAAACATGGCAAAAATGGACTTTTGTTTTTGAAAATTTTGAGAAATAAATTATTTTATTCATCGCTGAAGAAGCACAGATATTAGGCCTTGAATCTGCATATGCAATAGCATCATCTTTTTGAAATTTTAAAATTTTTTCTTTATAGTATTGTAGCATTTGCTCATCTTCACAATGAATTGTTGCAGGAATTTTTTTCTTTGCTAAAATTTTAAAATACTCAAAAATTTCTGCTTCTCTAATTAACAAATCATTTGTTGTCGTTCCCATATAAAATTTTACAGATGCTACATTTTTAACTTTTTTTATGCTTTCTAAATTTTCAG
Organism: Candidatus Altarchaeota archaeon; assembly: GCA_038891095.1. Lineage (GTDB taxonomy): Archaea > Altiarchaeota > Altiarchaeia > IMC4 > QMZM01 > JAWAEV01. The sequence continues at coordinate 33,677 of JAWAEV010000007.1, forward strand.
AAGTTGCTGCAAAATGAAATCCGAAATCAACAATTGATCTCTTAGCCGCAAGTTTTCTCTTTTTTTCTAAATTTTTTATATTTGTTATAGGCGGTTTATTATTCGGCATGTCAAGAACTGTTGTTACTCCACCAGCTGCAGCTGCTTTTGAGCCAGTAAACCAATCTTCCTTATGTTTTTCTTCAAAATCTCTAAAATGCACATGCACATCTATCGCTCCTGGAAGTAAAAAATTTTCTTTAGCATCTATAACCTTTGCAGAATTATCTGAAAAATTTCTTGCAATCCTTGAAATTTTACCATTTTTCACTGCTATAGCGCCTTTAAAGATATTCCCAAACAATAAAATCCTTGCGTTCTTTATTATAAGGTCATACATTTTCTTTAGCTCCAAATGAATTTCTTTTGTATTTCCCGAATTCAGTATTTTTTAATTGTTCTGCTGTAAATATTGGGCCGTCTTTACAAACTCTTAAGCCAATTGGATCAATACAACAACTACCGCATATTCCAACGCCACATTTCATATACCTTTCTAATGAGAGCTGACATGAAATCCCTTTTTTTAGTGCTATATCCATCACTTTTTTCATCATCTTTTCTGGACCACAAGTATAAATTTGATCTATTCCTTTGCTTTCTATTACTTCTTCTAAGCAATCTGTGCATAAACCTTCCCTACCAAGAGAGCCATCTTCTGTTGTTATCAAGTGACTATATTTTTTTATTTTATCAACGCAAAGTATGTCTTTCTTACTTTTTGCTCCAAATAAAATAAAAACTGCTTTCTTTTTTCTTTTTAATTCTTGCATGAGTGGCAATAACGGAGCAATTCCAACTCCTCCAGCAACTATGCAGATATTTTTTCCAGAAATTTTAAAACCATTTCCATAAGGCCCGCGAATTCCTAAGAGTTCTCCTTTTTTTATTGAACAAAATTTTCTTGTAAATTCCCCAACTTCCTTTACAATAAATTCAACATTTTCTGAAGTATTTGAGAAACTAAATGGTTTTTCTCCAAAGTCAGGAATCCACACCATTGCAAATTGTCCGGCCTTTATTTTAATCTTCTTATCAAGAACAAATGACTTAACTTTATAGCCTTCATTTCTGACCTTTAAAATTTTCACAACCTCAGGAGCATTCATTTTTGTAATCTTCTCCCTAAAATATATCTTTTTTTATATTAAATAGACATAGAAATATTTTTATACTAAAAAATCTATTGATAAATACAATGGAACATAAAAACAATGGAAATTTCAAATTTAGGGGTAACTTAATTTTGATGGTTTTGATAATGTGCGTATTTTTAGTTGGAATTTCAACTTCTGTTTTAGCGCAAGAGGAGACAACCACAACCACAGAAACAACCACAACAACCACAACAGTAGAGACAACTACAACCACAGAAACAACCACAACAACAACAGAAACAACCACAACAACATTAGCAAGAAGAAGATATTTTTCGCTTTCCTTTAGTCCCGAGCGACCAACTCTTGGCGAGTGTATTGTGATTACTGTGAGAGATAAAACAACAAATGATGTTCTTAAAGATGTTGATGTTGATATATACTTTAACAAAGAAAAGGTCTTCTATGGTCTCACAGACAGAGAAGGTACATTCGGGTTTTGTCCTACAAAGCCAGGAACTTATGAGATAGAACTTGATAAAACAAGATATCAGCAATACACTTATAAACTATCTGTTAGTTCAAAGGAGGAAGTAACAACAACAATAGAGGAGACAACATTCAAAACTACAACAACTGCTTTTGAGAGAACAACACCAATTGAAGAGACAACTAAAACAACTCTAAGAAAAATTACAACAACTACCTTTATTGAGGAAACCCCAACTACGCAGATAGTTGAAACAACAGAAGCTATGCCAACAACGACATTACCTCAGAAAAAACCAGAAGCAGAAATTAACACATGGATGATCGCCATACTAGTGATTTTAATAATTGCAATCGTTTTATATATGGTAATAATAAAGAAAAGAGTAGCAACCAAGGACAAAGAATCAGAAGCTGAAGAAGAGAAAAAAGTTAAGAAGAAGTGATTGCCATAATTTTTTAAAATTTTTTGAGTAGAAGAGATGACTTTTGCATCTACAGTCAGAGCAACCAAAATTTTTTACTGAAGGAAATTTTTCAGCGAGATTTTCAGCTATTTTACACTCTTCTTTTTCATTAGAAATTTTAAGGTAAATTCTAAGAACTTTTGCTTTTTTTAAAAAATAGTCAATATGCCAATGCAGCTTCTTATCTCTCCTTAGGTGTCTTAGCGCTCTCATATGCAAATTTCCCATTCCAGAGCCTACATATGCGTAGAATCCCTTCCTGAAATTTACTCTACCAAGAGAACCGATTTTTAAATTTTCGTCTTTTTTGAGTTTAGCTATGACAATGTAAGCACCTTTCACTTTTCCTCATTCAATTTAACGCCAAATTCGCCAAGAGAAAAATGAATTAATGTAGTTAGCATCGTTTTTCTTCCAAGAATAGAAGTTATGTGATATAATTTTCCATTTCTGAAGAAATGTTTTGAATGAAATGTAAAATTTAAAAGTGGAGCAATTGAAGATGGCACTTTGCTTATAAAAATCGCTCCTTCTGGTGTGTTCTCCCCAAAAAATAAATTTATGCCTCTTTCAGGATATGAAATTTTCGTCATTATTAAAATTATCAATTCCTTATTTTCATTTTCAAACTCTCTAAGTTTTTCTTCACTTAATGAAAAACAGCAATCTTCTGGTTCAAACTTATATTTCACCCCTTCAATAATATCGAGCAATTGAAAAGTAATCTCTGCAATTTCTCTATTTTTCTCAAAATTTATTTTTTTGGTTAATCTCTCCCTAAATTCTTTTGCTTCCACAACTGTTCTTACCTCTTCTCCAGAAAAAAATTTTATTAAAGGTAAAGGAGATGGTTTCAACTCAATAGTTTTAGCCTCTTCAGCTAAACGAATTTTTGTTTTAGTAAGAGAAAAAAGTTTTTTTAAACCTTTGCGAATTAGCATCTGTGACATTCTGATATCTGATATATTACAATTAAATTTAATTTATTAGATGATGATATAAAAACCTTAGGAGAATTTAAATAAGAAATAAAGTATGGAAAAATTTGGTTATATAAAAGGCATAAGAACCGAGAGAAGCATAAACAAAAAAATTATTGATGAATTATATAGCGAAGGCCATTTATATGCAAAATATGGCCTATATGCTCGCAAGACTCATGGATGCAAGGTTTTTAAAGTCCCTATGAATGCTTTTTTTTCATGTCCAAATAAAGATGGGCGGCTAAGCAAAGATGGGTGTGTTTTTTGTCCAAATTTTGCAAAGCAATTTACATATGAATCTTTTAGAGAAGTAATCTCTGCAGATTTAAAAGTCCAGTTGGAACATCAAGTTTCTCATTATAAAAAAGTTGGTGCAGGTGATAAAGGTTTTGTTTATATCGCATTTGGCACAAATACTTACAATAATTTGAGAAATCTAAAAAAAATTTATGATGTTGCAACCTCACATGAGGATATTATAGGCTTGATGATAGGTACTAGACCAGATTGCTTACCGGATGAAGTTCTTGACTTACTTGCGGGATATGTAAATGAGGGCTATGAAATTTGGCTTGAGATAGGGCAGCAATCAATGCACTACCACACAATGGAGGAAATGAACAGACAACATGGAATTTCAGAGATTTTAAGAGTTGTAAGGGAAGCACATAAAAGAGGAATACTCTGCTTAATGTTTGTTATTCTTGGTTTTTATGAAACTCCGCAGGAAATGATAGAAACAGCGAGATTGATCTCTGAATTGGGCATAGATGCAGTAAAAATTTATCCACTTTTAGTTATGAAAAATACAAAACTTTCAAATGAATACAAAAAGGGAAATTACCGACCGTTAGGTAGTTTGGAATATTCAACTCTAGTTGCAAATTTTCTTGAGAATTTAAGTCCATATGTCCTTGTGCAAAGACTTTCTAAGGATTGTGGTTTAGATGGAAAAGTAGCTCCCTTGTGGGATTCTCACAGATGGATTATTGCTCCAAGAGTAGAGAAAATTTTAATGTTAAGACATAGCAAACAAGGAGCAAAATACAAAACAGGATTGTCAATTAATGAGTTAGAGCCTTTATATTAAATTACTAAATTTGCTTTACTGGTGGTTTTGGAATTATCACTTTTATTTTAACTGAATCAGAAGATGTTTTTCCTGATGCATCAACTACTGTTAATGTTATTGTATACTCTCCTCTTTCTAATTTTGCTGAAAAACTATCCATTGAATAAGCCTTTGAAACTTTTCTTGAAATTCCTGATGGTGTCGAACTCCAAGAATATTCAAAGTCCGGAGTACCTTGATAGACATAACCCAAAAATTGTATGTCTAAGTCTTCTTCAAGTTCGCTACCATCACCAGGATAGATTATCTCAACTTTCATTTCAGAGGAAGCATTACTATATGGTAGAGTAGAATCATTTTTCCATATATCTGTGCAGGAACAGTTAAATTGTTTTACATCAGTACTAATACTACTGAGAAGGTAATTAATAACTGCTACTGATAAAATAACAACAAATAAGCCTATAATACCATAAATTATCCTTTTTTTTGCCTCATTTTTTTGCATTGAAGACTCTGAACTAATCAATTTAATTCCAGCGAGTGCTATTACAATTGATAAAATAGCAGCAGATATAAACAAAATCAGGCATAAAATATTGCAAATAACCCAAGACCATTTTGCTCCTAATATTTCTCCTTCAAGTTGGGCAGAGACTACTAACATTTTTTCCTTTCAATTTTTTCCAAAATTGAGAAAATTTCTCTTAAATTCGAAATTTCATATAACGGCTTTTCATCTTTAATTTTTGGTTGCTGTTCGCTATACCTACCTCTCAAAATTTTTATCGTTAGCATACCAATTTTATTAGCGCCTAAGATATCCTTATCTAACCTATCTCCAACCATAATAGCTTCACTTGGTTCGCATTTAATTTTCTCCAATGCAAATTTGAAAATTTTTTCGTCTGATTTTTCAATACCAATTTCTTCAGAAATTAAAACTAAGTCAAAAAAATGTTGCAATCCTAAGCGAATTAGTTTCTCCCATTGTTTTATTGCTTTTCCATCAGTTATTACTCCCAATTTATACCCAAGTTCTCTAAGCTTCAGTAGAGTTGGTACAGTTTCTGGGAAAGGTGTTAAGAAAGCTAATTTTGTATTATGATAAGCAACAATACCTGCAGCTATTATTCTTGGGTTCTCCTCGAAATTAAATTTTTTTACAAGTTCGTTATAATGCATACTATAATTTGAACCATGTCTCTTAACGATTTTTCTCAGTTCATTCAATGCTCGTTCTTGATTTGCATTTAAACCAGCTTCTATCATCGCTTTTACAGCGTTTTTCCTTGCTTGTTCAACCTGAAGCGTTGAATCATAAAGAGTATTGTCTATATCAAAAAAAATCACTTTTATTTTTCTCACCATAATTATATTTATGTTGTTATAGTTATAAATTTCCCTTTATGTATCCAATATTTAGATTTTAAAATGAGAACAATAAGGAAAGCAGAAAAAATTTTAGAAATTTTGTCAAAAGATTACAAAAATGCGACAACTGAATTAAAATATAAAAATCCATTAGAACTTTTGGTTGCCACTATACTCTCAGCGCAATGCACTGATGAACGAGTTAATAAAGTTACATCTGAATTATTCAAAAAATATAAAACTGCTGAGGATTATGCAAATGCAAAGCAAGAAATTTTTGAGAATGAGATTAGATCAACTGGATTTTATAAGAATAAAGCTAAAAACATTATCTCTATGGCAAGAATTCTTGTTGAGAAATTTAATTCTCAAGTGCCAGACACAATGGAGGATTTACAGAAATTACCCGGAGTTGCAAGGAAAACAGCAAATATCGTGTTAACCTATGGTTTCGGAAAGGTAGAGGGCATAGCAGTTGACACTCATGTCAGTAGAGTTTCACAACGCTTAGGCTTGACAAATGAAAAAAATCCTGAAAAAATTGAGCAAGATTTAATGAAAATTTTTCCAAAAAATTCATGGGCAAAAATAAATTCACTTCTCGTTTTGCATGGTAGATATATCTGCAAAGCAAAAAATCCTCTTTGCAAGGATTGCAAACTAAATAAAATTTGTAAGAGTGCATTTAATTTTTAAATTTTAGTATTGGTCACAGACCATATCTAAACCACATCTTTTTCTACCTATCATAAATGAAGAAACTACTGATGATATTAAAGTTACAATGGCAATAATGGAATACATTACAGAGTCATAAATTTTTGCTTCGACTGCTAAAACAGCTGCAATCAAACTTATAGGTAATGGAATATTAAAAAGATATGTTACATATTTGGCATGCGTTGGAGTAAATTTCTTTCCAAAAATAAAGTTGCAGATAAAATTTGCCGAATATGAAATAAAAAATAATGATATTACTAAAAATAAATTTTGTGTTACTTGCATTATTCCTATATTCATTCCTATTTCAAAGAAAAAGAAAGGTGTTAAAAAACCAAATGTCAAGTTTCTTAATTTTTTCTCTAAGTCCTCATGATCTTTAATAACTTTTGATGTTACAACACCAATGAAAAATGATGAAATTGCAACTTCTATATTTGCAAATTCTGAAATTGTTGAAATTCCTAAAAGAAGAACAAGAATGAACTTTAGTTCTATTTCAGATGAATGGTTTCTGTATCTTTTTATTATAGCATTACTTATGTCTGGAAGTAATGATATTGATATCAGAAATATTGCTATAACTGTAAAACTAATCAAACTAAATTTAAAAAACATAAGGCTTAGTATCAACATTCCGAAAATTTCCGAGAAGGCTACTGCTCCAAGAATCACTTTACCTACATTTGTCTTTAAAAAACCACTCTCTTTTAGTATGGGATAAACTATTGCTAATGAGGTCATTGAAAGACATATTCCTGTTATAACTGCTTTTTCTAAGCTAAATGATAGCAGAGCAAAAGTAGATGCTAAGATTAATATAAACGGACCAAAAAAAGTTAATGCTCCCAATGCAAAAGCTCTCCTAAAATTTTCTCTCATTAATTTTAAGTCAATTTCTAAGCCAGTAAGATACATCAAAGAAACTAATCCAAGAAACGAGAGATATTTAAATGAACTTGAAAATTCCAAGCTAAATAAATTTTTTCCAATTATTCCTGAGAAAACTTCAAAAATTGGGACAGCTATATGGAACTCAAAAGAAAAAATTGCTGAGAATAAAATTAGGAGCACTACCCAAAGCGGATTTGTGTAATCTTGCATTTTATTTTTGTCATTACATATCTTTAATGATAGGAAAATACATAGATAAAATGTCATTGGAAGAATATAAAAGGAAGAGAAATTTTGAAAAAACACATGAGCCAAAGCCAAAATCAGAAACAAATTTGACTCTAAATTATGATAATCCAAAAAAGGAGAAAATTTTTGTCATACAGGAACATCATGCGAGTAAATTGCATTGGGATCTAAGGTTAGAAATTGAGGGAGTGTTAAAATCATGGGCATTGCCGAAAGAGCCACCTCAGTCAGAAGGCATAAAGAGGCTTGCTGTTGAGACAGAAGACCATCCTTTAGAATATGCGAATTTTGAAGGGACTATTGCCGAAGGAAACTATGGTGCAGGTGAAGTAAAAATCTGGGACAAAGGAATTTTCATACCTGAAAAAATTTCTGATATGGAAATAATATTCCAGCTTAAAGGTAATAAAATGGATGGAAAATTTGCTCTAATAAAATTAAAACCTTCTGAAAAATTCAAAGGAAAAAATTGGCTTTTTTTTAGAAGAAAATAATTTAGATTCAGAAAGCTGTTAAAATGTTGCACAGCCAAGAAAAAACAAAAAGGATCAAGATTACTAAAAGAGCAATTTCAATGAAAAATTCATTCATGCTATCTAATATACCTTTTTTTATTTTTGCTGTTGGTATAAGTTTTTTTGCTACTTTCTCACTTTTGTATGCTGTACTGAATTCAGCAATACTTAAAATTCCAATAAACAAAATAAATGAAAGTCCAAGTGCCATTAAGAATCTGTCGCCCTTTGTTTTATCCTCTTTTTTAATTTTGTTCTCCATTTTTCTATATATCAAGTTTTTGTATATATATTAGATTACATATTTAAATATTGTTCAATATTTAGAAAGTAAGAAAGATAATCAAAATGGCTATATTTCAGTTGAAAATTTCAGAGGTTGGCTTAGAGAGAGCAAAAGAAATTCAGTGGTTAATTACAAATTCATTTGGAAGTTATAGCTCAAGTTCAATTTTAAACAGGACAACAAAAAATTATCATGGTTTTTTTGTTTCTTTTGTAGGAGATAGTAGAGTAATAGTTATAAAAAGCTTAAATGAGTATCTTCTAATCCAAGGGAGAGAAAATTACCTTTCTGAAAAATTTTTAGAAAGTTTTGAATACTCATCAAAGGAAGTAAAGTTTGTATTTCAAACAAATTTTGCAAAAATTTTTAAGAGCATAAGAACAACTGATGTGAATGGAGTTATAGCTATTTATGAAATAAAAAATATTTCTAACAGAAACTTAAAATTCATAGTTGAAGTTATTGTTGAGTGCAAAATTGTTGAATCTACTGATAAATTTAAAGACCAAAATTTCTCATTAGAGAAGTTAAATGAAAAAAATTTTGGGATTGAAACAAAGGGTTGTTATGCTATAGTCTCATCAGATAATGCAATTTGTTTTTTTAGAGATAGGAAGGCACATTTTGTTATTGAACTAAAGCCAGCAGAAGAAGCTAAATTTCATATCTCTGTAATCTGCGCTGATAGCAAGGAGAAAGCAACAGAGGATTTAAAAGAGATTGAAATTTTTGTTGATAAATCTGAGAGATTCTTTTCTTCTGGTTTTGGATCAGCACTAATGGCGCTTCTTGCAAATTCTAATCAATTTTTAGTCAAGAGAGATAACAAAATCGGAATTATTGCTGGCTATCCCTACTATGGCGAGATAGGGAGAGACGCTATGATCTCTTTACCAGGGCTAACATTCATAACAGGAAAATTTAAAGAAGCTGAATTAATCTTTGAGAGATATCTTAACAATTCAACTACTTATGGTGTGCCAAGTAAATTTCTAAATGGAGAGCCAATATATGAAGACATTGACACAACACTTTGGCTTATTGATAGGCTTTATAAATATATGCTCCATGTTGGAGAGGAAAATTTCAAAAATTTTTTACATACATACTGGTGGAATTTGAAAGATATAATGAAAAGTTATCTTGAAAAAGAAAGAAATGGCTTTCTTATGCATAATGGAAAAACATGGATGCTTTCTCTTAGAAGAGAATTTGCTGTTGAAATTCAAGGTTTATGGTATAACGCCTTAAAAATAATGGATAGATTTTCAGTTTTAATGGATGATTATTCTAACTATGAAACATATGCAAAGGATCATGAAGCTGTATTTTTGGAGAAATTTTGGAATGGTTCCTATCTAAAAGACTCATTAAATGATAACTCTCTAAGACCAAATCAATTGATTTTAGCAGACTTGAGCTTCAATCTTTTATCAAAAGAACACAAAGAGAAAATTTTAGAAGTGATCTCTAAGGAATTATTAACACCTTATGGAGTGATGACCTTAAGCAAGAAAGATGAAAATTTCAATCCATATGATAAATTTGATGGTGCTGCTATTCCTTGGCTTCTTGGACCTTTTGTTAAAATGCATACTGATGTATATGGTAAAGAAAAAAGCTATGAATTTTTGAAAATAATTTTAGAAGGGCATATTAATTCAGGATGCATTGGTGCTATCCCTGAATTTTTCAATTCTGAAAATTATAAATTTTTGGGTTGTGTTTCATATGCTCCATCAGTTGCCGAAATTTTGAGAGCATATTTCGGAGATGTTTTAGGGATGGAAAAAAGCAGATTGATTAATTTAAATCATTTTTAAATCCCCTTCTAATTATAAAATCATATGAAAAAGAAAATCGTTCTTGGAATATGTGGAAGTGTTGCAGCAGTTGAGACAGTGAAAATAATTCGAGAGTTAAAAAGAAATGGAATAGAAGTTGAGTGCGTTATGAGTAATGCAGCAAAGAAAATTTTACATCCTTATGTATTGGAATGGGCTTCTGGAAATCCAGTAATAGAGAAAATTTCTGGAAAAGTTGAGCATGTTAGGCTTTGTGGATTAAATGGTGAAGCATCTTTACTTTTAATTTGTCCTTGTACCTCTAATACAATTTCTAAAATAGCTAATGGCATAGATGACACGCCAGTTACAACATTTGCTGCAACTGCATTAGGTTCTGGAATTCCAATTGTAATCGCGCCAGCGATGCATTACTCAATGTACAACAATCCTTTTGTTAAGGAGAATATAAAAAAGTTAGAAAAAGCCGGAGTTAAAATTATAAAACCAAAAATCGAAGAAGGAAAAGCAAAACTCCCTGAAAAGGAGGAAATTGTTAAAGTTGTTATTAATGCCATAAAATCATCTAAATAAGTATAATTTTTCTTTTTGGGCAACCTACACTTTTTCTTTTTCATAAAAAGAAAAAGGGCGGAGTTGTTATTAATGCCATAAAATCATCTAAATAAGTATAATTTTTCTTTTTGGGCAACCTACACTTTTTCTTTTTCATAAAAAGAAAAAGGGCGGAGTTGTTATTAATGCCATAAAATAATCTAAAT
>JAWAEV010000008.1:0-26915 GCA_038891095.1 Candidatus Altarchaeota archaeon
ATTGCTTCTTTGAAAACCTCTCTCGGATGCACTATGCTTTCATTGAGACCACCTACAGAAACCGTCTTGTATCTAAGTAGTGGATTAGCTATTGGAGAATGTTTAATAATCTTATTTCTTGTATCAAGAAAAACAACTCTAAAGTATTCTTTATCTAAATATTGCATCCTCTTTAGAAATATTTTTGTGACATCTTCAGCATTTCTTATTATTTTTCTCTTTTTATCTGGATAAGCATCTAAACGTTTTACTAACTCAAAAGCTGCTGCTATTTGGCATGCTTTAGCTTCTCCAACCCCAGGAATTTTCATTAATTCTATAACAGAAGCTTCTGCAAGTTTTTTTAAGTTATATTCCTTTAAAATCCTCATAGCAAGATTTATAACATTCTCTTCTTTAGTTCCTGTCCTTAGTAATATAGCAAGAAGTTCTGCATTACTTAGAGTGTGAGCTCCAAAATTAATTAACCTTTCTCTTGGTCTTTCAGGTAGTGGCAAGTCTTTTATTCTCAGCTTTCCTTTATTTTGAGTAGTCTTCATCTTCTAACCTTCAAATTTATTTTAATACCCTTCTCCTTCCTTTACTACCAAACTGCTTTACCGGCTGAAATGGCATGGCCATTGTATCAGCTAAAATATCTTCTTCTCTTTCATTGATGCCATATTTCAACTCAATTTCTTTAGGCTCTTCTTTAGGCGGAAATAGTAAATTTTTGAAAGATTCAGGAATATCCTTGGCTTCTTCCATCCTTTTTATAAATTCCTGTTTTAATTCATTATCAAGTTGCATTTTATCTCACTTTATCCCTCTCAGCATTTACAATAATGGCTTTGCATTTAGGAAATCCTTTGCTTTTTGTTTGTTGTTTCTCGAGAACCTAGTATATTCGTAAAGCTCACAGACATAATTCAATTTGATTTTTTCTTATAGTCATTACTTATATAACTTTAGTGAATAAAAGATTATACTAAGGAAACATTTAAACACAAAAGTGAAATTAAATTGGAAAGAAAAGTGTCAATGTTGAATTTGACAAAAAGGGGTGACTTGATATAACATAGAGGATATATTTAACTAAAGAATAAATAAATTACTGATGGACATTTCTACTAAAATTTCAGGAATAAAATTAGAAAATCCAACAATTCTTGCTTCTGGAATTTTAGGCACAAGTGCTGCTTCATTGATAAGAGTTGCAAGAAGTGGTGCTGGTGCAGTCACAACAAAATCAATTTCAATGAATAAAAGAGCAGGTCATAAAGGACCTGTGATTGTTGAAATTCAAGATGGGCTCTTAAATGCAGTTGGTTTATCTTCAGCAGGGGTTCAAGAATCTTGTGAAGAAATTAAAAAGTTTATCTCTGCAACAAAAACACCAATAATTGCAAGTTTTTTTTCTCGCTCAGTGGAGGAATTTGCAGAATTAGCTGAGAAAATTTCTGAAGCAAAGCCAAATTTTCTTGAAGCAAATATTTCTTGTCCAAATTTAAAAGGAAAAATTATTGGGACTGATGCTAAACTCTCTACAAAAGTTGTTGAAAAAATAAAGGAAAGAACAGAGATACCTTTGATAGTTAAGTTAACTCCTAATACCCCTGATATAGTGAAAATTGCAAAGGCTGTTGAATCTGCAGGAGCAGATGCAATTTCAGCAATAAACACTCTTGGCCCTGGAATGAAAATTGACATTAAGCTTAAAAAACCAATTCTTGGGAATAAATTTGGTGGCGTTTCAGGTCCTTGTATAAAACCAATTGCAGTAAGATGTGTTTATCATATCTATGAAGCAGTGAAAATTCCAATAATTGGTATTGGAGGTATTACAAAGGCCGAAGATGCGATTGAGATGCTAATGGCTGGTGCATCTGCAGTTGGTATAGGGACTGGAATTCTTTATAGGGATTTGAAAATTTTTAGAGAAATTTCAAGAGGAATAGAAAATTTTATGAGAGAGAACAATTATAAAAATTTGAGGGATATTATAGGAGCAGCACATTAATTCCTTATTTCTTCTAAAAATAGTAGATGTCAAGCAAATATTATCTTATCTGTATAAACCTACTTTATGTTCTTGAGCATTTGTCGTTTAATCTATAATTTCCCCATTTTCCATAGAGCAAATTTATCTGCTTTTGTTTGTTTACATTTTGTAGATAGACCGTTTTTATAGTCTAAATAATGAGAAATTTCATGAAGGAAAATAAAGCTTATAAGTTCTTCTGCTGAATTCATCTTATAGAATTTCCATGAAGATCTATCAAAAGGCGAGCCAACCTTTATTTTCAAAGGATAGAAATTTTTTGGATTTATTGAAACTCTTATTTTGTCCCTTTTATAATAGCAAACTCCAGAATATTGCACAGAAGAATTTTTCTTTGTATATGAAATTTTAACTAAAAGATTTTCAACGGGATATGTGGCTACATAGCTTCTTAGTACTTGCTCAACATGAAATTTTGTTTTGTTTATTATCTGCATTTTTAATTTTGTGATTTAATTTAATATTATTCCATGCATAAATTATTTAATTGTAGATAGCGATTGTAGTGATTTCAGTGAATTACAAGAATTGGCTAAGAGAGAATAGCAATTAGATGGGCCCGTAGCTCAGTCTGGTTGCAACCCTTTTAAGAAAAGTGTTGCATCCCAAAATGAGAGCTGCGGAAAAGTGAAATTTAGAAATTTAGATGGGCCCGTAGCTCAGTCTGGTTGCAACCCTTTTAAGAAAAGTGTTGCATCCCAAAATGAGAGCTGCGGAAAAGTGAAATTTAGAAATTTAGATGGGCCCGTAGCTCAGTCTGGTTTAGAGCGCTCGACTCATAGAACCTTTTTTCTCTTTTGAGAGAGAAAAGAAATTTGAGAGATCGAGTGGTCGAGGGTTCGAATCCCTTCGGGCCCATTTGTTCTTCATGTAAAGAGAAAATGCCTCAGTGGCTCAGCCTGGAAGAGCAGCTGACTTGTAAGAAAATTTTTTCCTTAGAAAAAAGAAAACACGGAATGCCAAGAAATCAGCGGGTCGGGGGTTCAAATCCCCCCTGAGGCTTTTTTATGGATTAAATGACATCATTAGCTTTTTATGGTGGTGTAAATGAGATAGGTGGCAATAAAATTCTTTTAGCTGATAAAAATACGAGAATTTTTCTTGATTTTGGAATGAGTTTTTCCTTAGCTAATAAATACTTTGATGAGTTTATGCAGCCAAGAAAATGCAATGGAATTTTTGACTTAGTTGAATTTGGTTTATTGCCAAACTTGAAAGGTTTATATAGATGCGATTACATGCAACATTGCAAATGCGAGAAAGAAAAGAGAGAATTTGATGCTGTTTTGCTGACTCATGCACATATGGATCATTGTTCTTACATTCACTACTTAAGAGAGGACATACCAATTTATTGCAGTCTTGCTTCAAGAAATATAATGCAGGCATTAGATGAAACTTCATCTACAGGAACAACAGAGCTCATATGGCTTAGGGAATCTTTCAAAATTTATGTTAATAAAAATGGGGAGTGCTCAAGGTTAATAGGAGAGAAAACAAAAAAGGAAAGAACTTATGAAATTGTTGAAGATGGCAAAAAATTTAAAGTTGGGGATATTGAAATTGAGCCATTAGCAGTGAATCATTCCTTAGAGGGTGCAACATCTTATATCATACACACTGAAAAAGGGCCAATTATCTATACAGGAGATTTTCGCTTCCATGGCTATAAAGGTGAACTAACTAAGAAATTTGTAGAAAGAGCAACTAAGGTTGAGCCAATAGCCTTGATATGCGAAGGTACTAGAATAGGGGAAAAAGAAACCGAAACAGAAGAACAAGTTAAGGAGAAGGTACTTGAAAGAGTTGAAAAAACAAAAAATTTAGTTGTTGTAAATTTTCCTATCAGAGACACAGAAAGAATGCTATCATTTCATAGAGTTGCAAAGGAAACAAACAGGGCATTAGTTATAAATTTAAAACAAGCCTATCTTCTCAAATTATTCGAAAATTCCGGCATTTCTGCACCAAAAATTGATGATGAAAATATTCGAATTTATATTCCAAGAAAAGGTTGGGGAGTTTTCAGAGATGAAAGATTTGATGATAGAATTCAGCAACAAGATTATGAGTACTGGGAAAGAGAATTTTTAGAACATCCAAATGCTATCACTGCAAGAGAGATTAATAAAGAGCAAGAAGCATTTATCTTCAGATGTGATTTCTTTGAATTGAAAGAGCTAATTGATATTAAACCAAAAAAAGATTCAAGTTATATAAGGAGCATATGCGAGCCATTTGACATAGAAATGGAGTTAAATTTAGAAAAAGTTGAAAACTGGCTTAAGCATTTCGGGCTTTTTCCATATTCACAAATTCATGCATCTGGACATCTTAGCGGTGAAGAACTTAAAGAGGTTATTGAAGAAATTTCACCAGAGAAAATTTTTCCTGTGCATACTTCTAAGCAAGAAATTTTCAGGGAATTAATTAATATGCCAGAAAGGATAACACTTATAGAAAAAGGGAAATATTATGAATTATAGACTTTATGAGTGAGAATGAAATCTAAAATACCAATTCATTTGTTGAATACATTTGCTTATTGTGAATATCAAATTTATCTTGAGAAAGTTAAAGGCATAGAAGTTGAGCCAACTATAGAAATGCAAAAGGGAAAAGAAACTCATAGCTTTCTTGAGGAGGAGCATTTAAAGAAAGCTGAGCTTGAGTTAACTGTTGATCAAGCTATAAAGAAGGCAATTCTTGATAATGTAAAAATTATTGGCAGAGAGATTCCTGTTTCTGGAGAACATATTTATGGTTTGATTGATGAAGCACATTTTATGCCATATAAAATTTTGATAATAGATGATAAACCAGGAAATTTTCCATATTTTAGTAGTAAATTACAGCTTTGGGGTTATTGTTTAGCATTTCAACAGCAATACAAAGTTTCTTTACCGATTTTTGCATGTCTTAGAAATAGGGATACCCAACAATTAATTTGGGATGAGAAATTTTCTGATGAGCAAAAAGATATTGTTATAAACTCAATAAACAGAATTTTTGGAATTTTGAATGGCAACATAAAACCAATTCCTGCAAAAAAGGAAAGCAAATGTAAAAAGTGTAGATTTAAGCAGTTTTGTGTGCCACTTTATAAAATATAGGGAAGTATTTTATACTCCATATTGAAATAATTTTAATGAAATGAAAAGTAAGAATAGGAAGTTCTTCTCAACTATAATTTTCCTTATAATTTTTATATCAATTTTATCTTCAGTTGTTAGTGAACAGCGAAATCCATGTAGTGCTCCATATGAGTGTAAATCTATTGATGAATGTGCTAATTCTGGAGGATTCTGTGAATCTTCCGCAGGAAGTTGTCTTTCCCCAAATCAATGTTGTTGTAGACCAAAAGGTGTAGCTCCGGGTACTTCTGATACAAGCAAAAAGAGTGTTATAGAGCAAATTTCTGAAGAAGTAAAGAGATTTGGTTGTTTAATTTTTGGAATTTTATTCTATCTCTCAGCAGGAATTGCTGCTCTTTTCATTTTATTTGCAGGAATTAAGTATATTACATCAGAAAGTGAATCTGAAAGATGTGAAGCAAGAGATAGAGTCTTTTTTGGATTAATTGGATTGATTGTTGTCATTATAGCAATTCCCTTAGTGAATTATTTTATTCCAGTAGTTAATAGCGCTCTTTCACTTTATTCCAAAGATCTAAAAATCCCAGAAGTTAACTGCCCTAATTTGCCTTTTGGAGGTAAACCAACTGTATCAGGAACAAAATTGCCAACTGCTAAAGCAACTTCAGCTATGGATATAATTTCGATCATTGAAAGAATTATTTGTGGTTTTCTTTCACTTGGAATTTATATTTCATCTGGTTTAGCTGCTTTGGTTATGGTATATGCTGGTGCGAAATATATAGCTTCAGCAGACAATCCTGAAGAGAGAGAAAAAGCTAAGAGCATAGGAGCACATGCAGTTATTGGCTTGATTATAGTTCTAATTGCTTTACCATTAGCTAATTTCTTTGCACCATATGTGTTAGACTGCGGGAAATATTCAGCACAAGGTCCAGTTGTTGCTAAAACATGCAAAGATGCTGGCGGAATTTGCAAAAACAATCAAAATGCTTGTGAATGCGTAGTTAACAATGAAAGAGTTCGCGGGCAATATTGTATTGCAGCAAAAGGTCAATATGAGGATTGTGAAGCTCCAAGATGTTGTTGTATTTGTCCTACAGAAGGTAAAAAAGGTTGCAAAAATCCAGATGAAGAAGAAGGCACACTCTTATGCAGTGATAATACGATTTTTGAATGTAAGAATGGTGAATGGATTAAAAAAACCATTAGTAGAGTTTGCCATAATGGAGATGTAGCTGAATGTAAAAATAACAACTGGGAGATCAAAGATTGTGGCGATAAAATTTGTGATGAAAAGACTTTTGAATGCGCTGAGAAAGCTAAAGAGTGTACTAAGGATGAAGAATGTTGTATTTCATATCCAGGATTTAGAGTTAGATGCATTAACAATGTTTGTGATCCATGCACTTCTGCTGCAACAGATTGTTATAATTGCGAAACAATAAAAGAGCAGGAATGTGATGAAACCAAAGAGAAAACTAAATGTGAAAATGATTTTGTTTTTCAATGTAGAGATGGAAAATGGATACAATCACCAGAGAAGTGCCCTATTGGTTGCGACTCTGAAGGTAAGAAATGTAAGGAAGAATGTTCTCCAGGAGAGAAAAAATGTGAAAACTCAAAATTGTATGATTGCCCTAGTGGTTTCTGGAGAGAAATTGAAGAATGTAGTGAAGGCTGTGATGAAAATGGAAAAGAGTGTAAAAAAGTATCAACAACTGAAAAATGCTCTATAACAGTAAAAATTGTTGATAGCGCAGGAAATCCAAAAGAAGCTGAGCTTTATTGGAGAAAAGAAGGTGATTTAGGAGTTAATAAAGTTGGTGGTTATATGTCCTATTTCACAAGTTATAAATTTAAAAATTTGAAACCAAATGTTTATTACGAGATAATAGCAAATATGGATAATCTTGTTTATGGTTATTACTATGGAAAAATAGTAGAGTCATGTAATGCAGGCGAAGAAAAAACTGTTGATTTAGTGGTAGTACCAAAGGAAGGTATATTATAATCAGAATTTTCTTCTATCTGGAAATGATAGAGTGTCATCACCTCTTATATCCTCTATAATCCTTCCTTTGTAAAGTTCTTCAAGTTTTTTCTTTATTTTTGAGAGATTTTTTCCTTGCTTTAGAAGTTTCTTGAATTCTTTATAAAGACTCTGAAGTTCTTCATCATTAGGATATCTTTTGGAAAATTTTTCAAATTCTTCTCTGAGCTCATCTTTGTTTTTCCATCTGTCTAATATCTCCTTTATAACGAAATGGTCCGCAATCATTTTACTTAAATTTTTTACTTTTAACTCTTTTAAGCATGAAAAAATTCTCTCTTTCAAGTTCCTCAAGTCTGCTCTGGATGTATTTTTTTGTGTTAAGAAGTTTTGGTATCATTATATATTCTAAAGCATTAACTCTTCTTTTTGTTAATTTTATCTCCTCTCCAAGTCTTTTCATTGTTTCATCATATTCAGCTAATTTTACTAATGTAGGAAAAATTTCTTCAAAATCGCGCTTTGCTTCATCTAACTTAGATGATGTGAAAACTGTCTCATAACCAGAAACTCTTTCAAGCTTATTAAAATCTATCTTCGGAATTTCAACACCAAATATATTGCTCTTACTTATTAAAATTTCACCTTTTTTTGGTGTTGAATATGCAATTTCCTTAACATTATCTGATTGCATAATTGCTTTTGCAATTATAATATTTTTATATGCCCTTGCTAATTTTTCTGCTAAACCTCTCCTGCTTTCTTTTGATTTTTCTATTATTTTGAAAAATTCCATGACTAAGGAATCTCTTTTTTCTTTCAGCAGTTTATGTCCTTTTGTTGCTAACTTTATTCTTTCCTTAATTTCAAGCAAATCCATCCGCGTTGGATGAACTCCCTCGACAATTTCTGCCATTTTTTAAATTACTTCTTTTTGTATTTTGGATGATACTTCTCAATAAATTCTCTCCTTATTCTCTTTAGTTCTCTTTCATCAAGTATTGAAAGTAAGTCCCAGCCTATATCAAGGGTTTCTTCTATGCTTCTGTCTTCATCACTCCTTTGATTTATAAATTCTCTCTCAAATCTTGTTGAAAATTCTAAGAATTTTTTATCACGAGATGTTAGTGCTTCTTCACCAACAACAGCGACAAGATCTCTCAAATCACGACCTTCAGCATATGCAGCATATAGTTGATTTGAAACCTCTGCATGATCTTCTCTTGTTCTGCCTTTACCTATGCCTCTGCTCATTAACCTTGAAAGACAAGGTAAGACATCTATTGGTGGATAAATCCCTTCCCTATGTAGACTACTTGTCAGAACAATTTGTCCTTCTGTTATATAACCAGTAAGATCTGGTATTGGATGTGTTATATCATTATCAGGCATTGTAAGAATTGGTATCTGTGTTATTGTGCCTTTTTTGCCATGAATTCTACCTGCTCTTTCATAAATTGTTGAAAGGTCAGTATAAAGATAACCTGGATAACCTCTTCTTCCAGGAACTTCTTCTCTTGCTGAAGAAATTTCTCTTAGAGCTTCGCAATAGTTTGTCATGTCAGTTAGGATAACAAGAACATTCATGCCTTCTTTAAAAGCTAAATACTCAGCAGTTGTTAATGCAATTCTTGGAGTTATAATTCTCTCTATTGTTGGATCATCAGCAAGATTTAAGAACATTACAATTCTTTCTAACGCTTCTGTTTTTTCGAAATCTTCTCTAAAAAATTGAGCTTCACTTGTTGTTATCCCCATTGCTGCGAATACAACAGCAAATTCTTCTTCTTTGCCAAGAACTTTTGCCTGTCTTGCAATTTGAGCAGCAACTTCATTGTGTGGTAAACCTGCACCAGAAAAAATTGGCAATTTTTGTCCTCTAACTAAAGTATTCATTCCATCAATAGCAGAGATTCCTGTTTGTATAAATTCTCTTGGATATTCCCTTGCTGTTGGATTTATTGGGCTACCCTCAATATTAATTCTCTCTTTTGAAATTATTGGGCCTAAATTATCTCTTGGCATACCCGCACCATCAAAAATTCTTCCAAGCATGTCTGTTGAAACGCCAATCTTCATTGTTTCACCAATAAACCTAACCCTTGTTTTTTCTATATCTAAACCAGAAGTGCCACCAAAGACTTGAACTACTGCCTTTGAAAGCATTGCATCAAGAACTTGACCCAATTTCCTCTCCCCAGAAGAGGTTTCAATTTCAACAACTTCACCATATCTAACATTTGAAACTTTATCAACAATCATTAAAGGCCCTGAAACCTCAACGATACTTTTGTATTCCTGCATTTCTCTCACCTTTTAGCTTTTAGAAATTAATTCTTTTTCAATTTTTTTCATTATCTCATTTGAGTAATTATCAAATTTGTCATCAGGAATAAATTTCATCCTTGCTATATCATCAATAACACTAACTTGAGTTATTTTTTCAATTTCCATGCCATGTGATAAAGAACTTATTGCCCTATCATAAAAAGCAATTATAATTTTTAGCATTAGATATTGCTTTTTCAATGAGCAATATGTGTCAACCTCATGAAAAGCATTTTGCTGTAGAAAATCTTCTCTTAGCATTCTTGCTGCTGTTAAAACAATTTTTTCTATATCTGGGAGAGCATCTGGGCCAACTAATTGCACTATCTCTCTGAGAGATGCCTCCTTCTGCAATAAGCTCATTGCTCTTTCTCTAAGTTTTATAAATTCTTTTGATACATTTTTTTCAAAGTAATTATCTAACTTTTTTGTGTATAGTGAATAGGAGGTAAGCCAATTTATTGCTGGAAAATGCCTTCTATCTGCTAATTTTGCATCTAATGCCCAGAAAACTCTCGTAACCCTCAGAGTATTTTGAGTTACTGGTTCTGAAAAATCACCTCCAGGAGGAGATACTGCTCCTATCGTAGAAATTGACCCGTACCTTTCTTCCGAACTTAAGCATAGAACTCTGCCAGAACGCTCATAAAATTCAGCAATTTTTGATGCTAAATATGCAGGATAACCTTCTTCGCCTGGCATCTCTTCTAATCTTCCGGAAATTTCTCTAAGTGCTTCTGCCCATCTTGAAGATGAGTCAACCATCAAAGCTGTGTCATAGCCCATATCTCTATAGTATTCAGCAAGTGTTATTCCTGTATAGACAGATGCCTCTCTTGCAGCAACAGGCATATTGGATGTGTTAGCAATTAAGCATGTCCTTTCCATTAAAGGTAGATTATGCTTTGGATCAGTAAGTTTAGGAAATTCTTCTAAAACCTCGGTCATTTCATTTCCACGCTCACCACAACCAACATAGATGATAACATCAGCATCAACCCATTTTGCAAGTTGATGCTGAGAAACAGTTTTTCCAGTTCCAAAACCGCCAGGAATTGCAGCAGTTCCTCCTTTTGCTAATGGAAAGAAAGTATCAAAAACTCTTTGACCGGTGATAAGTAAAGTATCCAAGGGTAATTTCTCTTTAAATGGTCTTGGTTTTCTTACAGGCCAAATTTGCATTGAAGTTATTTCATGTTCTTTTTTATCTTTTCCTTTTACGATACATAAAGGCTCAGTGACATTAAAATTACCATCATAAATTTCTTGAACAACGCCTGAAATTCCGTAAGGTATCATAACTTTATTTTTTATTATTTTAGTCTCTTTAATTTCACCTATAATATCTCCTGATGCAACTTCCTGCCCTTTTTTAACTTTTGGGATAAAATCCCATTTCTTCTTTTTGTCAATTGGAGAAATTGAAATGCCCCTTGTTATGAAATCGCCTGCTTTATTCTTTATAAGCTCTAATGGTCTTTGAATTCCATCATAGATTGATGTCAAAATTCCAGGTCCTAACTCAACAGATAAAAGCTTGGATGTTAACTCAACTGGCTCATTTGGTTTTAAGCCAGTTGTGTCTTCATAAACCTGGATTGAAGCTATATCACCAACAATTTTATTAATCTCACCAATTAGACCTTCTTCACCAACTTTCACAACTTCATGCATCATCGCTCCTCTCATGCCATCAGCTTCAACTAATGGTCCAGCAATTCTAATTATTCGAGCCATTTTACTTTTTTATACTAAAACCAATTACCTCTTTAATTAATTGATTAACAAATTCTTCACCTGTGCCGCTTCTATCAGGAATTTCAACTATCATTTTTCCTACTTTTTCCAATTTTTCTATATCTTTTTTAGCATATTTTGCAAGTTCTTGAGTTATTAAAATTATCTTAGCAACTTTTGCAACCTCTTGCAGTACAGAGCTTACATTCTCTTTTGTTGCTAAATGTGTATTTTTAAACCCAGCAAGTTGCATTCCTTCGACTGTTAATTCATCACCTATCAAGTGCATTTTAAAAAATTTAATAAATTATTTGAATAATATTTTCACTATTTCTGGCTCTAATCTAACTCTTAACTGCTCAATTAATTTTGAAAGTGTGCGCTCAATTCTTAAATGACCTTCCTTGCTTTCAATTACAATTCCAAAGTCTCCAATTTCTGAAGTTTTTGCGTCCCTTAGAAGAGAAGCATATTTTTTGTCAATTAGGATTATTGAATTTGGAAATTTATCTCTATCCTTAGCTAAATTTTCAAGTATTTTTCTCTTTTCCTCATCATTCATCTCTAAAATTTTTTCTTTTGCTTTTTGGAAGACTCTCTCTAAAATTTCAGCCTTTTTCAACGCTATTTTGTTCTTTTTCATCATTCTTGCATTGGATATTAACCTCCTTATTTCTATTTCAAGCTCTTTTTTCTTTTTTAATTTTGTCTGCTGATATTGCTCGGTAGAGATTTTTTCTATATCCTCTCTAAGTTTACTCAAAGCTTTTTCTCCTTCTTCCTCAATTTTTTTTATTTCCAACTCAGCTTTTTTTTCAATTTCCTTTTCTATTTCTTTTAGGCCCATTTTAAAATTTTGAAATTTCCTCTATAATTCTATTTATTGCGATATCAAAATTCTTTTCTGCAGTTTCTTCGATTTTTTTTATTTCATCAGAAATGCTCCTTTTTATTTTTTCTGCTTCCTTCTCAGCAATTTCTTTTTCCTTTTCAAATTCTTTCATTGCATCTTTTTCAGCCTTAGAAATTTTTTCTTCAATAATTTTTTGTTTTTTGTTTGATAGCTCATTAATTTTTTCCTCATATTCCTTTCTCTTTTTTTCTATTTTCCTTTCAGCTTCCTCTTCAACCTTTTTTATATGTGCTATTTCATCCATTTTCATAAATTATTTTTCTAACAATTCTCTGATTATTTGTGCATATGCTGGACGAGTTATGAAGATTCCTATAAAAATTCCAAGTATAGTTGTAAATGCAAAACCACGAAGTTCTTGAATTGTGAATAAAGGTAGCATAACTACTACAACTGTAGAAGCAGCAGTAAAAATAATGAAGAAAGCCTTTTTTATTCTTTCTAAAATGCTAACAATCTTTCTTTCTCTTTCTTCTCTTAGAGTTTCGTCTGTTATGACAATTTGGTCATCAACTCCTGTACCAACAGCTGCGATAATACCAGCAATTGCTGATAGGTCAATTTCCCAACCTAACTTTCCACCAACTGGGATTATTGTGGAAAGTCCTAATGTCATTATTATCTCACTTATAGCAACACATATTATTGGCGTTACAATAAACAACTTTCTATATTTTAAAAATATTATAAATGCAACCAAGAAACATGATAAAATTCCTATAAGAAAACTGTAGTATAAAAAAGTGCTGCCTACCGCAGGAGATATCTCTGACTTTTTTGCTATTTCAACTTTTTCAGGAAGATTCCCTGAGTTAAGTAAAATTTGGTTTCTTTTAACTTCTGCTCTTGCTTCTTCTATTGTGTTAGCAGTTCCTGTTAATTGTGCGGAATATTTACATTCACTACATGGATTGCAGTTCAACTTTGGTGAAGATTTTAGATTTATTAAGTATTTCACCCAAGTTTCATCATCCATAGCTTCATCCTTTGGTTTTCTTTCAACTGAGATATTATTCTCTTGAAGTAAATTCTCGATGCTTTCAGAAATTTGTTTCTCATCACCCGCAATTATTGCCTTTGATTTATTTAATTTTAAAATTTCTTTAATGTTGATGCTTCCATTATTGGCAATTACTATTGGCACCACTGCTCTTTTTTCAATTAGATCTGTAAGTGCATCTCCATAGCTATCTCTCTTCTCTCTTAAAATTTCAAATGTTGAATTTTGCATTAGTATAAAGGCATCCTCTGGTCTGTCAAGGAACATATCAATTGGTCTACCAATTTTCCCTGAAGCAACACTACAAAATCTTTCACCTCCTTTAATAGAATTTCTAATTGCAACGAACCATTCTGGTGGTTGTGAGCGGGAGATTCCACTGCCTTGCGGACTTAAATCAACTCCTAATTCATCTCCAGTAATAGCAAGTTGTCCATCAACTCTTGCTTCAAATTTTGCTTGTCTTTTTATAACATCTTCAATCTGTTTAATATCTTGAGCAGAAGCATTAACCACTTCTATTAGAATGTACCTATCCATGAGAGGCAGAATTCTCATATCTTTTAGACCTAAACCATTAAGTCTATCTTGAAGAATTTGCCTCTCAATATTCATAACATCTTGACTAACAGGTTTCTCAAGTTTTAGTGTTAATCTTATGCCGCCTGAAAAGTCCATGCCATAGTCAATTCCATTTCCAAAGCCAATTCCTCGGCCACTATTAACCGGAATAATGTTCATAAGAAGAAGAAAGGCTATAAATGCAAGTAAAAGCCATAGAGCAACTCTCCAATTTCTTAAAATTTTTGATAGCTTCTCTCTATTCATTTTTTCTTAAATATTGAAAATTTTCCTCCTTTCTCTTCAAGATACCATTTAATTATTCCTGTACATGTAAGCCATGTTGATCCAATATCTGCTATCAAACCTAAGAAAAGCACTGATGCTATTGTATTTAATTTTGCTATTTGGGTTACACCCACAGAATGAACTATTACCATTGAGAAAAGAATTATTACTACCATAACAATTAGCGTTGTTATTGTCATTGTCATTCCTGTCGAAAAAGTATTGTCAATTCTCTCGTTGACATCACCAACTTTTGTTTTCATAATTCTTGCTGTTAAAAGAATGTTTGTATCAACACAATAACCAATTAAAGTTATTAAAGCAACTAATGATGCAGGTTCAAATTGTATGTTGAAAATTGACATTCCAGCTAAAGCAATGGCAACATCAATAAATCCGCTTATTATAATAGCAAACGATGCAACAATATCTCTGAAAGCGATAAATACTACTAGCATCATAAGTAAAGTTGCTATAATGAAGACCCTTATTGACTGATTCCAGAAATCTTTTCCGAGCAAAGGATCGAAATCATCAACAATCAAATTTCTCTCCCTGAGATCAATTGTAAATTCTGATGAGTTTGTATAGTATTTTACAGCACTTGAAATTTCTTCTTTATTCAAATCAAAACCACTAAATTTTAAAGTTGAGTCCTCATAAG
Source organism: Candidatus Altarchaeota archaeon (assembly GCA_038891095.1). GTDB lineage: Archaea > Altiarchaeota > Altiarchaeia > IMC4 > QMZM01 > JAWAEV01. The sequence continues at coordinate 14,621 of JAWAEV010000008.1, forward strand.
AAATTTCTGCCTTTCCAGAAAATCTTTTCTTTAAATTTTCCTCACTCTTTTCATTTAATTTCACTGGAATTTTTACAATTGCTATATCTCTATCAAGAAATTCCTCGTTGACTAATGGTTTTAGCAAATCTTTAACTTCAGTTTCATTTAGAAGTGTTGTTGTAACTATTGTCACTCGTTCTTTTTTTGTTTCTATATCTGTTCCTGTGCTAACTCTTAGGTCTTTAAGTCCTTTAGCAGAAAGTTCCTTTTCTAAAAGCTTTATATCAATATCCTTAGACAAAAGCAAATCTATCCATGTGCCGCCTTGAAAATCTATACTTAACTGCACTCCATTGATGGAAACTACTACAAGTGAGAGAATAGCAACAATAATTGGCAGAAATATCAAAATTTTATAAGATATTCTACTTGTGAGCCTGCTATATGCCCTATCAAACATTTTATCTCTTTATCTCAGGTAAAATTAAATGAAATTAAATTATTAAATTTAAGAGTAATAAATTAAGAAAGTAATAAATTAAAGCTATAAAAATGTTTAAAAAAATTGTGGTTGGCGGCACATTTGAATTTTTACATAAAGGACATAGAAGATTGCTTGAATTAGGAGCAAAAAATTCTGAAATGCTAATAGTTGGTTTGACATCTGATGAATTTGCCTCAAGATTTAGAGCAGAAAAAGTTAGCCCGTATATAGAAAGGAAAAGAAAATTAGAAAATTTTCTTAAGAAATTTTCAGTGAAATATAAAATTGTAAAGATTGATGACAACTATGGAATTGCAACAATTGATCCTGAAATTGATTGCATTATTGTCTCTGAAGAAACTTTGTTGAGAGCAGAAGAAATAAATGCTATAAGATTTAAGAAAGGTTTGGAGAAATTAGTTATTATTGTAATGCCAACTATTTTGGCTGAGGACGGAAAACCGCTATCAAGTGAAAGAATTCGCTTAGGTGAGATAGATGAATATGGGAGAATAAAAAAGTGATCGAATTTTTAGTGTTGAATTATTGATATTCGAAATAACTTTTTAATCAAAAATCTCATATTTTTGTTGGTTATTAAATGAAAGTCCTCATAACTCTTGGCCCTACACAGGAACCATTAGACAGTGTTCGGTATATTACAAACGCTAGTTCTGGTAGAATGGGGAAGTGTTTAGCAGAGGAAGCTATAAAAAGAAATTTTTCCACGACCATAGTTTCAGGTCCAGTTAATTTAAATCTTCCTGAAAAAGCAAAAATTTTTCATGTTAGAACAGCAGAGCAGATGATAAGGAGAACAATATTAGAATTAAAGAAAGGTTATGATATTTTAATTTCAGCAGCAGCAATTGGTGATTTCACTCCAGTAAAAGTCAAGGAAGGAAAAATAAAATCTGAAAAAGAGATACAACTGACATTAAAGCCAACACCTAAACTCACGAAAATTGCAAAGGAAAAATTTCCAGAAATTTTTGTTGTCGGATTTAAAGCAGAGTATAAACCTTCAAGAGAAGAATTGATAAAAAAAGGATTTGAAAAATTAATATCTGAGAACTTAGACTTAGTTATTGCAAATGACTTATCCGAGAGTATTGGTTCAAAAAGCTGTGAAGTATATCTCATAGATAAAAAAGAGGTCGAATATTTACCTTTGAATGCAAAGGAGATAATTGCTAAGAAAATCTGGGATAAAGTTTTGGATATGTTATCAAAGAATGAAAGTGGTAAATTTCGCAACATCAAATAAATTTAAGGTTGATGAAGCAAATAGTGTTGGAAAAAATTTCGGGATTAGATTTGTTCAATTAGAAGTTGGTTATCCTGAAATCAGAGATGAAAATGTTGAGAATGTTGCTAAAGCAGGGGCAAAATTTGTTTTTGAAAAAATTAAGAAGCCTGTTGTTGTTGAAGACACTGGGCTTTACATAAAAGCATTGAATGGATTTCCAGGGAGTTATTCAAAATTTGTTTTTCAGAAAATTGGTAATAAAGGAATTTTAAGATTGCTTGAAGGTGAGAAAGATAGAAGTGCAGAGTTTATTTCTTCAGTTGGTTATTTTGATGGTAAAAATTTAAGAACTTTTACTGGAATTTCAAATGGAAAAATTTTGGAAGAGGAAAAAGGTATTGCTGGCTTTGGATATGACCCAATTTTTTTACCTGAAGGACAAGAAAAAACTTTTGCTCAAGATTACTCTCTAAAGAAAAAAATTTCTCACAGAAAAATTGCATTTGAGAAATTTTGCAAATGGTTTTCTAAGGAATTTCTTTTGCGCTAATAGGGATTATTTGGTTGCCAAATTTTATAACTGCTAAGGATATATTTATTTTGTCGTTTACATTTGTTTTCTCTTCAAGTGTGCTTGTATAATTGCTGCTGTCTCCAATTTTAATAACTCTACCATCAGAAACAACCTCATCCGAGAAGGAGATAGTACCTTGCTTTTTTACTGAAATTTCAGTAATTTTATACTCAGCAAATTTAGCTTTTATTTTTGAAATGTCTCTGCTTAGGCTGACACTTAACTGTAATTTCCCTTTCTCAAACTCATATGTTAAATTTTTCTCTGATAAAATTTTTCTTATCTCCTGAAGTGATGAATTAAAAGAAATTACTGTTAAATTTTCTTGAGAATTTACACTTAGCCCATACAATGAATTTAACCTTGAGAGAGTTTCACTCTCAATTGTTGAATTAACTAAAATTTTTGGTTGCGAGAATTCAATTTCTTCTTTAGATATGTTTATTTCTCTTAAGAAATTTTCAATTGGGAGTTCATCAAAAGTACCAGAAATTGTATATTTTGAGATATCTAAAACAACTGCCGGGATTCTTTCGATTTTTGGCAATTTTTTCTCCTCGAATGCTATAGAACCCAAAATGTCTCTCTTATAAACCCATGCCTTTGAGTAAGTGTCTTCATCACTATTAACATCTGCGATCAAATATGTTTCGTTTATTCCGGAAATGGAAGCAAGTTCTTCTGAGAGTTCTGCGATAAATGCTCTCCTCAGAATATATTTTGGAAAAATTTTAGAGAGATGCTCGTTTATTAAAGAGAGATTTTCATTTTTTGTGTTTAATGTGCATAGAAAATATTTGTCTGTTGAATCACAACTTGCATAGTTAATTTTTTCTTCTGAATTTGAAAAATTTAGGAATAGTTTTATCATCTCTATAGTAGGAAATGCCCCTGCAGGGAAAGTTATAATGAAGTCATTCGTTTTGCTTTTAATTTTTGTTAGAATAGGAAGATCAAAAATTTCCTGAACATTATATTGATTAAATAACTGAGGTGTTGTTTGTTTTACTTGCTGATTTTGATATGTTAATCCACCATAATAAAAACCGGAGAATATCATTATTATTGATGCTAATAGAACAAAAATTAACATTTTTCTCTTCCTCTTCTCTTCACTTTTATATTTTTTTGTGTATTTTTCTGCCATTTTAGATTATTATTTAATTTCAAACTCTTAAATAGTTAGTATTAAAATTTAAAAATGGCAAGATTTATTAAAGTTTCCTATACTGCAAGGATAAAAGATGGTAGAGTTTTTGATACAACTGATGAAAAAATTGCAAAAGATGAGAAAATCTTTATAGATGGAAAAATTTATAAACCTTTGCCAGTTGTAGTTGGTGAAGGCCATTTACTTAAATCATTGGATGAATTTCTTGAGGGTATGAAAGTAAATGAAACAAAAACAGTAGAACTTCCACCTGAAAAGGCATTTGGAAATAGAGATCCAAATTTAGTTAGATTAGTACCAATGAGGATTTTCAAGGAGCAGAAAATTACTCCAATTCCAGGAATGTTAATTCAACTTGATGGTAGAAATGCTCGTATTCAGACTGTTGCTGGTGGTAGAGTTAGGGTTGATTTTAACTCAGATCTTGCAGGTAAATATGTTATTTATGATATCAAAATAGAAGATGAGGCAAAAACTGAAGAGGATAAGGTTCTATTTTTGTTAGAGCGAAGTTTTAATTCTGTTGAAGCTTTCAATGTTAATATTGATGGAAAAAAAATTAAAGTAGAGCTGCCAGAAATAGCATATAAGGACAGAAATATTTTGATAAGAAAGGCTTCTTTTGCTGCTGAAGCATTTAAAATTTTAGGAGTTGAGGAGATAACCTATATTGAGAAATGGACAAATAGGAAATTGGAAAAAAGTAAAGAAGCCAATGCAACTGAAAAAAAGGAAAAACAAGAACAAGAGAGTTAGAAAATGCATGGTAAAGAAAATGAGAATAAATTAAAAAAATATATAAAAGAGAAAGATATCAAGTGTGAGTACCTGACATTTCAAGAAGCTTGCCATTCTGTTGATGATGCAGTAAAAATTTCAAAATATAGTAAGGAAAATATAGTAAAGAGTATATGTTTAATTGACGAAAATAAAAATTTTATAGTTGCAATAGTTTCTGGAAATGACAAAGTTAGTTTAAAAAAAGTTGCAAATTTCTTGAATAATAAAGTCAAAATGGCATCACCCATAGATGTGCTTAAATATTCGACTTATCCCATTGGTGGAGTTCCACCATTTGGGTATTCTGCAAAATTCTTGATTGATAAAAGGATTATGGAGAAGGAATATTTAATTGCCGGCGGTGGCTCAGAAAAAGCGCTGATAAAAATTTCTCCAAAAGAAATGCAAAAGGCAAATAATGGAGAAATTTTAGATATAAGAGAAGAATGAAACTAGGAGTTCTGTTTTCTGGTGGAAAAGACTCAACATATGCTCTTTATAAGGTAATGGAAAAAGAAAAAATTCTGTGTTTAATTTCAATGATCTCAGAAAATCCCGAAAGCTATATGTTTCATACGCCAAATATCTTGCTAACAAAATTACAAGCAAAAGCTATTTCATTACCACTATTACAATGGAAAACAAAAGGTGTAAAAGAAGAGGAGTTATCAGATCTAGAATCTGCAATAGATTATGCTAAAAAAAATTTCAAAATTGAAGGAATAGTAACAGGAGCTATCGCCTCAAATTACCAAAAAGAAAGAATTGAAAAAATTTGCAAAAAGCTAAATCTTCTTTGCTTAAACCCATTGTGGCATGAATCACAAGAAAAAATTTTGTATGAAATTTTACAAAAAAAATTTAGAGTTATTATCACAGGAATTTTTGCTTATCCTCTAAATGAAAAATGGCTTGGAAAAGAGATAAACAAAGAGATGATTTCTGAATTAGTCGTATTACAAAAGAGATATAAAATAAATCCAGCAGGTGAGGGCGGTGAAATTGAAACATTTGTTTTAGATGCTCCATTCTTTAAGAAGGAAATTTTAATTTTAGATTCTGAAATAAAAGCTAAGGAAAACTCTGGGGTTTTCTTAATAAAAAAAGCAAAATTAATTGATAAAAAATAAAAATAAGAAAAAAAATAAAGAGGATTTATTTCCTCTTAACAACTAATGTCACTTCCTTTACTTCTCCAGGCTGACATGACGCTAGAACTTCTCCATAGTAGTTTATGAGCCTAATTCCATTAGCGCTGAAGAGTGTGTCTGTTCTCTTACCTTTAAACACATAGTTTAAATTTGGTTTTAAGTTGAAGAATCTATAACTACTGAAGTAGCTACCATAGCCACCAACCTGACCATTTGGGGAATATAACTCAACCTTGATTGGATTTCCATTCTCATCGACAACTCTGATTATGATATCGCAAAACTTTGGCATTAATTGGAGGTTAACTTTGCTAGTTTCACCTGTTCTAACTAATGTATTTGAACTACCACTATAACTCCTAAAAACAATTCTTGGAACTGTTGGGAAATTGAAAATTTTGTCTAAACCTGTTTTTGGTTGATTAATAAACTGTAAATCTGTCTTTTTACCTATAACTGAGATGCTACCTGGCTTAATATTACTGATTTTTATCTTTGAAATAAGGGAGTTATCTCCTCCTATTTTATTTACTCCGATAGAATCCTTAGGTTTATAGAATAGTTGCGCGCTTGTTGATTTTCCTTGTGTGTTTAGAACATTAATGGAAAGAGAACCTGTTTTAGGTGTAGGTATTTGGCTCATAGGCACAGCTTTCTCTAAGTTAAATTTCACTTTTACTGTTCCACTAATGCAAGTAACTGTTTGTTTGGCTTTTTCATCTACTGTTCTTACTTCCACAACATGCGTGCCAGGAGTAACTTTCCTTAGCAAATATTTTCCAATTCCTAACCACTCTCCATCAAGAAAGATACTAGCAACTCCTGGCTGGACTTCAATATCTAGGGTACAGTCTCCGATAGAATAAAGCACTTTTTGCTGTGCATACACACTTGGCAAAACACTAAAAAACAATGCAATCAACAAAATCCCGGAAAAAATTTTGTTTGTATTTTCCATTTTTAGTTTTTAAATTTTATATAAAATGTAGAATTTATCTTTAAAAATTAGAACAATATTTAATTTTTTTATTTTTTTATATACTTCTTTATTTTATAGTTCCAATAGCCATATAAAATACGAATGATACAAAAGTGATACAAAAAAATTTGCCCAATGGAGATAAGGATATAAGAAGAATAGAAGAAAAAGCAACTGGATTAAAGCCAAAAAATTTTAAGGAAATTTTTAAAAAAGCATCAAAACAAAGTTGGGAAATTTGGCTTCTAATGATCAAAATTTATATTCCAATAGCTTTTCTTACTGTGATTTTGAAACAGATCGGGGTTATTGACACTATCGCACAATTTTTCTCTCCAGTTATGAGTTTGTTGGGTTTGCCTGGAGAAACTGCGATTACACTAATAGCCGGTTCATTGAATACAGTTTATGCTGCAGCAGCAACACTAACAACTTTTGAGCTAAATGCTAGGGAGCTAACAATACTTGCTGTTGTTGTTGGTATATCTCATAGCCTAATTTTAGAAACTGCAATCTTGAAAAAATTAAAAACTGCGAATGAGAGGATAGCACTTTTCAGATTTTTTATGGGAATTTTCGTTGGGATTTTAATGAATCTTCTCCTGCCCAGAGATATAGCTCCAACATTTCAGTTGAAAAGACCTTACATAAGTGATGAAAAATTTTCTTGGTTAAAAACAATTGAGGGAATTTTCTCAACATGTATTCAAATTTTTCTTATACTCTCTGTTATAATGCTCATATATGAAATTTTTATGTTTTTTAGGCTTAGCAAAATTGCAAAAAAATTAATGGCAATACAAAGGCTTTCAGGAATAAGCTATAATGCATTTCCTCCTTGGATTGTTGGTCTTTTTATTGGGCTTTTATATGGTGCTGGACTTCTCTTTCAATTTGAAAAAAATAAGAAAATTAATAAAAGAGATGGCTGTTTGCTAACTATTTTTCTTGTCTTAGCACATGCAATAATAGAAGACACAATGATTTTTGCTGCTCTTGGTGCTAATTTTTTCTGGGCTGTAGCTGTTAGAATTTCTATTGCTTTTCTCTTTACAAGAATTTTAGCAACAAGAGATCTTTACAAGAAATTTCTTTGGATCGGTCTAAATGAAAAAAATTAAGCGAATTTTTCCATTAGCGCGCCTTTTTTTATCATTATTTCACCAGTAGGTAATTTATCAGTTTTTATAACTTGTTTTCTCTCTAAGATGTTGCACCAAATCTCAACTAATTTCGAACTAACCTTGAGTTTTTTCGCCAATGCACCCAATTCAACCTCTCTTTCATCATTGACAATGTCTATAAGTTTATTTATTAACTCTTTTTTATTTTCTTTATAACTTTTAACTTCCTGCTCTTTTTCAATTCCTAAATGCTTCTCTTTAAGTTTTATTAAATCCTGCTCGACTTGGTTAAGTTCCTTTTCAAGTTTTAGTCTTCTTTCATCAAAATTTATTTCTTTTGTTTTTTCCTCTTCTAATTTTAATTTCTCTTTTTCTAAATTTTTACGTTCTATCTCAATTTCACTTCGCTCTTTTTCTATTTTCCTTTGTATTTCCATAAATCTCTGCACTAAAATTGGTAGCTCCTCCAAACTTTTAATCCCAATCAATTTTAATTCACTTGAAATTTTTTCATTTTCCTCTTTTAATTTCTTCTTTTCTAACTCAATTTCTTCTTTTTCTTTATTCAATTTTTGTTTTGTCTCTTCAATAAGAGAGATCATCATCCTTATACTTTTTTTATCTTCTTCTATTTTTTTCCTTTTTTCTTCTATGTCCTTTAATTGCTCAGAAAATTTCTCTTCTTGTTTTCTCTCTAGAATTTTATCTAATTCTTCTTCTTTCTTTAGCAAGTATTCTTCTCGCTTCTTAATTCTCTCCCATTCCTTTTCAACTCGCATTCTCTCTATCTCTAGTTTCATTCGCTCTTCCTCAAATATTGCTCTTTGCTTTTCTTCCCAGTCCTTTAGCAGTTCAATGACTTTTCTCTCAATCTCAAAAAATTCTTTAGTCTTTGATGGAACTTGTAAAATTTTATATATATCTTCCTTCTCTAAAGCAGAACTTTCTATTGTAGAGCTACTCAATGTCAAAACAGATGCATTACTTATTACCTCATCTATAGTATCAAAATTATTTCGCGATAAATTAACTACAATTGGTACGTCCATTACAGAAGAAAATTTTTCAGTCTGTTCATGAGTTAGTAAAGCATAGTCAACTCCAAGTTTTAAAAAATCAGGGATTTCTTCTATTTTTTCATTTCTTAGGTCAATTACAATTTCTTTATTATGTTGCTTTCCTAATTTTACAAAATTTTCCATATCTTGCTCTTTAATTCCTCCAGGGAGGATGATAATGTCTGCATTTGATTGCACCACTTTTTCTATATCGTCTAAGTTAGGTTTTATGTCTGCAGCAATTTTTTTACCAGGAAATTTGTTCTTTATTTTTTCTATAGATTTCAAACCTTCATATTTTATTAGATTACTGCTTAGACCTATCCAGTCCGCTACATCTGAAAATTTCTCCAAATTCTCAAATGCTTTCTCTAAATCCAAAACATCAAGATACAAATGAATTTTTGGTTTCGTTTTCATTTCCATTTTATTTTTCTTTTCTTTGTAATCTTTCCCTTAAAACAATTTCAATTAATTCCTCTTCCTCTGCAAAATTCTTTGTTATTTTTTCTTTTGATTTTGTGGATGAAACTCCTGCCTTGTAAGAAATATAAACTGCAATCATTCCAAAAGTAATAATCATTAAGAAAATTCCAAGGATAGTAAACCCTTGCCTCGCTTCTCTTACTATCGCAGATATTGTAATGCTATTTGAGTTTGCTTTCATATTTTCTGTTTCATTTTTAAGTTCATTTTTATTAACTTCTTTAATTGATGATAAATCTTCTTCAAATTCATAAACTGTAGTCATAGTTGTTAATTCTGGTACCATCATTGGTTTATACTCCTTCCTCTCACTGAAAATATAAAATTTTTTATTTTCTGAAGCAACCATTATCTCTGCCTTATTATCATTGTCAATGTCTGCTATAATCGGACTTTCTGTTATTTTACCAGAGGTTTTATATTCAAAAATTTTAAAACCTTCTGGTTTTAATATGTAAATCTTCCCATCTGCTGAAGCAAATATTATCTCTTTTTTTCCATCATTGTTTAGATCAGCAACCACTGGCGATGCAATAATTTTATCATTCACTGTATAGCTGTAAATTTTCTTCCCAAAACCATTTAAAACATAGAGGTTTTTATCTGATGAACCAAAAACTATTTCCGCCAAAGAATCACCATCTATGTCAGAAATCGCAGTTGATGATAAAATCTCTCTATTTGTTTTATATGACCATTTGTCTTTAAAAATTATCTGTTTTTTTACTTCAGTTTTCCAGTTTCCATTACCTATATTAATGAATTTCCTATTTTCATTTATAATTTCCCAATAACCAAGACAATATATGTTACCATCAGCTGAACCAAAAACAATTTCTTCTTTGCCATCATTATCTACATCATAGACTGATGGTGATGATACTATATCTCCCTTTGCTAAGTAAATTCCAACTATGTTAAGAGGTCTCCCATTAATTGCGGGGGTTATCACATAAAGTCTATTGTCCCTTGAGCCAAAAATTATATCTTGTCTTCCATCGTTATTTATGTCAGCAATTGCAGGATATGATTCAATACTTCCTTGTGCTTTGAATTTTGAAATTTCATTTCCTTTACTATCTAAAACATATAGAGTTCCATCTCCACAACCAAAAATAATTTCTTTCCTTCCATCATTATTTAGATCATAAATTTTCGCAGCAGATGTTATCTCGGAATTTGCAACAAAGTTGAATAAAATTTCTCCTTCAGCGTTTAGAGCATATAAAACTCTACCTGCTGAGAAAAAAATCTCTGCAGTTGAATCATCTTCAAGATCAGCAACTGTTGCTGATGTTCTGATTTTTTCGTTTGCTCTATATGTAGAGTATAGTTCATTAAAATTTTTTATTACATATAAATTTCCTTCTCTTGATGTTAATATAATTTCATTTTTTCCATCTTTATCTAAATCAAAAACAATAGGACTTAGAAATGTCTCGTTTTCATAGAGATAGGATAGCTCAATTTTTTCAGTTGATATTTCAGAGCGCCAAGGACTATAGCCAGAGTTTTTTTCATCATATCTTAACATTGGCCAATCTCCAACAGCAGAAACCTTAAATGAAAAGAGTAACACAAAAAAAATTAAAATTACTGCGAAGAAAATTTTCAATATTAATTTCATTTTGTTTTTTGTTCTTTTGGTGATCCCTTAGTTGAAAGGTACTGCATTTCAGCTTCTATCTCTCTCTCTTTTCTCCCCTTTTCTTTGCCTTTGTTATATGCAATATAACACAAAATTAAAAATAAGAACAAAAGGAAAAGTAAAATGCTTCCAATATGTTCAGTTGAAAATTTTATCATTGAGGCAATAATTCCAATCTTAGGTTGAGTACATGGCTTGCATGGGCCACCGCAGTCTATGCCTTGTTCACCTTGATTTTGAATCCCATCATAGCATGTTGGTGTTTTACAAGTTTTATTGTAGCAATAATTACTTAGACAATCTTCATTAGTTCTGCAGTTTCTATCATCACCGCATGGTTTGCATGGGCCACCGCAGTCTATATCAGTCTCACCTTGATTTTTCAATCCATCAGCACAATTTGCACATGTTGGACAGCAAGGTTCACATGGGCCACCGCAGTCTATGCCTTGTTCACCTTGATTTTGAATTCCATCATAGCATGTTGGACATGGTGGACAATTTGGGCCACCGCAATCTGATATATCTTTCTTGTTAGAAGACATCATTTGAGATACTTTCTCTTCTCCCTGATTTAAAATCCCGTCCTTACAAGATGGCACTTTGCAAGTTCCCTTATAGCAATAATTACTACAACAGTCTGAGTTTGTTTTACATTTCTTCTCAGCTTCGCAACAAGGGCAACTACCTCCACCGCAGTCAACATCTGTCTCATTTCTGTTTTTTATGTTATCATAGCACAAACTAATGCAATCCGGAATTTCTACATATTTAGTAGCCTCTTCATAACCTGACTTTCTCGCTCTTACAAAGTAACTACCTGTTTTTTCTGGAGTAAATTCAAAAATTCCATAAGTGTTAGTTCTCCCATAGGCAACTTTCTTGTTATTAAGGAATATATCAATTTCTGCGTCACTTACTCTCTTCTCATTATTTCTTAAAATTTGTATTTTTACACCATGACCCACACAAGTTATATTTGCATTTATGTATAAATTTTCCAATATCTTTGGTAGAGGTATAAAGGGTATAGTGGTTGTTGTAATTTCTTGTAGAGTTGTTGTAGTGGTGGTTGTTGTGGTTGCTGAGGGAATCTGTTTATTTCCGAATAGAACTTCTGATAGTTGGTCTTGCTCTACATAAGCACTCTTAGTTATTCCATTTGTGCATTCCCAACCTGAAGGTACTTGTTCTATGATAGTATAACTTCCAACAGGAATGCAATCAGTTATTGCAACTCCACCACTTTCAGTTGTTTTCCAGAAGTTTCTTCCTTGACCAACTACATTAAAGTTAAATCCTGGTAAGCCAACTTCTCCATAGTCCCAAACACCATTTGCATTTGCATCATTGAACTTGAAGATTTTTAAGTAGCCACATTGTAATGGCAGAGTTGTTGTGGTTGTTATGGTTGTTGTAGTTGTGGTTGTTGTAGTTGTTGGTGGAATTTGTCTATTACCAAACCTAACCTCTGATAGCTGGCTTTGACTTACATATACACTCTTAGTTATTCCATTTGTGCATTCCCAACCTGAAGGTACTTGTTCTATGATAGTATAACTTCCAACAGGAATGCAATCAGTTATTGCAACTCCACCACTTTCAGTTG
>JAWAEV010000009.1:0-21601 GCA_038891095.1 Candidatus Altarchaeota archaeon
GAAGGAAAGGAGAGAACCTTTTGAGATATCACTAAAAGAATTAGGAGAGAGACTTGCATTTGATGTTCATAAGGAGATAGAAGCTATAAGGGATAAAGATAGGAAAGAGTTCCCTCGTGCAACCCCAAGATTGATAAGTATAATTCAAATTGGTGTAGGTAAAGGTAGAAGTTTAAATGAGCTGTCTGAAATTTCAGATGAGTATGTTGAAATTTTAGGAATAGGTGCAAGGAGATCTGAGGAATGGAAAACAAAAACTGTAGAGAGATCCTATATGCATTACCCAAGAGGAAATTGGCAGGAACCATATGAGGTGAAATATACCGAATATCTATTGAATTGGAAAGTAGCAAGTATAAGAAAACTCATAAAAAAGGTATCTCATAGCCATTATGACTTTGTTCTTGCAGATTTGTCGGATTATCCAGCTTCGTTAATAAATGAAATTTTGAATACTCTACATGTTATTGCCAAGCCACATGCTAAAATAGTAGTTGCATTATCAGAAAATGCATTAAAAGCAATTAAAGTTGATTCTGAAAAAATTAGATTAATAAGGCAAATTAGCAGTGGTGAAGGGATAATTGCACTACATTTTGAAAATAGTAATAGAGCAGATTATAGAAACTCTGCAGCTAGGATCTATAAAGGAGTTAGAAATAATTTTGGTAGAAAACATGGTCAGATATATGAATACATTGCAACACCGCTAAGTGAAGTTCAAGAAAGACTTGGATTTAATTTGTTAGAGGAGTTAAACTCATTAATTAATGATGCAGAAAAAACTGGAAGAGAAAAACCAAAAATATTGGATGTTGGTGCTGGCAATGGCGTAGCAATAATACAACTTGCTGAGAAGTCAAATTATAGAGCAGAATATTATGCTCTTGACATAAAAAGATGGCCAGGATGGACCAACACTAAAATTCATTGGAAAATAGGTCCTATGGAAGAACTTTCAAGGCTTTATAAAGATATAAAATTTGATTTGATCTACTCACATTTTGGAATTTACAATAGTATTGATATAGAAAAAACAATTCAAGAGACTTATAAAATTTTGAATTATGGCGGAACACTTGTGACAAATTTAAAATTAAGTGGCTCAATATTTTCTGAAAAAATTTCTGAAATTAAAGAACTTCTCGGACCATTTGCAGAAGAGGCAGAGATTGAATATAAGCAAGTTAACGGAAGAGATATTATAACAATAAAAAAGCCATATGAAAATCTAAAAAATTCATTTTCTGCTATCTATCAAAATGAATTTAAAGACGAGCAACTATCCACAAAAAAACTTGAGATAAAACTTAAACATAAGGAAAGACAAATTGCAGAACTAAATGAAAAATTAAGGGAAATTTCTAACATTAGACGCACCAAGCATGATACCCTAATCCCAAGACAAAAAAGAAGTTTGCAGAGATCTATAGGAAAGCTCAAAGAAGAAATTAACGAAATTAAACTAAAAATTTTAGAGATTAAAACTTCTGAGGTAATTGCTTCTCATGAAGAGGTTAATTACAATGAAATTATCCATAAATCTGCAAAATTTGTAAATTTCAATGAACTCCACACTGACATTTCTCCAAAAAGAGAAATTGCTATGAGTATGGCATTGTTTAGAGAATTAGGTTTTACTGATATTGCAATGGAAATTTTCAGAAAGGATGCTAATACTCAGAAGTTATTGGATGTATATTTTGCAGAAGAGAATCCCAATAAAATTAATGAATATGAATTTGAGATACTAAGAAAAATTTATGAGAAACTTGATGCTAGATGGTTAAAAGAAAATCCATCTTTAGCTTATGAATATCTTGCTGTTGTTAAAGCTGCTAAAGAAAATGGCATAATGATAAGAGCAATTGATGTTCCTGCTGGTTATGAAAACTTAGACAGAGATAAATTTATGGCTGACACTATAATTGAAATACTCCAAGAAGATGAAAGCAGAAGAGTTTTAGGATTGACAGGATATGCACATGGACATGAAAAAAGCTATTACTTTTATCCCGATTTTGAATTTGGAGAGCGTGCTTCTAGCTTTAGGATTAGTATGAGAACTTTACTTAATAAGAGAGGCATAGAGAGCGTATACATTGATATAATGGAGAATGAGCCTAAATTAAACATACCTACTAATGCACTTGGCTTAGGAGAGTTATATGCTCCAAGCTCTTATTATAGATACCTCCTATATCAGGCAGTTCTTAAAGCTAAATTGCAAAATAAAAGGTTTATGATTAATATGATAAATTTTCCAGAACTAAATTTGCAATGGGTTGTTTTCAGTCCAAGAGAATTTGTAGAGAGATTAACATTCCAATATGTTCCTAAAATTGAAAAATTAGAAGGAACCGGATTTAACTCATTTAGCTCAATTCACAAAGAGGATGACAAAGAAAGAATATTTGAAACTCCTGATGGGACAAAGGTTTCAGAGAAAAATTATCAAGATGAAGAAGAAACCCCTAAAGAAAGAACAAAAAGATTAAGAGAGATAGCAAAATATTATTATCAGAGTCTGCTTAAGACACATACCGTTGTTCCAATAGGAAGTGTTTTTCATGGTGGTAGAGCAAGGGATAGCTTAGCTATTTTTGAATATCCTGGAAGTACAAAAAAGGAAAGTGATATTGATATAATAACTATCTCTTATGAGGATGCAAAAACAGAAAGAGTTGATATAACCGACGCTACTGGTGTTGAGATAACAATTATAAAATTTCCATTTAGTGAGTTCTATAAAATTTTTTCACCAAAAGTTGGATATATAACAGAACTCCCTCTGGCCATAAACCCTATTTTTATCCAAGGGAAAAATTCTGATCTCGTGAAAAAAATTTTAGAAGAGGCGAATATACAAAATACTAAGATAGCTTTAGAGAGATATCTTTATGAAAAAAATTCAAGAGAGGTTAGACCAATTGATTTAACAGACATAATAATGCGAAAACTTATGCCTTTGTCTTTTAGAATAATTTCTCCTGAATCTTACTCAAGAGTAAATTTTATTAGGCAAATTTCAAACAATGTGGAGAATGCTCTTGAGAATGGCAATCTTGCTAAGAGAATTGGCAACAAGCCAGAAAAATTTACTTCTTTATCAAAATTTATAATAAATGAAAACATTAAACCAAAACCTCATAGATTTCAACAACTGAAAAGCGATTATAATTTATTCTTTGGAAGAGGTTGGTTTTGGGATGGTAGAGCATTAAAGATAATCAGGATTGCCTTTAAACTAAATAAAAAATTTTATTGGATTAAAATTCCATTTAAAATTTCAAAGAAATTTGCCATATATGGAATAAAAATCATAAAATCAAAATTTACTAAATTCAAGAAGGAATTTAAGAATAGAATAAAAACTAAAAAAGCTCAGCAAATAAATCGTGGTTTAGAAATTTCACAAGAAAGTATAGAAATAGATTACCATCCAAGAAAGAATTCCTTAACTCTCTACTTTAATGTAGAAAATGTCGGCGAAAGTACAATAAAGAAATTTTCAGCTGAGATAAGTTTTTCAGGCACAAAATATTCAACTATAATTGAAATTGAAAATATAAATTTAAAGAGGGGGCAATTTGCATTCATAAATATTGAAATAGAAGACGAATTTCTGATCAAAAGATTTAGGGGCGGGGACTTTATTTCAGGAAGCATAAAAATAGTTTGTTTTGAGGATAAATATGGCAAAGTAGAAGACGCGAATGAACAGAGTTTTACTCGTTTTCCAGAAAGCATTTAAATTTTTATGGTTTCGCTAACATTCATAATTTTTACTTTTGTCTCTAAGTTTAGCATTTCAACTTTCTTTTTGAAATTTTCAGCATCTTCCAAAGAACCAACAATTTTAGCATAATGCATTGGCACAACAATTTCTGGTTTTATAATTTTTACAGCTTCTGCTGCCTCTGAGAAATTCATCGTGTAAGTCCCGCCAATAGGGAGCAATGCTAAATTTATTTTCTTTTCAGCAAGTTCATTCATCTCTGGGATTAGGTCAGTATCGCCAGCATGATAAACCTTTTTGTTTTCTGCTTCAACAATGAAGCCAACTCCAAAATTTTTTTTATGGAATGGTTTTCTCATATTGTAAGCAGGAACTGCACTTATTTTTATATCTCCTAAAGAAAGAGTTTCTCCTTCCTTTATAGATTTCAAATTTCCAGAAAGTTTTTTCGAAGTAATTTCATTCGCAATAATTACTGTTTCTTTTGTTTTAATTTTCTTTATGGCTTCATTATCACAATGGTCATAATGCTCATGCGTCACAAGAATAATATCTGCTGTTTTAAAGTCAAGTGGCAATTCATAAGGATCTAAAAATATTCTCTTCCCAAGAGTTTCTATTTCAAATGCTGCATGTCCATGCCATCTAACTTCCATTTTTATTTGTTTTTACTTTTTGTATGATATTAATAATAAGTCTAAATTTATATAAAAATGTCTTTTTATGAAGTTTCTCTTTTCAAAGAAAAAAATTTTATCAGAAATAAATGCAATAAATGTGGAAGATTTTTCTGGAGTTTATCAGAGAAAGAAATTTGTGGTGAACCGCCTTGTAGTGAGTACTCCTTTATAGGGCACTCAGTAATGAAAAAAAAGTTAAATCTTCATGACATGAGAGAAGAATTTTTAAATTTTTTTGAGAAAAGAAATCACAAAAGGATTGCTCGATATCCTGTTGTTGCCCGTTGGCGGGATGACATTTTTTTCACAATTGCATCAATTTCATGTTTTCAGCCATGGGTTTTAAATAGAACTATTGAACCACCTGCAAACCCTCTTGTTATGAGTCAGCCGTCTCTTAGGTTTAATGATATTGATAATGTAGGAAAAACAGGAAGACATTTGACACTTTTTGAAATGATGGCTCATCATGCTTTCAACACAAAAGAAAATTTTATATATTTTAATGACAAAACAGTTGAGTTATGTCATGAATTTCTCTGTTCCTTAGGAATTCCTGAAGAAGATATTAACTATATGGAATCAGAGTGGTCTGGTGGTGGTAATTCTGGACCTTGTTTCGAGGTAATAATTCGCGGCTTAGAAGTTGCAACTCTTGTATTTATGGTCTATGAAGATTTACCAACTGGAAAAAAAGAGCTTGATATGCAAGTTGTTGATACAGGTTATGGGCTTGAGAGATTCACATGGCTCTCACTTGCATTACCAAATGTCTATGAGTCAATCTTTAAGGAAGTTTTAGAGAAACTAAAAAAAGAGGCAAAAATTTCAACTGATGAAAAAATTTTAGCAGAATACTCAAAATTAGCAGGGACAATGGATATTGGTAGTAATCTAAAGCTAAAGGAACTTAGAAGAATAGCTGCAGAAAGACTTAAAATTTCTGTTGAAGAACTCACAAGCTATATAAACCCATTAGAAAATTTGTATGCAATTTGTGATCACACAAGAGCATTAGTTTTCATGCTAAATGATGGAATTATACCTTCAAATGTCAAGGGAGGATATTTCGCTAGGTTGCTTGCTAGAAGAACTTTAAGATCTATTAAATTTCTAAATCTAAAAATTTCCTTAGGAGAAATCTTAGAATTGCAAATAGAGTCTCTTAAGAGTAACTTCCCTGTTTTTAAAGAAAATAAAGATGATATACTAAGAATAATTTCTGTTGAAGAAAAAAAATATAGGAACACAGTTAATAAGGGAAGAGCAATTGTCTGTGAATTAGAAAAAAAATGTGAAAAGGAAAATAGAAAAATAAATATTGAAGATCTTATAAAGCTTTATGATACATATGGCTTAACCCCTGAATTAGTTAAGGATTTTCTAAATAAATCTGATTTGGAAATTCCAGATGATTTTTATATACAAGTTTCAAAAAAACATGAAAAACCAGAGGAAATCGAATTTAAAGAGAAAAAGTTACCTTTGCCAGATGAAATTTTACGAATAGCAGAAACTAAGTTAGGTTTTTATGAAGATGTAGAAGTTAGAAAATTCAAAGCAAAAGTTTTGGCGAAATTTGACAATTTTGTAATTTTAGATAAAACCTACTTCTATGCTGAAAGTGGCGGTCAAGAGGCAGATCATGGAAAAATTTCTGGTTTAGAGGTAATAGACACGAAAAAAGAGGGAAATATAATTTTACATAAAATTAAGGCAGGTATAGAAAAGCTTAAAGTAGGACAAGAAGTTGAATGCGAAATAAATTGGCAGAGAAGATTGCAATTGATGCAACATCATACTTCTGCACATATAATTAATGGTGCTGCAAGAAGAGTTTTAGGTAAACATGTATTTCAAGCAGGAGCTCATAAAAGTGAGAAGTTAGGTAGATTAGATATAACACACTATGAAAGTCTTAGCGAAGAGGAGTTGAAAAAAATTGAGGAACTTGCAAACAAAGTTGTAAATGAAAAGAGAGAAATTGAAATAAAATTTATGCCAAGAAATGAAGCTGAAGAGAAATTTGGTTTTAATATATATCAAGGTGGTGCAGTTCCTGGAAGGATAATAAGAGTTGTCAATATAAAAGATTGGGATGTTGAGGCTTGTGGCGGAACTCATTTTAATAACACAGGGAAAGTTGGCAAAATAAAATTGCTTAGAGCTAAAAGAATTCAAGATGGTGTCGTGAGATTAGAATTTAAAAGCGGTAGAGCACTTAGCAAGTATAGCGATGAAATTTCAGAAATTTGTAAAGAAATTTCAACTGAAGAAATTTCTGAGGAAGAATTAAAGAAAATTGCTAATGTTTTTTCTGTTTCAATAGATAAAGTTTCAAAAACAATAGAAAGATTCCAATATGAGCTGATAAGTAGAGAAAAAGTTATAGAAATGCTAAAAAATGAAATAATTTCACATGGAGGCAAAATTACTGAAAGAAAAATACAAAAAGAAATTTGTGTTCGCTCTTCAGAGGATGCAGAAAAATTATTTAAAGAGTGGAAATCTCAATCAAAGTATATTGAAAAATTAAGTGAACAGTTAGTTGGAATTTTAAATGTTGAATTAAAAAAATACAGAGGCAAAACTATAAAGAAATTAATATCTGGTCTAGAGACAAATTATCTAATGAAAATTGCAAAGTCTTTGCCTGAGGTGGAATGTTTAATAATGATTAGTAATACCGAAGATAAAGTTAATTTCGTTGTGAGTTCAAATAGCAAGAAATTGAATGCACTTGAAATTGCAAAAGATATAGCAAAGAAATTAAATGGTGGCTGCCACGGAAATGAAAATTTCGCTGTTGGTGGCGGTTATTCTAAGGATGCAAAAAAAATTTTTGAATCAATAAAAATATGATAAGTGATGACTTAGTAAAAAGGATAAACTGGCAGATTAACTTAAATATTATAGGAAAGCCAGAAAAGTTGTATGAAGCATCGCAATATCTTATAAAACAAGGTGGAAAAAGAATAAGACCTTTACTTTGTTTGCTTTCTTGTAAATCTGCAGGTGGAGAAATTGATAAAGCATTAAATACAGCTGTTGCTATTGAGCTTATCCATACATTCACATTAATTCACGATGATATAATGGATAAAGATGATCTAAGAAGAGGAGTACCTTCAGTTCATAGAGTTTATGGTGAATCAACTTCAATTTTAGCTGGAGATCTCCTCTTTGCTAAAGCATTTGAAATTTGTGATCCAAGAGTTAAGGGAATTCTATCTAAGGCAACTGTGGAAATTTGTGAAGGTCAAGAAATGGATCTATCATTTGAGTTGCGAGATGATGTAAATGTTGATGAATACTTGGAAATGATAAGAAAAAAAACTGCTTCTCTTTTTGAAGCTTCAACTAAGTCTGGAGCAGTGATAGCAAATGCAGATAAAAAAACAATAGAAGATTTTGCTAATTATGGCAGAAATTTAGGCATGGCTTTTCAGATATATGATGATGTCTTAGACATAATCGGCGAAGAAGAAAAATTTGGAAAGCCTATTGGTAGTGATATAGAGAGAGGTAAAAAAAGTATAGTTATATTAAAAGCATTAGAAAAACTACCGGAAAAAGAAAGAGAAAATTTAAAAATTTTTTTAAGAAAAGAAAATTCAAAAAGTGAAATTCAGAAAGCTATAGCTCTGATAAAGAGTTCAAATGCTATAGAAGATTGCAAAGCTAAAGCAAAATTTTATATAGATGAAGCAAAAAAATCTTTAATTAACATCCCTGGCTCGGATGAAAAAAAATCACTAATTGAAATTGCAGATTTTGTGATTAAGAGAGAAAAGTAGCTAATTTATTTTATAAAACAAAATTAATAAGGAGATGAAAGCTGTAATTCCAGCAGCAGGTTTGGGCACAAGATTTTTACCTGCAACAAAAGAGCAGCCAAAGGAAATGCTACCAATTGTTGACAAGCCAGTTATCCATTTTGTTGTAGAAGAAGCAATAAATTCTGGCATTGATGACATTTTGATAATAACTGGCAGAGGTAAAAGAGCTATTGAAGATTACTTTGATAAATCTTTCGAGCTTGAATATATGCTTGAAGAACAAGGAAAATTAGAACTTTTAAAGCAAATTAGAGAGATTTCAGATTTGGTAGATATACATTATGTAAGACAAAAAGAGAGATTAGGTTTAGGACATGCCGTTTTATGTGCAAAAAACCATATTGGTGATGAGCCATTTGCAGTTCTCTTAGGTGATACAATTGTTGAGTCGAAAATTCCATGCACAAAGCAATTGATAAATTTTTACAAGAAGTATGAGGCAAGCATAATTGCAATAGAGGAAGTCCCAAAACATAAAATTCCAAGTTATGGAATAGTTGATGGAAGTAGGATAGAGAATGGTGTATACCTAATAAAAAACCTAATTGAAAAGCCAAGTATTGAAGAAGCTCCTTCTAATTTAGGAATAATTGGCAGGTATATCCTAACGCCAGAAATTTTTGATATTTTAGAAGAAACTGAAAGAGGTGTTGGGAATGAAATTCAGATAACAGATGCTCTAAGAACTCTCTGCAAAAAAGAAAAAATTTATGCTTGTGAGTTCTTTGGAAAGAGATATGACATTGGAAATAAATTTGATTATATGGTAGCAAGCATTGAGTATGGGTTAAAACATAAGGAAATTGGTAATAGTCTTAGGGAGTATTTAAAGGGATTAAAACTCTAAGCAAATCTAAAGAGGTCAGGATAAAGCCAAGGTTTTCTAAGGAATTCAAATTTTTTAGGATTTTTCATAAACTCATCATAAATACTTAAATTAAAATTTTTTTGTAATGGCTTGCAATTTCTTATATCTGGTAATTCTCCATAATTTTCATTTTTTACCCAACCTTTCTTTAATTCAAAATATGCCGCTCCTTTTTTCTTCTTTATTGGTTCATAAATTGAGCTAAATTCTGTTGAAACTAAATTTGCCATTTTTAAATTTTTATTTGAGGGATTTATTGTTACATGCCCATAATTTGGTGGAATTAAAACAACATCCCCTTTTTTTGCTTCTATTAAAACAACATCTTCCACTTTTCCTTTTGATAACTTTTGCAATAGATAGTGTGCTTTTCCTTCAAGAACTTCATAAATTTCTGGATATGAAATTTTTTTCTCTGCTAAAGGATGGTAATGTCCCAATGTTTTGACATACTCACAACCAAGCATTCCTTTTGGAATAATTGTTATGTCATATCTCACCTTTGCATTTAAAAATTTTTTTCTATCCTCTTCATTTTTTGCCAAATTTCTATACATGTAATAGACATCAAAATTTTTTGCTTTTTTTAGCCATTCTCTATCATACACAACTTCTTTCATTTCAGATAGTTTTCTTACTTCAGGAGTAATTTTCCTGCCAAAAAAATTTAAAATTTTTTCCATAGCTTGAGAATACTTTATTAATCTTTAATTTTAAGAATTATTAAAGCAAAATTCTAACAATGAAAAAAAGAACATTGATAGAATATGGTTTTTTCACTATGCTTTTATTTTTGTTAGCAATATTTACTTTTAATCTTCTAGAAAAATTTACAAACATAAGAGTCGCAGATAGTATTGTAGAAGCAAGTCCAAAAATATTTGCTGCAATTTTTGTCTTACTTGGAACTAAATTATTCTTAGAGTTAAGCAAGAAAATTTTCATTGAAGTATTTGAAAAGACTAATGCAAAGTACGAAGGTCTGTTGAGTATTTGGAATTATTTCGTTTGGGCAATTGGTATATTCTTGGCTTTATCTATCCTAATTGGAAATTTATCTGGATTTTTGTTATCAATAGGTCTAATTGGTTTTGGATTAACAGTTGCATTGCAGACTCCTTTAACTTGCTTTGTTGCATGGCTTTTAATCATAACAAAGAAGCCATTTAGGTTAGAAGACAGAATTAAAATTGATGATACTATAGGCGATGTGGTTGATATAACTCTACTCTACACAATGATCAGAGAAGTTGGAAATGAAGGTGAGCCAACTGGAAAGCTCGTAACTTTTCCAAATTCTTTATTATTGCAGAAATCTATCGTGAATTATACCTTAGATACTGAATATATTTGGGATGAAATTTCAGTTGCAGTAACATATGAGAGCGATAGAGAGCTTGCAGAAAAAGTAGTAACGGAATGTGTTGAAGAGGTTGTTTCTGAAAC
This sequence comes from Candidatus Altarchaeota archaeon, assembly GCA_038891095.1. GTDB lineage: Archaea > Altiarchaeota > Altiarchaeia > IMC4 > QMZM01 > JAWAEV01. Next base: position 10,573 of record JAWAEV010000009.1, read on the forward strand.
TATGAAAGAGGGAGCAGAAGTTATGAGAAAATTATCTAAAAGTTATGGCGCGATAAGCAGAGGCATGCAAGCTTATATTCATTCAACACCACAAATAAGAATTTCCTTAGGAGATTCTTGGTTTAATGTAACAGCTCGTTACATATGCAAAATTAGAGAAAGAAGAAAAATAAAGACTGAAATTTCTCGCAAAATTTTGGATAAATTTAAATCAACAAAAGGCATAGAGATTGCTTATCCCCATATTGAAATTATAACAAAAGAAAAAAGTTAGTTGAGATGACAATAACTTACGCTGATGTTCAGAGAATTTATAGGTTAGAGAAGAATTCAACAATATTAGAAAAACTTCCTGATAATTTTTACATAGAAGTTAACTTTCTCCTATCACAAGTTGACAGTGAGCACAAAAAATACATAGAAAAAATTGTTTCTGAAATTTATGAAAAGAGAAAGCAGAAAATACTTTTGCAAGCTATTCGTGGCGGTGATGTTCCAGTAAATGCAACATCTAAAGAAAAGCAATTATATTTGGAAATTTTGGAAAAAATTGAGAATTATAGAAAAGCTATTTTTTCTGATACTCCAGAAGTTGTATTAGAAGAGAAAAAAGAAGAGCCTAAAGAGAATGAAAATAGAAAAGAAGAAGTAAAAGAACTAAACGAAGAGAAAAAAAATAGCGATTTAGTTAAGGTGAGAATTTTAGCACCACTGCCAGCAATTGCAGGCTATAATTCCTTAAGTTACGGACCCTTTAGTGAAAATGATGAAGTTTTACTTCCAAAAAAAATTGCAAAAATTTTAATTGAAAGAGGAGTGGCAGTTTCTATATAGATAGCTTATGATAAATTTTCATTAACTTTTTTATTGTATTTTCAATTGAATGCTCCTTTACATATTCAATACAATTTTTCGAAAGTGTTTTTCTATGCTCATATGCCTTTTCAATTAATTCTGCCAAAGTTTTAACATCTCCTTGCTCATAAAGATAGCCAGTTTTTCCATCTTTGACAGTATCTTTAAGTGCAAATGCATTTGCTCCTATGACAGGAACTCCACAAGCCATTGCTTCTAATGCAACTAAACCTTGAGTTTCTGCAGTTGATGGAAATATAAACAAATCCAATGTTGAGTAAAATCCAAGTAGATCATCTCTATTTAAAAATCCAAGAAATTTAACATTCTTCTTACCTTTTGCCAATTTTTTATAATAACTTTCTGCTGGGCCTAAACCTGCAATCAAAATTTCTCCATCAAAATTTTCTGCTATAGAAATTAAATCTTCAAGATGTTTCTCATATCCAAATCTGCCACAAAAGCCAATGAATTTTTTTCCATGAATACCAAACTTCCTTTTGAAATCCTTTGGATTTATCTTCCTAAAAAATTTTAAGTCTATGCCATTTGAAAGAACTATAACATCATTAACACCTTTCTCAATTAATCTCTTTTTGATAACATTTGATGGAGCAGTCACAAGGTCAAAACTATTAAGAAGTTTTTTTTCATAGTAGTTATAAACCCGTATTAATAATCTCTGCAACTTCTCTCTTCGAGTTACATAGTTTATGTATTGATCTGCTGGTGTATGATAAGTTAAAATTTTTGGTAATGAAAATTTTTTCGAAATGTATAAACCTGCCCATGCCATTGTAAATAATCCATGCACATGGACAACATCTAAAAATCCGGCTTTTTTTGAAATTCTTGTTGGAAATGCAACTCTATAGCCACGATAAAATTTAAACTCAATTGAATGAAAAGGAAATTCATTCTTTTCAGCTTTATAGGAACTTTTCGGATAATATACAAATATCTCTTCTCCAATTTCTGATAGCTTGTCTTTCCATGTTTTTATTGTGTATGTAACTCCATTAACCTGTGGAAAATATGTATCTGTAAAAAAACCAATTTTCATTGTGTTTTGCAAAGATAATTTATTTCTCAAGCAACAAAAATTCATATATGTCTTTCAATTTTTCTCCAATATTTTTAAGTGAGTGTTCCTCAGCTAGTTTATATGCCGTCTTTGATAGTCTCTCTCTAAGCCACTCATCTTCAAGAAGTCTTTTCATCTGCAAGAAAAATTCCTCTTCATTTTTTGCTTTTAAGCAATTTTGTTCATCTTTCAGCCAGCCCTCATATGTTTCTAAATCTCTTACAAGAATTGGTTTTTTACAAGCAGCAGCCTCAAGGAGCACAATACCTTGATTTTCGCAATATGAAGGAAATACAAAGACATCACAACCAGAATAAACTTCTATTATATCCTCAACATAATCTTTAAGAATCACATTTTCTGGTTTGTTCTTCAATAATTTTTTAATTCTAGAATCTTCAAGAGTTCTATATCTCCTACCGACCCAAACAAATGTATTTTTTGGAAATTCTCTTGCCAAATTAAAGAATGTTTCAATCCCTTTTCTTATGAATACATGTCCAACAGAGAATGGAATTATGCCATTGAGGTTATTTTCCTCTCTAAATTTTTTTCTCTTCTCATCAGAATGTTGAAATTTTTCTAAGTTTATACCATTGCTTATCACTTTAATTCTTTTTTTAACACCTGCATTCTTTAAAATTTTTTTCGTATACTCCGAAGGACAAAGAACTAAGTCTGCTTGGTTATAATAAAAGGTCAATAATTTTCCAAAAATTGGTGCTATTATGTTGCTAAAGCGATAACTATTTCTAAAATCATCTGCAGTTGAATGTGCATGAATTATAACTTTCTTTCCTTTAGCTTTCATTTTCTTTGCAAGAAAGAAGGATTTTATACCAATAGTGTTTATATGCAATATATCAAAATCATCCTTTAGATTACTTGTATAAGCAATACCATTTAACTCAAGTGCTTTTCTTTGATTTTCTATAGCAGTGCCAATGCCACTGCCCCTAAATTGTTTTTCAAGTTCTAAATACAAGCAGACCTTCATTTTAATATTTCATCCCAGCAAGACAGCTTTTGCAAACTCCCTTATCAGGAATGAAACAATTTTGGCAAATATCCTTGCCACATAATCTGCATGTATATTTTGATAAAGCACCACAGATTTTACATAGTTGTCTCATCTTAAATTTTTAAGATGCCATATTAAATTCCATCTTCCCTTGTTTTAAATTTACCGATGGAAGTTTTATTGGAATAGGTAAGCGAACTTTCTTTGCAAGAATTATCGCTTCAATTAAGGAGCCTTGTAAAACTGCATTTGAAATTTCGCTAGATGCATCTGCTCTTAATGCTATCCTACCTTTTTTCTCTTCTAAAATTTCACTTTTTAGATCTTTTGAATAGTACCATAGCACTCCTTCAACAATTATGTTGCCTATATCTGGGCTATAGTTAACATCAAACTTAAATGTAACATCTAAATAATCTCCAATTCTCTCATCTTTTCCTTTTCTTATTGAGGAAATTGTGAAGTTTGATTTCACATCAACTTTTTTAATTTCCCCATCAAAATTTTTCCTAATTGCCTCAATTTTTGTTATCTGAAAATTTACAACTGGCATTTTTCCTACCTCCTTTAATTTTTCAGTAGATCATTTAACATTTCCAAATACTATGCCTTCTGAGCTATGAAAGCTATTCGTTCTAATATTAATATAAATTATATCTATATTAGCTCTATAAGAACTGCCTCTTTGATATTTTTCATTTAAATTGCAATTTATTGTTAATGTAGTGCTGCTGCTAGGAGTAATTTCAATTGGAATCTCATAGATGCATTGATAAGAGTAATCAAAAGTTAAATTTATCTTTCTTATCTGCAATATATCAGGTGCATCATTTTTCAGACTCATATTTACAAAATTTTCATTAACTGAAAAATCCTCAATAATAATTTGCGAGAAACCTTCTATTCTTGTATTAGTAGAAATTGGCTGATAGAATACACCAGATTGCCATGATAAAACAACTAAGATTATAGTAGATATCACAGCAAAACCAAAAACAAGTAAATATTCAACAGATGCTTGCGCAATTTTTTTTGTTTTCATAGTTTCAGAGCTACTGCTTTGCAAGTTTTATGTCATCAGCTGTAATTGTCTTTCTTCCTGCATGAGTTGCCAATTTTATTGCTTTTGAAGAAATTTCTTTTCCAATATTCTCAAGAATATCTCTTAGCTCCTTACTGGCTTCCTCACTAACACGGGATGCGCCAGCACTTCTTATTATTCTTTCGACAGATGCTAAAGGTAATATTGCCATTTTGTTTATTACTTATAAATTTTACTAAATATAAATATAATTAAAAAAGTTAAATGTTCAAAAGTTTTATGTGTTTTAAAAGATAAATACAATTCTTAATAAAATGATTAGAAATCCAGCTGTTGCAGGACAATTTTATCCACTATCAGAAGAAATTTTATCTGAGCAAGTAAAAAATTTTACTGAGAAAAATGCAGAAAAACAGAATGCAATTGGAGCTTTAGTGCCACATGCTGGCTATATATATTCTGGCAGGATTGCTGGTAAGGTTTTCTCAAGAATAAAAAATGCTGACTCTTTTGTTATCTTAGGTCCAAATCATACTGGCATCGGGAGAGATTTTTCAATTGTGAAAGAAGGCATTTGGAGAACTCCATTAGGAGAGGTGAAAATTGATAATTTACTAGCAAGAGAAATTTTGATGAGATCTAAAAATATCAGTGAAGATCTCTCAGCTCATACATATGAGCATTCAATAGAAGTGCAGCTACCTTTTTTACAATTTCTATTCAAAAATTTTCAGTTTGTCCCAATTACGATAAGACATTATATACCTGAGAAAAATTTTATTGCAATATGTGAAGAAATTGGAAAAGCAATAGCAAATGCTATAAAAAATGTTCATGAAAAAGTTGTCATTGTCGCTTCTTCAGACTTAACTCATTATGAATCCCAGAAAAGTGCAAATGAGAAAGACAAAATTGCATTAAATGCGATTCTTGAGTTAAATCCAGAAAAACTTTTCAGAGAAGTAAAAGCAAGAGAAATTTCAATGTGCGGATTTGGACCAGCAGCTATAATGCTATTTGCTTGCAGAGAATTAGGAGCGAAAAATTCAATGCTTATAGACTATAAAACGTCCGGAGATGTAACTCATGAGTATGAACAAGTTGTTGGTTATGGAGGAGCCCTTATTTATTGAGTTTGAAATTTATTGCTATAGCCCTGACTCTCACTAATTTTTTGAATTTAACCGAAGAGTGAAGCTAAGCCTGTTGCTGCTTCTGCTTCAGCTTTTTCAGTATCCTCTTTTTTCTTTTCTTCTTTCTTCTCTGCTTTTTGTGCTTCTGTTGTTGATACTTGTGGGGCTGTTTGTGTAAATGAGAACTGAGTTGCTGCTTTAATTGCCTCATCAATATTCACTCCTTGTAATGAAGATATAACTGCTTTAACCTTTGCTTCATCAACTTCAATTCCTGTTGCGTTCATAACCTTCTTCAAATTTTCCTCATTTATCTCTTTCCCTACAGAGTGCAAGAGCATAACGCCGTATATGTATTCCATTTTTTCACCTTTAGCATTTAAGTTCAACAATAAAATATAAAATAGGAAAGGACATATAAAAATTAACTATTTCTCTCTTAGAGTTTGCACTACAACTGAATTTTCAAATACTGAAATTGTTGCCCTTAAGTTATGGCCATTATCATCTTTGCCTAAGAGAATTGTGTGCTTGTAAATTGGTTTTTTGCTTTCTTCTTTGCCTTTTTCAAAACTTTTTAATTTTGCTTTGTCTAACGCATCCATAATTACTGGGCCTCTTGCTATAATTGCTTCAAAAATTCTTGTAGAAAATCTATTCACGCTTAGAACTTCATATTCTTTCTTATGTATTTCAACAACTTTCTTTTCTTTTAATTTTTTTGTCATAGAACCACCTCCAATATTATTACATACCATAAAGTGTTCTTATCCAATCAGGAGCTATAATATCTCTAACTATAATTGCAGCCTTTTGTATGCGATCATCATTACCTAAAATATAAATTTTATCCTCTCGAACTTCAATTTTCGTTTCATTTGAATATTGAATGAAAATTCCAGAATCAATTTCTTCGCATTGAAGAGTTATATTTCCTTCAGTTTCTTGGATTAAATTCTTGAACTTTTGTCTTGTGCAGTTATCACCATTTTTAACATAAGGATAAATGAAAACTTTATTTATTGCTTTTTCATACTCACTAAATTTTCTATCTTTATCAATATCAACAATTCCTGCCTGAATGAAACCATATGCTGCTAAAATTTCTGAATATGCTTTAACTCCGTTTTGAGAGAGTTTTTCATCAACTACTATATTCATTTTATTTTCATATGGAATTAAATTTTTTATTTCAAGGAAATTTTCATGGCAAGAAACATTTGCGAGCAAACATGAGAAAACATGACAAGCGTTGAGTATCTCAATATCATCGCTACCTGAAATCACAGCTGATTTTTCCCTTATATAAATTCCTTCCTTACCTTTTTTAATTTCTATTCTATTCCCATCAACACTTGGCGAGGAAATTGCAGAAATTTCGAAATTGCATGTAATACCTGCTTTATTATCAGTTTTAAAAACAGCTGTCTTTTTCCATTTATGCAGATCTTCAATTGGTATTTTTGAGTATAATGGAACATTTGAGATTATCTCTGTATAAGGATAATTCTCATTAGAAAAGAGAGATCTATATGAAAAAAAGCCAAGTGCAATTGCAACTATTGTAAGTATCAGTGCAATGCTTATATTTCGTTCCATGATAAATATTAAAATTAGGGATAAAAATATAAGAATAGAATGAGAATATTTCCAATAGCATTTGATTCTCTTGGTGTGAGATCGATGGCAACTTTCATAGAGACAGATAAAAAAATTTTTATAGATTCTGGAGCAGCATTGGGGCCTTTAAGATATGGATTGCCACCACATAAATTAGAAATCCAAAAATTAGCAGAAGTTGAAGAGAAAATAGAAAAATTTGCAAAAATCTCAGAAATTTTTACGATTTCGCATTATCATTATGACCATTACTCTCCATATGCTGATTTTTATAAAAACAAAATTCTATTGATAAAAAATCCAAAAGAGAAGATAAATTTTTCTCAGAAGGAAAGAGCAAGAGATTTTTTGCAAAGAATAAATGCTAAAGCAACAATAGAATTTTCAGACAACAAAGAATTCACTTTTGGAAAAACAAAGATAAATTTTTCAGAGCCATGTTTTCATGGTCAGGAAAATTCAAGGTTAGGTTATGTCATAATGTGTTCAATTGAGTATGGAAGAAAAAAAGTTGTACATGCTTCTGATGTTCAGGGACCTCAAGTCAAAAAAACTACAGAGTGGATAATTAATGAAAATCCAGACATTTTAATAATTTCTGGATATCCAACAATTTTTATTGGATGGAGATTCTCGTTAGCAGGCCTAAATGAAAGCAATAAAAATCTTATTGAAATTCTAGAAAAAACAAAAGTTAAAAAAGTTATTTTGGAGCATCATTTGTTGAGGGATATTAACTATAGAGAAAAAATTTCTGATGTTTTTAAAAGAGCAGAAGAATTAAAAAAGAAAATTCTAACAGCAGCTGAGTTCTTAGGAAGAGAAAATGAATTTTTAGAAGCAAAAAGAAAGGAGTTATATCAGGTTAACATCTAGTTAGCTATTAATCCTCCTTTTAACTTTTGAAGTTCTATATATTATCATGCCAGTAAAAAAAGCAATGGAGGAAATTGCAAAGCATGTTGTAGATATAATTGATGAGCTAAATGACAATGAGATAAAAGCGATGATAGAAGCAATCAAAAAAGCAGATAGAATCTTTCTTATGGGTGCTGGTAGATCAGGATTAGCTGCAAGGGCATTTGCAATGCGTCTTGTTCAGTTAGGCCTCAATGCATATGTCATTGGCGAGGTAGTCACTCCTGCGATGAAAGAAAATGATCTGTTGATAGCAGTCTCTGGCTCTGGTGCAACTGATTCAGTAGTGCATGCAGCAAAAACAGCTAAAAAAATTGGTTCAAAAATTTTAGCAATTACCTCTTATCCTGATTCTGAATTAGGAAAAATTTCTGATTATGTTGTTAAAGTTAAAGGAAGAACAAAGATAGATATAGAAAAAGATCACTTAAAGCATCAAATTGAAGGGACACATTCAACTCTTACACCTCTTGGCACTTTATTTGAAGACACAGCAATTATCTTTTTTGATGGGGTTATCGCTGCTTTAATGGTTGAGTTAAATAAGGGAGAAATAGAAATGAAGAAAAGGCATAGTGTTTTAGAATAATAAATTATTTTTTCTCTTTCTCAAGCAATTCTCTAAAAATTCCTATCGAACCAGTAACATTGCCCTTGCTATCTCTTAAAACACTTATAGATAAGACAACATCTATTAGCTTACCATTTCCATTGATCATTTTTGTCTGCATACGATGTCTTATACCCTTTTTCCTCAAATTTTGAGCTCTTATTTTTTTCCACTCTTCAATTGGGTATAGAGATCTTACAGGCTTTAGATATAGTTGTTCTCTATTCATGGAAAGAAGGTCTTCAGTGTATTTATTCCAATATATAATTCTTTCATTTTTGTCTGCAAATGTTATTGCAACATAGGAATTATCAAATATTGTTCTATACCTCTCCTCGGATTCCTTCAGAGCATCCTCTAATCTCTTCTTTTCAGTTATATCCTCCGTAATACAATCAAAATATTTTGGTTTTCCATTTTCATCATAAACAACAACAGCATTCTCTCTAACAATTATTGGTGTGCCATCCTTTTTCTTTATCTTTAAAATTTCATCCTTCAAATAACCTTGTTTTAGTATTTTTTCATTAAATTTTTTTCTATCCTTTGGATTTTGATAAATATCACAGACATTAAGCTTTAAAAGTTCTTCTTTATTGGTGTATCCTAACATTCTTACAAATGCTGAGTTGACATCTATAAATCTTCCTTTTTCACCAGGAGTAACTCTATTGACACCTGCATTTACATTCTCAAATATTGTTCTATACCTTTCTTCAGATTCTTTCAGTGCTCTCTCTAATTCTTTTATTTCTGTGATATCATCAAACATACCATCATAATACCTTATATTTCCATTTTCATCACGAACTGCAATTGCAGTTTCTCTAACCCAAAATGAAGTGCCATCTTTTCTTTTATACTCAAATTCTTCATTTTTTATATACCCTTTTTCAGCAATCTTTTTTTCAAAAATTTCTCTATCCTTCGGATTTTTATAGTAGTCAGCAACATTAATTTTTGAAATTTCCTCTTTATCCTTAAACCCAAACATTTTCAATAGATAAGAATTTGCTTCTATAACTTTACCATTTTTTCCAGGAGTAGTTCGATAAATACCAACATTAACATTTTCAAAAATTTCTTTGTATCTACTTCTAGTTTCTTCTAATTTTTTCTCTAACTCCCTTATTTCAGTGATGTCCTCAATGATACCATCATAATACTTTATATTTCCATTTTCATCACGAACAGCACTTGCAGTTTCTCTAACAATGACTATAGAGCCATCTTTTCTTTTATATCTAGCTTCCCAATTTTTCACAAAACCCTTTTCTTTCATAATACTCTCAAATTCCTCTTTCTCTTTTATGTCAACATATGTATCCCTAACAAAAGTGTTTAAAGCTTCGTCTTTGCTTTTATAATTGAAAATTTTGACATATGCAGGATTTACATCTATGTGCCTTCCATCTATTCCAGGAGTTACACGATAAATCCCAACATTCACATTGTTAAAAATTTCTTTATACCTCTCTTCTGAAGATTTCAGAGCGTTCTCTAGCATTCTTTTCTCTGTTATGCTTCTTCTTAAGAGTAAAACACCAATTACATCGCCTTTTTTGTCTTTAATTACCGAACATTGGACTTCATAATAATGAAAATTCCCATTAAAGTCTTTATAGCTACCCTCCCTTATCTCAGTTCCTCCTGTTTTTAAAGTCTCAATAACAGCATAATAATCTGGAAAGAAAATTTTATCTTTCCGAAATATCTCCTCACAGCTTCTACCTTTAATTTTAGGCAAATAGCCCTTTTGGTTTCTTATCTGTTTTTTGTATCTCTCATTTATGTAGAGAAATTTTTTATCTTTATCAAGAATTGCAACTCCTGCACCAATTATATCCAAAATAGTCTTTAGTCTGTAGTTAGATTCTTCCTCTCTTGCTAATAATTCCAAGATATGTGGTTTATGTGAATGCCAAAGTTTTGTCATTCCAGCATTTTTAAAATCCACCAATCCTTTTAGCCTCATTACTTCAAGATACTTGAGAAGTGTTGGTCTTGAGACATCTATCGCGTTGGAAATCTCAACTGCTGATGCGCCAAATTCCTTCTTTTCTAAAAAATCCAAAATTTTTGATTCTATGTCCTCTGCCATTTTATACTGCTATTAACAACTAATATATTTTATAGAAACATTATTTAAATACTGCTTTACAACATTGTAAAACACTGATGTTATACAGAGCTGTTGTTATATCTAATGCTTTTCTTATAATAACTGATAAAATGACAATTGCAAGTTATTATGTAATTGAAAGTTTAGTAGCACTGTTGGAGAGTAGCATGGCAGGTAGTAAATACACTGAAGAGATCAAAAAATGCCTTGAAACTTTTGAGAAGTTAGTATATAGATATAGTGAGGATATTGAACTAAATAAAATTTTCGATAATTTTAAAATTGCTATAATCAAAAAAGATTTTATAAGAGTTGAAAGTGTAAAATCCGCTCTTAAAGAGTTAGGAAATTTGAGAAGATTAACAGAAAATCATTCGATTATGCCTCCATTAAGATGAAATTTTAAACCTTAAAATTGCTGCAATTCCACCAAGAGAATTCAATTGTTGTCCAGGCTCAGAGTTATGATTTATAAATCTAAACTTTCCAGAGGTTTTCCTAACATTCTGAATTATCTTCTCTGAAAGCTCTTTGTTTTTAACAAAAAAATCATCAGTAAGAAGTAAAATTTCAATTGCTCCAAATTCAGATGCTTTCTCTACATCATTAAAGCCATAAATTCCA
>JAWAEV010000010.1:0-19898 GCA_038891095.1 Candidatus Altarchaeota archaeon
ATATTAGTGAGCAATGGTATATGCAATATATGCTATCAAAAACTAGTGAAAGGTAAAGATTTTTGATTTTTTAGTATAATTCACAAGAATAATCGAGAAAAATGGGATTCATTGACAGACGCGAGAGGGACAATGGCAAACAGGATAACCGGAATTTTATCTTGATGACAATCTTCCTCATAGCCATTATTGCTATTGGATATACTGCAAACAAAAAACCTTCCGACTCTGGACCTATTGGGAAGGCTGTTTCTTATAGCGATTATTCAGAACATTGCAAAAATTATACTTTGGTAAGATATGTATGCTCAAATGGCGCAATTGTCGATAACACCGCAAATTGTTTTTCTTCTATTGTAACAATTTCTGGAACAGCAACAACAATTGCCACAAAAACAAATGCCAATAAATTTTCAGTAAGGAGATGCATCTCTGGCAGATGTGTGGAAGTAGAAATTTCTAAGGAATTTGATTTTCTCTATAGCGAATGCACAGTAGACAATGACTGCTATGATATTGTTTGTCATAGAAAAACAACCACTGCAACAACCTAGACAATAAGCACAACAACAACCACTACAACATCAACTACCACCTACAATTCGTGATGATTGTACAATACTTGGCTGTCCTCCAGGCACAAAATTTGTAGGCAGTAAAAAAATAACAGATGCTAATAGAGTATGCCTAATGACTGAAGAGGAAGCACAACAATATGGATTTGTACCTTGTCCTATAAAAGAATTATTTTGACTATACCCCTGATAAAATTCTCCTTATTACTTCATCAGTACTTATGCCTCTTCTTTCAGATTCAAAATTTAGAATTAGCCTATGTCTCAAAACAGGAAACGCCATCTCTGCAATATCTTTCCTTGAAACATAAGTTCTACCTTCAATTAATGCTTTTGCTTTTGATGCTAAAACCAAGGCGATTGATGCTCTTGGAGAGGCACCATATTCTAGGAATTCCTTTGCTATATCACTATTCTCAGGTCTCGTTCTTGTAACAACCTCTAAAGCATAATTTTTATTTTCTTCTGATATTGGAACTTTTCTTGTTAGTTCCTGTATGGTAAGTAATGTGTTTTTATCAAGAACTTTTTTTGTTTTTGGTATTACATCAGATGTGTATCTCGTAATAATCTGGCCCTCTTCTTCCTTTTTTGGATATCTCACAAGAATTTTTAGCATGAATCTATCAATTTGTGCTTCTGGTAAAGGATATGTGCCTTCCATTTCGATTGGATTTTGAGTTGCAAGAACAAAAAAAGGGTCTTCTAATGGATAAGTGGCATTACCTATGCTGATTTGTCTTTCTTGCATTGCTTCAAGTAGAGCAGATTGAGTTTTAGGAGTTGCTCTATTTATCTCATCTGCAAGAAGTATATTTGTAAATACTGGTCCTTGTTCAAATCTAAATGCTTTTTTACCTTCAACTTCTTCAATAATGTATGTACCTGTTATGTCAGATGGCATTAAGTCAGGAGTGCATTGAATCCTTTTAAATTTCAAGTCCATTAAAGAGGCAATAGTTGAAATTATTAATGTTTTCCCTAATCCAGGAAAGCCTTCTAAAAGAGCATGATTTTTTGTAAATATTGCGATAAGAATTTGTAATATAACCTCATCTTGGCCAACAACAACTTTCGATAGCTCATTCTTCAAATTTTTATAAATTAATCCAATACCGGAGTAAACCCTTTCTAATTCTTCATCTACTCTTTTTTCTTCATTACTAAGGACAGTCTTTCCTATACCTATACCTACTGGAGCAGCCATAAATATCTATTAAAATTATGAGATAAAAAAGGAACTATGCTTCTTTCTTTTTCTCCTCCTCTGCGAGTAATTTTTCAAAATATTTTTTCACAATCTCTTCATACTTCAAAGACTCTTCACTTGGTATTTCTGAAGCTTTAGCTTCTTTTATTGAAATTTCCTCAGAAAATTTTCTTGTTTTTTGTTCTTTAATTTCAATTTCGCCACCGTATTCAGGATAAACACGCATTATAACATTCTCACCATAAATTTTTACCGATTTCTTCTCAGAGAAGATGTCAGTATCTTCAACTGAGCCAGCACCTTGACCTCTGCCAGGAATTGGGCCTTTGCTAAACCCTGGTATTTCGCCTTTATCACCTAAGCCTATCTTTTCTTTTTCTTTAACATTGGTATAATTACTTTTCTCAAATTCTTCAAAATTTGCATTTCCCTCAGGTGTCATCGAAGTAAAAAGTGTTAATCCCTCTGGCATAATCCCACCAAAGAAATTTAAAAAATTTAAATTTTTCTTAAGAGTTAAGACATTGAAATTCCATGCAGAAAATAGCATAAAAATAAAAATTATCGCCATAGCTAAAAAAATTTTTAATGAAATTTCTCTCATGTTGATAAATTCAGATTCTTCAAGAGAATCAATTACAGCTGAGGTTTCTCTAAGCAATTTCTTTACAATAAAATTTTTCTCTGTTCTATTATCATATGCTGTTTTCAGTTTTTCTTCAATTTCAGGGCAATTTTTACAAGTTTTATAAATTGCTTTTGATTCATCATACTTTTGTACAAATTTAAAGACAAAATAAAATATTGCTGGAAAAATTCCATAGAGCCAAAAAATTCTTAGAAAGTTAAGAATTAGCATACTAAAAAGGAAGATAAGTATCGAATCTAAAGTGATTGAAAAAATTTCTAACTTTTTCAGAGTTTTTCTGAGATCAGTAATTTTATATTCAAGATCCATAATTTCTTCTACTTATGCTTTTTTCAATGAATTTTTTATTAAATTTATGCTCGTGCGCAAGTTTTCAACTTTACTCTTTAGAGAGTTAATAGCAGTTGAAACATCTCCTGCTTTTTCATTAAAATCTGCCCTTAAATTTGGATCTTCAATTTCATTAATCAACTTCTCTAATTTATCAAGTTCACTATCAATTGTATTAACTAATCCTTGTAAGTCGGTTGTTGTCTTATCCACGCCATTAGAGCCACTAATCTCAGAGTTTATTTCATTCACAATACTATTCAGAAGATTTATTCTTTTGTTTGCAGCGTTTAATTCCTGGTTTTTTATCTCATAATTTTTCTTCCAAAGTTCTAAATCTTGCTTTGTTTCTGTGTATTGCAATTTCCATTTATCCCTTTCTTTTTCAGTATCTCTCAAATTTTCTTGAAGCTCCTCTCTGATGCTCTTTTCCTTTGTATAAAATTCTCCAAGTGTTGAAACTTTTTGCTCTGACAAATTTAACTCCTTTATGATATCATTCAGGATTCTCTCTCGCTCTGCTAATTCTAAATTTTTTTTATTCACTTCGCTTATTGTTTCATTTAATTCATGACTCAAATTTTCAACATTCTTTAGAGCAATATTATAGCGGAGTATCAAATTTTCATAATTGCTGTTAAAATAAAGAGCCAATGCTATCATTGAAATTAAAACAATTACAATTAATGCAAAGAGAAATAAGTTAACATTTTTTTTCATTTATATAAAGATATTAGACTTCAGATATTTTAACTTTATATATCACACACAACTTGTGCCATCCAGCCTTTCTCTGTTTTCTTTACAAATAAGTCATGATATGTAATGGCTTTTACCTCAGTGCTTACCTTGTGTTTTTTTCTATCAAATTTTTCCCCAAAAACAGATGCTTTTAAGTAGTATTCCCCATTTTGAGAAATTTTCACCTCAAATTTTTTTAGAATCAGTGAAGATGTCTCAAAAATAAACAAAAGTTCTGATAGAAAATCATGCAGTAGGATTTCTATACTCTCACTTTTAAGTTCTATCTCTTTTTTTATTTTTATAGAAACTAAATCAATATTTTCCAACATAGCATAGAAGATTGCCATTGCAGAATTCTGGAAGAGTTCATCAAGAGTTTTTCCATAGGCAATAAATTTTAGATCAGCAGTATGTTCTAAAAATTCAAAATGCTCTTTATACATTCTCAATCAAAGATTTCGATAACTTTTGAGTTTATCTCTGCTAAGCCACCCTTTGGAATTGCAAGAACTTTATCGCAGACCAAACATTTAACAATAGTTTTTGCATGGTTAAAAATTACCTGTTCATTTCCACAATCATCACATTTAACCCTCAAAAATTTACTTTTTTGTTCTTTAAGTATCATTTTACTTTATCGTTATTTGTTTTTTTGTTCTTGATGAATAAACTCTTTGATGCTTTTTACCGCAAACTTTACATTTCAATATCAATACAGCTCTCTTCCCAACTTTATAAACTGGTTTTTTTGGAGTTCTTGGAGAACCACCATAACCTTTTTTTATCTCTTCATATTTTCTTCTACCTCTTGACATCGCCCTCTCTTTACCTTTCCTACTTAGTTTAACTTCATTCTCAGTTCTTTTATTGCAATATTTGCAGTATGTTTTTATAACAGCTGGAATTTTCATCTTACTTTACTATTTTAAAAAAGAAAGTTAAAAATCAGGCAATTTATCTTTAGAAAAAAGTCGAAGATGTTCATCAGAAGCTACCCTTATCTTCATAGCTTAAAATTGGCAAAGGCCAATGCTCAGTCTGGAACGGTATCATCACATGAACATTATAATATTAAAATTTTTGGTAAAAAATAAAAATTGTAGGTAATAAATAAATCTAGAATAAAATTTATTCTGCTACCGTAACATTACTACCTGTTTGTAAATTTTTTAACATAGTTTGAATTTCATTTCTCATCTCTGATAGCTTCTCAGTTAATCTTTTCTCCTCTTTTTCAAACATTTTTGTTCTGGTATCTATTATGCTCTGCTCCTCATTTAATTTTTTCTTTGACTCTTCTTTTGTTGTTTCTATTAGCAAAGGACCTGAGACCTTGTAAATCTTAGCATTATTTTCAATTTTTTCTAACTCCTCAAGAGCATTTTTAATTTCAATAGACTGCCTTAGCAACTGTTGCTTTTGTAGTGTTATCAGCTGCAATTGTTTTTGTAAATTTTCAAATTGTATCAACTTATCCTGAACCTGCTTTGGGATTTCAACTTCATCCATTTTAACTGGACATCATATAATATTCGGATTTGGACTATTAAAGGCAATTTGTTTTTTATGGATATCGCTGTTGCTTTCCTCAATTAATTTACAGCATATTATTAGCCATCTTAAATATGTATTCATCGCAGCTCTCATAGCAGAAAGATCCTTTGATTTTATTATAATTTTTAAAATTTTATCTTTTTTACTATAAAAAATTGATACTGAAGATCTTGACATTTCGTGAGTTTTTGATTCTAATGAAATTGCTTTCTCACAAATTTTTCCAATATCCTCCTTAATTTTAAAATCCATCTCTAATATATTCATTTCAGAGCAAAAAGTTTAAAATAACTTCACAGCTTTATCAATAAGTTCACCTAACTGTAGTCTACCACAATTTTTTCTGTTTTCTTTTGCCAATTCAAATTTAGGATTTGCAATTATTGCATTGTCAAAACTTTGAATGGCTTCATCATATCTTTTTAGTGTACATAAAACAACTCCTCTTCCGTTCCAAGCTTCTTCATAGCCAACATCTAAATCAATCGCAAAATCAAAGCATTTTAATGCACCTTCATAATTTTGAATTTTGTAGAGTAATTTACCTAAGTTGTTCCACATCTCTTTTGATCTGTTATTTATTTCAATTGCTTTATTATACGAAATAAGAGCATTATTATAATCTCCCTTCATTTCAAATGTCACAGCTCGTTCATTCCATGCGATCCAATTGCTTTCATTTATATCGATTAATTTATCAAAATATTTGACTGCATCATCATATTTTTTCATCGAGCGAAGTAAATTTGCTTTCCTTTCTAACGCTGGTTGAAAATTTTCATCAATTTGTAGAGATTTATCATAACAAAGTAGTGCATCTTCAAACCTTTGCAATTTTTCTAATGTTGCGCCCTTATTGAACCATGAAATTTTTCTATTTGAATCAACTTTTAATGCATTATCAAAATAAATCAAAGCACTTTCATAATTGCCCTCATTGAATTTTTTCAATCCTTCAACGCTCAGAAATTCTGGTAATTGAAATCTTACAAAATATACAAGAAAAAGAAGGATAGATAAAAAAACTATCAAATAGACTGCTTTCTTAAGCTCTATTGGTTTCATATTCTGCTGTCTAATTTAATTAGAAAGCCTCTCTCGAACTGGAAAATTTTTTATTAAATTTCTGTTCTTAAATTCTCTTATCAAGTCTTCGCACCTATTTTTTATTGCGGATTCTGGTATCTCAGGCAGAGGGATAATCCTTTCAGTTTCTTTATCTTTTGTGATCCTACCTGCAAGATAAATTGCTGCTGCAGCCATTGACATAGGCACTTTTCCTGAGATGATACCTTCCTTTCTTGCTATCTCTAAAATTTCAATAGCCTTTGCTTCAGTCTCACCCGAAATTCCTATTAATGAGGCAAGTCTTGGTACATAATCTGATGCACTTACTATAGGCATTCTTAGGCCAAGTCTTCTGCATATAATCCTATAACTTCTACCAATATCTTTTCTAGTCACACCAGAGACTTTTGATAACTCTTCTAAAGTTTTTGGATTTTGATTTTTCTTAGATATAAGATAAATTATTGCAGCAATTACACTTTCAATTGACCTTCCTCTAACAATACCTTTATTAACACATTTTCTATAAAGTCTAGCACATTCCTCCTTTATGTTATTTGCAATATTTAAATGAGCGCACATTCTGTCTAATTCTGGCAAAGCTATTGATAAATTCCTATCAACTGAAGTTCCCATTCTTGAGCGTATCTGCCATTTCCTAAGTCTATATAGCTGTGCTTTTCTTTCAGATGGAATTGCTGACCCTTTTATGTCGCGGTCATATCTGTCTATCTCAGTTGTTAAACCTATGTTCTGCTTAGCAAGTTTTATTGGCGAACCAGTTCTTGTTCTCTTGCTAATTTGCTCTTCATCAAATGCTCTCCACTCAGGACCAAAATCAAAAACAGTTTCATAAATAACGAGGCCACAATCCTTGCATATAACCTCGCCACGTTTGTAGTCAGTTATCACATGTTGGCCCCCACATAATTTACATCTTTCCATTTTGTAATAAATTCTCCACAATAATTTAAAGGAAAAATTATAAAACAGAGGCGATATCTACAATCAGAAGTTAAAAATAAGTTCGATATCCACCTCCAAAACCTCACCTCCCTTTTTAAATAATTTAAACTCAAATGTTATTTATATTACAATTCGCCTATAAATACTTTTCGGTTTTTCTTTCTCTTATTGAGATTAAATAACCTTAAGAAATTCTAATATAAACAGAAGCATGCCTACAATAATCCCGGCAGAGAGTGTTTTTATTCCTTCTTTTATTGGATTCTCCACTGCAATTTTTCCAACTATAAAACCTAATGAAAAGAGCATACTCAGAATTAACATAAAAGAAATAAAAAAACCATACTCTAAAGAAAAAAAATTCATAGATGAAAGTATAAATGGCATAGATAGAAGTAAAGAAACAAGGAAAGGAGATAGTCCGTCAACTAAAGCCACTAATATTGAAACTTGTGCAAGTTTTCTACCAATTTTAGTTTCATCTAAATCTGTCATAAGATGTTTTTCCAATTCTTTCAGTTCTCTTAGCCTTTCAGCTCTTTCTGCAGCATAAGCCCCATAAATTCCAGAAACAAACATTGCAATTCCTGCTCCTAAGCATGATACTACAATTATTTTTGCTTCTTTAACATTAGCAAAGAATAAGGCTATTAGTAAACCAAGAATTGTTAGTGCACCATCGAAAGAATTCATCACAAAGTATCTTCTTATTATGTTATCTTTACCCAAAAATTTTAAATATTTTAAAAGTTTAAATTTCATTTATACTTTGGCTTTTAACTTTATGGCACTTCTATAAATTGTTTTTTCTTACCAAGAATTACTTTATCCATGGAATGAATAACGCCCCCATTATTTTCAATTAATTCTTTAACACGGGAAAAATTCATATTTTCGCCTTCAAGTATAATTTTCACTGACTCTGTTTTTTCATCTACTGCATAGACAGATAAATTTGCATTTTCAATTGTTGGTTCTCTACAAATTAATTTTCCAAATTCCAAAATATTTGGTTGATGTGGCTTTAGGACATCTAAAACAAGAAGCCTAACTGGAATCTCCCTTGGATTTTTATGTTCCATTTCTTTCTTATTCATCAAGTTTTATATATGCTTTTGTGTAATTATTAATATTAATAACAAAATTAAAAATGAGGTATTCTGAGAGATGTCCTACAGGAATTCCTGGATTTGATGAACTTATAAATGGTGGATTTGTGCGTGGAAGAACAATATTGCTAAAGGGAGCATGTGGAACTGGAAAGACAATTTTTGGATTACAGTTTCTTTATAATGGGATAATAAAGTATAACGAGCCAGGAGTCTTACTACTTTTAGAGCAGAATGTTCAGCATTTAAGGAGAGATATGCTTCAATTTGGTTGGGACCTAAATGAAGTAGAAAGTTTGGGAAAATTAGTTATAATTGATGCAAGTCTTTCAAAATTCAATTTGACTGATATTAACATCCCAAGACCACCACATGATAGAAGTTTTTCATTGACGTCAATGGAAATTATAGAGACAAAAGAGATAGTTGACATTCTTGTTGATACAGCAAAGGAAATAAATGCAAAAAGAGTAGTTATTGATTCTTTACCTGCATTAGATAATTTAGTTAAAAGTAAGGATAATGTCAGAGATATACTCTTAAATATAAACTACCGCTTGCAATCTGCAGAATTGACATCAATCATTATAGACGATCTCCTTGAGAGAAGGGAAAAAGGGGTTGAGGAATATGTAACAGATGGCGTTATTCTACTTGAATATAAAACCACTGGTCCAGAAATAGGTCGCTATTTGACAATAGAAAAAATGCGTGGAACTCCTCATTCTGAGAGCATACATCCAATAAGGCTTAGAGAAGGCGTTGGTATTGAAGTTTTAGGAGTTGAAGAAGTTTAATCTCCCTCTCTTAAATAACTTTACCAATTTTATATATCATACATTTATTTTCTTTACAAATTTCTTCCAACTTTTCATAATTTTTTTCATTAACTGAAATTAAAAAATTGTCGAGATTTCGCGTCATTGGGAATGGAATTTCTTTCTCTAAGGAAAAATTTCTCTTTGATTTTTCAGAAATTTCATAAAGAGTTGAAATCAGGCCACCTTTTGTGACATCTTTTGCTGCATTAATCCTTACCTTTGTTTTAAGAATTTTATACCAAGTTGAGAAGAGAATTTTTGCTTTTTTAATTCTCTCATCTTGAGAACCCCAGATTGGCTCACCAATTAAAGCAAGAACGTCGTTTTTTTTGGCACAATTGTCTTTTATAGGAGTTCTAATAAGTAATTTACCAATTACAGCGAGAGAGCATCTTGGTTCAACATTTTCAATCATTGTATTGCCCCCTAACAAAGGAATTTTCATAGCATTTGCCTGAATTTTTAAGCTTTTGATCATCTCTCTAATGTCACTTTCTGTCCCAGTTAAAGTGTCTAATGCAAATAATGGCTTTGCTCCCTTTACTAAAATATCTGTAGATGCATGAATTAGAGCAGATTTCATAACAAGCCTTTTCTTATATGGACCATCAACACTGACCACAATTTTATTATCTCCAATTTTAACACAACATGCATCATCCCAATCTTTTATACCAAGGATTGGTTTTGCAATTAAATCCATTCTAAGAAGTTCTTTTCTAATCCATTTTAATTGATTTATATGCTTATCTATTAACTTATCATAGTAATCTTCATAGTTTTTTTCCATTTTATGGTCAGAGAGATATTTATTCTTGTTCTATCTAAAATATATTAGGTTTTAAAAGATGAATAAAAAAATTAATGGGTTTCTTGTAGTAGCTATCATTTTATGTTGCATATTTTTTTTCTTAGATGTGGCGAGTAGTAAACCAAAGATAAATGTCAATACAGAAGAAAGCTACCGCGTTGGTGAAATTCTAACTGTTTATGCTTCTCTAACCAACACAACTGGCGAAGCTATAAATGCTTCCTCTTACTGCAATATTACAATAACTCATTGGAATTCAACAGATCTAAAGATTGATGTTGATAATGTTGCAATGAACTTCACTGGCAAGAAAGGCTGGTACTTCTATAATTGGCAAATTCCAGAAGATGCTGATTCTGGTAGCTATGGTGTTCTTGTAAAGGCAGATCCTAATGGAATAGAAACTCAAGCAACATCTGGCTTTCATGTTGCTCCATGGGCAAAAGAAATTCAATATCTCTGGAAAAAATTCCAGAGAATTAACACTTCAGTAATTCATAACGAGAGCTTTATATCAGCAACATTAAGTTCAACCTACAACATAACTCTCTTTTACAATGTTACAATTCCATTAAAAGAAGGCTTCACCACTCAGGATTATATGCCAATGCGTTGGAAGTTTTGGTTTATTGATGCAGAAACAGGAATTTGCATTGATCAATCTCGTAGCCAAAGATTCATTGAGCCATACTGCAATCCATTAATTGCTCAAGTTATAAATCTTGGAAATTCAACTTTTACAGTGAATATAACAATAAGGCCTTCTCTAAAAAGAGGTAACTATACTATGATCAGAGAGCTTGAAGTTGATCCAGAACAAGTATGGCTTAGCTATGCTCACGGTCCTATCGGAAATATAACTGTTCTCGAAGATAATTTTGAGCCATCTATAGATGTAAAAACTGCTAAAGCTATAGGAGCTATAGAAGCTACGAATACTAATAATACACCTGGATATCGCATACAAATTCTCATACCTGTGATGCCCACAACAACTGAAAAAATTTCTAGAAACGAAAGTAAAGGAATTTTAATTGCAAATATATCAAGGAATAAGAACAACAGTGGAATGCTTTATGGCTTAATTTTTATAATTTTTTTGTTAGTTATATATACAGTTTTAAAAATATACCAAAAATAGGTCTATCGAAATGGATATAATAAAGACATCTGAAATTTCTGGTTTTTATAAGTTGAGTATCGAAGAAAGAAGTAAAATTTTGCAAGTTTTCTCCTCTCTAACAAAAGATGAAATTGAAATTTTGCAAAAAAATCTTATCTTAGAAGATGCTAACCGCATGGTTGAGAATGTTGTCGGTGTAATGCAAATTCCTCTTGGAATAGCAACAAATTTTCTCATAAATGGGAAAGACTACCTTATACCAATGGCAACTGAAGAACCTTCTGTGATAGCAGCAGCATCAAATGCTGCAAAAATTGCTCGAAAGAATGGTGGTTTTAGAGCATCAGCATCTGAGTCAATAATGATAGGTCAAATTCAATTAACTCCGAATGAAGATGTAAATTTTTTAAGGAAAATTATTCTAAAAAATAAAGAAAAAATTTTAGAAATTGCAAATTCCAAAGATCCTTCTCTTGTGAAATTTGGTGGCGGTGCGAAAGATTTAGAAATTAGAGTAGTAAAAGCAAAGAGTAAGGAAATGCTCATAGTTCATCTTTTAGTTGATTGCAAAGATGCGATGGGTGCAAATGCTGTAAATACAATGTGTGAAGCTGTTGCCCCATTTATAGAAGAAATAACAAAAGAAAAAACAAATCTTAAGATAATTTCAAATTTAGCTGATAGAAGAATTGCAAAAGCAGAAGTAAAAATAAAGAAGGAAACTCTTGGTGGTGAAGAGGTTGTTGATTCTATTGTAAATGCATATGAATTTGCAGCTGCTGATATTTATAGAGCAGCAACTCATAACAAAGGTGTAATGAATGGAATCACTGCAATCGCTCTTGCAACAGGAAATGATACTCGCGCAATAGAAGCTGGAGCTCATGCATATGCTTCAATTTCAGGGAGCTACAGACCAATAACAACTTGGACAAAAACAGAAGAAGGTGATTTGTATGGAAAAATTGAGTTGCCCATTGCAGCAGGAATTGTTGGTGGTGCTACCTCAAGCAAATTAGCAAGAGTTTGCTTGAAAATTTTGAATGTAAAAACAGCAAAAGAGTTAGCAATGATAATGGCATCTGTTGGATTAGCACAAAATTTTGCAGCATTGAAGGCATTAACAACAGAGGGAATTCAAAAAGGCCACATGAAATTACATGCAAAAAATATAGCACAAATGGCTGGTGCAAAGGGCAATGAAATAGACAAGATAGCAGAAATTATGATAAAAGAGAATAAAATTAATTTTGAAAGGGCAAAGGAATTATTAGAACAATTATTGGAGCATTGAAATAGTCTCTCTTATATCTTGTGCAGTTAGCCCACATTCCTTAAAATGAAAAATTAATTGTAAATTTTTAATCTCTCTTTCTTTCTCAGCAATGAATGACAAAATTGAATAAATGCTCAAAGGAGTTAACATTGCCTTCTCTTTAATAATATGATACATTAACTTATCCAAAGAAATTTCTAAATTTAGAAGAGATCTTTCTCTTTTATAGGCAAGAATAGCTTCATTAACTGAAATTGAATAAGGGCTAAATTCCAAAATTTTTGAGAAATTCTCAACATCAGATTTTAATAAAAGCCTTAATTCTTTTTCCTTTAAATATAATCCATTTGGCAATAAAAAATCCTCATATGGAATTGCATTTAATTTACCTCTTAGTAGCGTTTTTAAATTTATTATGTCAATTTTAATGCTTAAAAATTCTCTAAGTCCTTGGGAGCCTTTTTTCTTTGCTATAGTCTCTGCATCTTTAGTGAATTTCTTAATTAATTCACATTCTAAGGGCATAGTATTACCCAATTTCTTATAATCTTCAATTTTATTCCTTAATGCAAAGTAATATTTTGTGCCATAAATTTTTGATATAAACTTCTCAACTCTCTCCTGGGTTTCATCTGAAATTTCTGAAAATATCTTGTCATAATCTATCTCTGCTTTTATATATGGTATAAAAAAATGTCGCTCATCTCTTGTTTCTTTTAAATTAGAGTGTAGTCTTCTTATGATACTTATCAACTTTCTTAAATTTAGCTCTTCAAAAACAATAAAGCTTAGTGCTTCAGCATCTCCTTTTGGAAGAACTGAAAAAATTTCATTGCAATTCCTGAGAAAATTTTTATTTAATGCATTTTCAAGATTTTTGATATTTATCTTAGCAGAAATAACTTCCCTCATATCTAAATCATATTCTGTACCCTCAAGAGAAGCAATAACCTCAGAAACGCTTTTTGCATTTATAAGACTTTCAAATACTCTGAAATCAAAAAGTTTTGATTGCTTTCCTGATATAATCCCAAAAGCGTGTGCATAGCTTCCTTCACTACCAAATATGGAAAAATTCATTTTTTAATTTTTGGACTTTAAAAATTAATTAAAAAATAAAAAAGAAAAAAGTGTAATTTTTAATCCCTAAAACACTTTACCTGAAACCAATAGCAAAACTGCTGTTACAAATCCAAATAATGCTGCAATTTCTGGCATTACAATGAAGATTAAAACTTTACCTGAAATTTTTGGATTTTTTGTTGTTGCTCCTATAGCAGCAGAGGCAACTTTACCTTGAGAGATAGCAGAAATTCCAGTAATACCTACTGTTATACCTGCTGCCAAACCAATTAATCCCTTTTCAAGAGTCATATTTCCAGACATTATTCCTAATGTTATTAAAACACCAACGATAAAACCATAAACACATTGTGTCTGTGGAAGAGCTTCCAAAACTAGTGCATTTGAGAAATTTTCTTCTTTCTCTCCAGTAACAGCAGCTGCGGTACTACCTGAAATTTCTAAGCCCTTTGCAGAGCTTAAACCAGCTACTACAACAGCTATTGCAACTCCTGTTGCAGCTAATACATTTCCTGTAATAAGTCCGGTAGCTAATTCAACAATTCCTGCCATTTTTCTTTCACCCTCTATTTTTTATCTTAATAACTATATCTTCTTTCCTCCTTAAATGGTCTAAATTCTCGCCCACCACCTCTATAAAATGTCCCAAAAAATTCCACATAGTTCAACCTTAAAGAATGCACAAAACCACCTAAGGAGTTTATAAGTATATTCATTGTATGTCCAAAAATAAAAATTACTGGAGCTAAAATAAATCCAACATAAAAAGGAATTTGCAAACTCATTTTTGCCAGAAGATTAAAACTTAAAGCAATGCCTGCAGTTGTTATACACATTGCCAAAAGTCTTGCGTATGAAAGTGTGTTACCAACTATACCTATAACATCAGTGAAAAACATAATACCAATGTGCATATAAAGTAATGTTAAACTTAAAAATACAAGTAAAATTCCAATATATGAAAAAAAGTGAGGCAATAGTGGTCTTCCACTTGAAGATAAAATTGGAAAATTTGAAAGTAGAAAGAAAAGGATTCCAAAAAGAAGAATAAATTTTGAAATATACGCTTTTAGTGCTTCCATATATTCCTTTCTTCGTAAAGAATTAAATGCTCCAAGAAGATAACCAAGATAAAGATGAGTAAAGCCAATTGCACAAACAAAACCAAGGAAAGTCATTGCATTCCCATTATACATCGGATCAATCCATAATGCAACACTTTGAGAATTTTTACCAAGGATATATGTGCCTAAGAGATCGCCAAAATAACTACCTGTAAGAATTCCAAAAATTATTGCAAAAATTCCTCCACTGGCAAGAATTACAGCAGCATTTTTTGCGTTTTCTGAGTGCTTACCAAATTTTTTGTTGAGCCATAAACCCGCTAAAATTAATATGATGCCATAAATAGCATCAGTTAGTACGATTCCAAAAAACAGAGAATAAGCCACCATGAGAAAAATTGTTGCGTCTATACCATCATAGGCTGGTAAAGAAAAAAGCTTGGTAAAAACTTCAAAATTTTTCACAGGACCTTTATTTTGTAATAGCACTGGTGCATCCTTAGGATTTTCATCTTTATAAATTATAGCAAGATTATTAGTTTCCTCCTTAATTAAATTTTCAACTTCTTTAGCATCTTTTTTTTGGCACCACAAATGCATTATGGTAGTTCTTTTAGTTTTTCCAAATCTGTTAAAAATCTCGCACTTTTCTTTTTCTATCTTAAGTAACTCCTCAATCGCTAAAAGCTCTTTATGCTTTTCCATATACACCTTCCTTAATTCTATTAATAAACTCTCTTTTTCATTCTCAATCAACTTTAAGCTTTTTTTTAGTTCTTTAAGAATTTCACTTACTCTTCCTTTCTCACTAATTTGAACTTGCTCAAATTCAACTTTCTTTAGAATTTTTTCAAGTTCTTGAACATTTTCATTTAGAACACAAACTACAACAGGAATTTTATTTTCAAATTCTAAACCTCTTACTATAAGGAATTTTTCTTTTAAATTCTTCTTTAGTTCTTCTTCAAGAATTCTAAGATTCGTCTTTGTTAATGAACCAATAACTTTGCTTGTATATTTTGAATTTTCCAAATTTTCAGTATTCAGCTCCAAGCTTAAAATTTTTTCATATTTCCTTATTTTATCAACAATTTCAGCTTTTTTTGACTCAAGTTCAGGAACCTTTTTTTCATATAGTTCGATACGCTTTTCAATTTCTCTCAAAGTGTTTTCTGCATGTTCTAAAAGTTCAATATATTGTAAGTGGCCTAACTTTATTTTTTCATTTTTTTCTACTCTCAACAAACTCTCAATAAAGCCCTTCTCGTCTATTTTAAAAATTTCAATTGCATCAAGAACTTTTCTAACTCTCAAAAGCAAATTTGAAATTTCTACAATCCTTTCAGATGGTGTATCCCTAGAAATATTAAATTTCTGTAGATAATTCTGATCGAGAAATTCTATCTCTGCAATTCCTCTCTTATGTAATCTTTCTATTAACTTAGTCTTATTTTCATCAAATAGAATACATTCTATGCTACACATGCGAACTGTTTCTAAAGCCATTTTTAACAGAGAATAATAAAAAAAGGAATTTAAAATTAAAAATCAAAAATCTAATCCTAATTAAAAATCTAATCTTGTTGTTATTAACATATCTGATTTTTCCACTCCTGGAAGAGAGGTTAACTTGTTTTTTATTTCTTTTAGTTTTTTGGTTTTGCCTCTTAGGATTATCAACTCCATGCATTTATCTTTACTAAGATGAAAATGCAAATTTGTTTTTATCATTTGTGAATAGAAATGTTGTATTTCAATCAAATTTTTTATAACATTTCTCTTGCTATGTTTGTAAATAATTGAAATAACGCCAATAGATTTACCTTTCCCAAGTTTCAATTCGTTCTTTGCTATATACTCCCTTACTGCATCTCTTATTGCTTCAGAACGATTTTTATAATACATTTTCTCTATCATAGAATCAAATTTTTTCAATAGACTTGGCTCTAAAGAAACCCCGATGCGAGAAACTTTTTCTTTCATATTAATTCTTTGGTATTACTTAAGTATAAAGATTTATTAGAAAAGTGTTACTATTTTAAAAAAAGTGTTATTGCTTTTTAAGTACGAAATCATAATATTCCATAGTTGATTAAAGATGGCATGTTTTCTTGTTCCTGCAGGAATAGCAGTTATAACAACTTTAATGAGGAAAAAATTCCCAAAAAATTTGCATGTTGAATGGCTAAATTCAATGTTATATGGTGGAGTTTTAATGCTTGCTGTTGAGCATATTGCTCATGGAGAAGTTGTGCCATATCCGCCATTTTTAACTAAGGGCATAGAAGAAATTCTCCCAGAAATGATAAAAATTGGCTTACCGATGACAATATTTGTTTTTATAGCGTGGTATGGGATTGTTATTTTCTCAGAAAAATTAAAATTAAAAAATTTGAAATTTGCAAAAACATAAAATGTGGTTAGTAACAACACTAACTTTTGCAATTATTGTTACCTTATTATGGTTCAAAAATAGGAAATATAAATTAGATTTCCTTGCTTTAATGCTTTGGGGAGCAACCATAATGATATTTACTGATCATATTCTTGGATATGAGGGCGGTGATTTTATAGAAATTGAAACAGAAGGTTTAATCACAAATGCTGGTATGTTAGGAATTTTAATGTTATTACCTTTGATTATAATATGGGCAATCTTACTCTATATTGAAGGCAAAAAATCCAAAATGCTACTCTAAGATAGAAATTGCTCCTGTAGGGCAAGATGCTTCACATGCTCTACATGCTAAACATTCTTCTGACCTGCCTGAAATTTTCACTTTCTCATCTGTTATAGCATAAATTCCAACAGGGCAAATTTCAACACATGCCCTGCAGCCATTGCATTTAGCCAAGTTGATTCTTATCTCAACCATTTTAAATTTTTTAATTTAAGCGATTCTTCCTGCGACATACTCTCTATTTCTTTTTATATCAACCACCTTAACTTTTGCAGGTGCAAAAATTTCCTTTGGCAATTTATAGAAATCATTCCCATACTCTTTGAATATATCTGAAAATTTTTTTCCATAAAATTTAGAGGACATTGAAATTGCTTTATCAGTTAAATTAAAGTCCCAGCCATTTACCTTAAAAAAAACAAAACTGCTATAAATTAATGCATCATTTGCATTTGTCATTACATTGCTATTTAACTTTGGAATTGAGACTTCTCCTTTAGCATAAAGAATTTTTCCTATATCATAGCCTAAGTTATATAACCTAAAAACTCCTAATTCAACAACTCTCGCGAGAATGTTAATAAGGCCAATATATGATGCTGTTTTGAATGCTACAATCAAAATTTCTTTTGAGTTTGTCTGCTCTAAAATTTCCTTACAAGTTTCGTTATCAGGCAAATGATCTGTTTCAATTAACAATGCTGCTTTTTCAGCTTTTTCATAATAGCCAAGTTTCTCAATTAATTCCTCAGGTTTTTTAGCAAGTATCCTCCCCGGACCTGAAGCTAATGCATTTTCACCCTTGATGGAAATTTTCCAACCTGCAAGTTGTGAGCTAAGAGTTGCAACTGCAACTTTTTCAGGAATTTCAACCTTCAATTTCTGTTTTTCAATTGAAATTTTTCCTAATAAACCAAGTGATGCTTCAGCAATTGTCAAAGCAGTTTCATCGTCAGAACTTATAGTATTAATAAAATCTAAAACAATTGCTTTTTTGCCATTAAATGAAAATTCCTCTGCATTTATCTTTTTTCTTTTTTTAAGTTCATACAAAATTCTGTATGTACTTTCATTTAAATTCATTTTTCATTTCAGGAGTTATAATCTTCATTGCTTCATCAACATCTCTCTTTGTTATCCTTTGAACCATTTTCACCTTAGCAATAGAATTTGCTATCCTAATTATTCTATTTGAAATTTTCCTAATTGCACTTTGGTTAAATTCTTTTATTTTTATTGTTTTTAATAATACTTCTGCTTTTTCTTTTACATATTCCCTTAAATTAGCATCTAAACTACCTGCATTAAATGCAACCTCCCTTTTTTTATAAATTTTTAAAAATTCCCTCTCAAGTAAAACTTCATTTATTCTCAGAGGCAAATAATTTTTGTGTGTTAAAAATTTCTTTAGCATAGGGCTTCGTGTTGCTAAATCTAATTCAAAATAATATTGTAATGTTCCCAAAATTCCCATCTCCTCTAACCTTCTTGATGATGTGATAACAAAAAAATCAGTGAAATATCTTATCTTTCCTTTTTTCCTAAGTCTAACAGCAAAATCTCCATCTTCCAATGGAACATCCCTAAAGCCTTTAACAGCATAGAAAGCCTCTCTCCTAACACAAGTATTAAATCCAAGTAAAATTGCTGAATTTATTTTATCTCTAAATTCAAGGTAAGAGTTTGTTATTTTTTCTGCCAATAAAAATTTCTTTTCTTTTTTTGGGAATGAGAAACTTGCTGAAAAAGCCAAAAGTTCTTTGTCAAGAAATTTCTCCATAACTTTTGAGAGATAATTTTCTGGAATGAGAGTATCTGCATCTATAAAAACAAGATACTCGCCCTTTGAGAATTTTGCTCCGGTGTTTCTTGCTATTGCAATGCTTCTTCTTTTAGAATAAACAACTTTATCAGCATATTTCTTAGCAATTTCAGCTGTTTTGTCTTCACTCATGCAATCTGCAACTATAAGCTCATAACTTGAATTTGTATTTTGAGAGCATATTGATTTTAATGATGTTTCAATACAACTTTCTTCATTAAATGCCGGTACAATAACTGAAATTTCCATTTAATAAAATAAAATTCGGAATTTGAGATTTAGGTCTTTAACGCTTTTTCTAATTCTTCAACAGATTCTGGATTTGCTAATGTTGAAATATCTCCTACATCATAACCCTTTACTTTTGCTTTTATAACTCTACGCATTATCTTTCCAGAGCGTGTTTTAGGGAGATCTCTAACAAAAGTTATTTTTGATGGTCTTGCAATAGGACCACATTCCTTAGTAACATGGTTAGATAGCTCTTCTTTTAATTTATCTGTCGGTTGAAAGCCAGATTTTAAGCTAACAAGAGCAAGAATTACCTCACCCTTTATTTCATCTGGTATGCCAACAACAGCTGCTTCTGCAACAGAGGGATGGCTTACCAATGCTGATTCAACTTCTGCAGTTCCTATTCTATGACCCGCAACTTTCAAAACATCGTCTTCTCTTCCTTGAATCCAAAAATAGCCATCTTCATCTTTTCTTGCAAGATCACCTGTTAAATAAGCAGTTTTAAATTTACTCCAATATTGCTCTTCATATTTCTTAGGATCATTGTAAATTGTTCTTAACATTGATGGCCATGGTGATTTTATAACTAAATGACCTCCTTTATTCACAAGAGGTTTACCTTCATCATTGAAGACATCAACATCAAAACTTGGGAATGGTTTTGTTGCAGATCCAGGTTTTAGTGGAGTTATTGGTAATGGCGTTATAATAAAGCAACCTGTCTCTGTTTGCCACCATGTATCCATTATTGGGCATTTTTCAGAGCCAATATTTT
>JAWAEV010000011.1:0-16495 GCA_038891095.1 Candidatus Altarchaeota archaeon
TTGTTGGTTGTGATATTGAGAGTTTTTGTGTTGGGGTTGAGGTGCTTGCTATACTGCCTATTGTTGGAGTGTTTATTTGGAGTTTTGTTGGTTGTGATGCTATTGAGAGTTTTTGTGTTGAGCTTGAGCTTGCTAAGGTTGCTATACTGCCTATTGTTGGAGTGTTTATTTGGAGTTTTGTTGGTTGTGATATTGAGAGTTTTTGTGTTGGGGTTGAGCTTGCTAAGGTTGCTATACTGCCTGTAGATGCTGTGCTTATTTGGAGTTTTGTTGGTTGTGATGCTATTGAGAGTTTTTGTGTTGGGGTTGAGCTTGCTATACTACCTATTGTTGGAGTGCTTATTTGGAGTTTTTCTTCTAAAGAGGATTTTTTAGTATCAGAAATGCTTGTTATGTTTTTCTTTTCACATTTCCCTACTTTGCATATTCCTTTCGTTCCTGAAGGTATTTCATAGCCGCTTTCATCACAACAATAATTGCCAAAGCTGCATCTTTGTACATCTTTTATGCAGTTGTATTTCTGCTCCTGTTGAATTGCATCTAAAACCAGATCTCTACTCAATGGTGCAGCAAAAATCATTTGTGAAAAAATCGAAAGAGTAAACACTAAGGCAACACAAACAGAAAACAATCTAAAAAGCCAAGCCATTTGCATAATATCCAATTTTTTATTCATTTTTTATTTTATATTTTTAAATATTGTTTAATATTTATATAGATTTTACCTTTAAAAATTAGAATATTGTTCAATATTTAGAAATAAGAACAAAAGTCAGTCTATCTCTTATAGCTCCTCTAAAATTTTTTCAATCTCTACAGTTTTTTGCTCTCCAGTTTTCATATTTCTCAGAGTGACTTTTCCTTCCCTTAGCTCTTTTTGACCAACAATTAAAACTATAGGAATTCCTATAGAACTTGCAAATTCTAATTGTTTGCTTAAATTTCTATTTCTTAGATCTATTGTTGTTGGAATATCTTTCTCTCTCAACTCATTTGCAATTTTTAATGTTTCTTCAAATAGAGTTTCATTTGTACTAGCAACAAAAACCTTAGTGTTTGTTTTTTCAAATGAGAAAATTTTTCTCTCTTTTATTATCTCAATAATTCTTTCAATTCCTAAACTTATTCCTGTTGCTGGGATTTCCCTTCCAAGAAAAATGCCAATCATTTTGTCATATCTTCCACCACCAGCAATACTGCCAATGTTTTCAGTAGCTGAAATTTCAAATATTGGGCCAGTATAGTAATCCAAACCACGAGCAAGACTTAAATCAATTTTTACTTCTGAATAATTTCCAAATTTGTTTAGATAAGAAAGCAATTTTTTTAGTTCAGATATGCCCTCTTTACCTTCAGGAGATTCCCCAACAAGTTCTTCAGCGCATTGTAAAATTTTTTCAGGTTCGCCACATATATCTAAAATGTCAAATATTCTCTCAATTTTTTCTGATGAAATTATCTTAGAAAGCTCATCTCTTACACATTCTTTGCCAATTTTATCTAACTTATCAATTACTCTGAGAACTTCTATTTCCTTATCCTCATTAACTCCTGAAAATTTTATAATTGCAGAAAGTATTTTCCTATTGTTAAGCCTTACTGAAAATTCTCTGAATTTTAATTTTTTTAAAATGAAAATTGCACATGAAATAACTTCTGCATCAGCAAGCATGCTATCGCTACCAATAGTATCAATATCTGCCTGTAAAAATTCTCTTAATCTGCCTTTTGCTACATCTGAGTAGCGCCAAACTCTATCAATTTGATATCTTTTGAAAGGTAAAGGTAAATTTGGATTCATAGCAATAAATCTTGCTAATGGCACTGTAAGATCATATCTCAGGGCAACATCTCTATTGCCTTTATCTTTGAAAACATAAGTTTCATTTAAAATTTCAGAGCCACCTGCACCTTTAGCTGAGAGTGTGCTCCAATACTCTAATGCAGGCGTTTCTAAAGGTTCAAAACCAAAAATTTCAAAGCCTTTTCTGATTGTGTTTAGAACAAAATTTCTCAAAATCATATCTTCTGATGAGAAATCTCGCATGCCTTTTACTCTTTCAAGTTTCATATTTGTTATTTAGACACCAATCAATATATTTTATTATGGAAGTAAAACCTGAAAATTTCTATAAAATTTTGGCTCCAAGAATAACTGCGCTTATAACAACAATTGATTCTAAAGATAGGATTAATGCAGCACCTTTCAGCTTTATTATGCCAATTTCATTTCAGCCACCCTTTCTTACATTTTCCTGTGGTCATGGAAAAGACACTTTACTGAATGTAAGAGAAACTAAGGAATTTGTTGTTAATTTACCATCGGAAGAAATTTTAGAGAAAGTTTTAAGATGTAGTGAGAGATTTCCAAGAGGAGTCAGCGAATTGGAGAGAGTAGGGCTAACAGCTGAGAAAGCAAAAAAAATAAAACCACCAAGAGTTAAGGAATGCTTTGCATGGCTTGAATGCAAATTTGAATTTGAGAAAGAATTTGGCGACCATGTATTAATTGTTGGAAAAGTTTTGTGTGCTGAGGTGAAAGATAATTTTTTGGATGTAAAAAAAGCAAAATTGCCTTTGCATATCACAGGTAGAGAATTTGCGATTGCTAATAGAGCTGTGAAGGTTTAATAGGATCACTCTTAACTTCTTTCGCAATTATCTTAGAGTCTTCCATGTTTTTTACTACATCTTAACATTTTCTTTTTTGAATTTATTACTTTTGCAAAGGAAGTATAAAAAGATTAGATTTTGTGATACCTGCTAAAAATTTCCTTCAATTTTTTTAAAGTTTCCTTAGTTGAAGATAAAATTCCATTAGATGGAATTTTTTCAGAAAATTCTCCGAGAAGTGCAAGAACAATTTCATAATTTGACTTTGCTAAGGCTTCTAAGTTATAACCACCTTCTAACTCAACAAAAATTTTTCCATTGCAAAATTGCTCTGCTTTTTTTCTTAGCAAAGAAGTCATTTCACCATATGCTTGCTCAGTCAACTTTATGCTACCAAGGGGATCATCCTTGTGAGAATCTTGACCTGCTGAAATGACAATTAGTTCCGGCTTAAAGGAATCAATTAGAGGTAAGATAAACTCATGAAAAATGTACAAATAGTCAGAATTTCCAGAATTTGGTTGCATTGGAATATTAACAGTGTAACCTTCACCTCTGCCAACACCAATTTGCTCAATAAATCCTGTCCCAGGATAAAAATTTTTTGGATCTTGATGAAGAGAGATATTTAAAACTGTTGGGTCATCATAAAAAATTTCCATTGTGCCATTTGCAGCATGGACATCCCAATCAACAAGGAAAATTTTTTTAATTGAAAATTTTTCCTGTAGGTAGCGGATTGCGATTGCTACATTGTTAAAATAACAGAACCCCATCGCTCTATCAGAGCAGGCATGATGCCCAGGTGGCCTAACAAGAGCAAATGAATTATTAAATTTTTCATTAGCAACAGCATTAGAAGCAAGCATTACGCCACCAGCTGCCAGTTTTGCAATCTCGTAAGTTTTCTCATTTGCAAAAGTATCTGCATCTATGAAACCACCACCTGAAAAGCAAAAATTTTTGATAAATTCA
This sequence comes from Candidatus Altarchaeota archaeon, assembly GCA_038891095.1. Lineage (GTDB taxonomy): Archaea > Altiarchaeota > Altiarchaeia > IMC4 > QMZM01 > JAWAEV01. The sequence goes on from JAWAEV010000011.1 coordinate 3,589, forward strand.
ACATGTCTCATTGTATGAACTCTCAGCAAGTCTTTTTCAGTTGCCATATCTGGAGTTAAAATTGAAATTCTCTCAAAAATTCCTTTCTCTTTGAAATATTCCAAAGTTCTAATTAACCTTTCTTTTCTCTCTGGATGATGTAATGTAGCATTATGTAAAAGATAATCCTTATGATAAATCAAAGCTGTTTTCTTCTTTATCATTTTATAAAAATAAATGCAGCAACTGCTCTGACAAGCCAACAAAAATTGCATATCTCACAATTTTGCTGATAAAAACAATAAAGAAAAATTCTTCAAATTTCATTTTTGTTAGTCCTGGTAAAATTGTTATTACATCCACAGGAATTCCAGGAATTGGTAGTGTTAGGACAATGAAAAGACCACTCCAACCATACTTATTCATAAATTTTCCTGCACTTAAAATTTTTTCTTTACTTACATATCTCTCAATTGTTCTTTTACTGAGTGCAAATCCTATAGCATAATTTACGCAAGTTCCAAGTGTAGAACCAAAAGATAAAACAAAAATCACGGCATATATGTCCTTCAAATGAAGAAGAAAAACTGGAATCAAGAGTTCAGTAGCAAAGGGAAAGAAAACAGTTGAACTTAAAAATGATGCTAAAAAAAGCCCAAAAAAACCATACTGAATTAAAATTTTTGATATAGATTCAAACATTTTACATGAAATCCCCCAAGCAAACTTGTTTTGATAAGTCATTCACAAATAATGAATCAATTTCTTTTTGGAGCAATATAATTCTTTGTCTTAAATACTGAGAAACTTTATATCTCTCGATCAATTTAAGAGATATTTCAATGTATTTCCTTATTGTGCCTTCTGTTACCGTAAGCAGCAATTTGCCACCGCACTTTGTACATTTTCCTATAAGTGGTATTCTTCTATAAGATTTATTACATTTAATGCATCTAAATTTTTGTTTTGAGAATGCTCTTAGATTTCCATAGCAATCTCTAAGAAAGTGAGAATTTATTACTAATTCTGCAACTTCGTTCTCATCAACAGCCCTTATCTTTTCTGCAACTCTAAGTTGAGAATTAACTTTGTCCATCATTGCTTTCAATTTTACATAATTTGATTCAAGAACCTCACCAGAAATATCACTTGTTGAATGAGTGAATTTTATGCCGCTGTATGGATCTGTTTTAAGGATGCTCTGAACTGTTGCTATTTTAATATCTGCAGGATTTTTTCTTTCTTGTGTTGCTCTGTAAAATTCTATACCATACTCACTAACAATTTCCATCTTATGAACTTCGTCATCCACTTCTTTAGCATCAAGAATTGTTGAAATTACAAGTGGTGCGTCCATTTGTCCGCCTCTTTTTTCTGGAAGGTATTTTCTCGAGAAATTTAATAACACATCTAAAAGTAGCATAATTGAATCTTCATCACCATCGCAGTTCCTTCGCTTAGCAGCATGCCAATATGGATGTGCAAAACATACATTTGCCCTTGTTGTTCCAATGATTCTGCCAATAATTCCAGCTGATGTGTGAGGTGCCAAACCAACTACTAAAGCTCCAATTAAATCCTCCTTATTCTCTGCATTATAAAATTTCTTCATGTGATAGATCTTTTCTAACTCCTCATCGACAAATTTTGAAACTCTGAAAAGATATTCAAGTCCATTTTCATTTAGAATTATATCCTGAACCTTTAACTCTAAAATTTGTTCATCACTCTTTAATTCATTTCCTTCTATGTCTTTCTCATAACCTAATTTCTTTAGCTTTTCTATGCTAACATTTGCTTCTTTTGGCTTAAAGTGAGTTAATGGCACATTTGTTGCATCATATCTTATAGTTCCATCTTTGAAAACATATAAGCTATTTTTTGCTCTCAATATGCCCTTCTCCAATAACTCTGGAATCTTGTAAGTGGATATTAAGCCAATGACTCCTTTTACTTCGCTATGGCCAACATTATCAATAGCATTTTTCCATAAAGTTGCGAGATCTATATCCTGCTTGTCATAGTAAACAGTCCTTGCTTTGCATTTTATGCATATATCCTCATCAGAAAAATTCTTACATAGAGGACAAATTCTTTTCAGAGTTGTTTTTTCACCACATTTCTGGCATATTGGAAAGATAGCTCTTGAGTTGCATTTTTCACACTTAAAATTTGCCAATTCTACTGAAATTATGTTTTTCTCTGCTGCAACATTTATACTTCTTTCCTTTCCACCAAAAAGTCCAACAGGAAAGAGTGAATGCACTGGTGGGGCTAACTTTCTTTCTTTTGCTTTCTCAGGGCGCCCCATCCTTGCAGCGATATATGTGCCAATTTTCCTTCTTATCTTTACATTAGAAATCTTCTCAATGAAGTCAAATGCATTATCATCAGGGGAAAACTCTTTAATTTTCTCAACAAAATTTTCCTTTGAAATTTTTCCCTCATTATAGATTCCCATCTGCATCAGCAAAGGTAGGAATGTATTTTCCTCAATGAAAATTTTATCATCTCTAACTTGATGTTCTGCATAGAGGCACTCCAAAACTCTTTTTGCTTCACAATCATTGTTCTGCAAAACAAAAAATTTATCTTCTATTTTTCCAGAAAAAAACCAATTTGCCAATTTCTCTAGCTCTTTAATGCTTATGTCCTCCCATGGATATGTATAGCGAGGATGCAATGGCACAGAAAATTTTTTAGAAATTTCTATTGCTTCTATAGCTGAGATTTTTTTTATCTCTCTTGGTAAATCTGCTGCTACCTCTTTCAATTCTTGAATCCAAAATTCTTCACAATAGCCAGAAGGCATTAAAGGAGTGTTACTTTGCAAGAAATCTCCATAACTTATGAGTATATCACCTAAAAATAAAATTTCTTGAACATAGTCTTTTAATTTCTTTGCCATCTCAGTTGTTTCAACCCTTAGAACAGAACCATCTTTTAGTTTTACAACAGGACACTCAATTTCATCGCAAGGAGTTATAACACATCCCTTTCCAGGAGATTCTATCTTAAGCTGAGTTCCGGTTGCAATAAAGTTATCAAGTAAAATTTGAGTTGCAGGATGTATACATTTTGCAGCAATTCCTGAAGCTCTGCTTCTACCATATCTAAGTCTAAATCCACCTTTTTTAGATTGTGATGAAAATATTGGTCTGCCTCCGACAATTTCTAACATAAATTTTGGTTGTGGCTTTAGTTCATTATTTGCTGTTGTATTTACTTTTTTAATCGATGCCAACCAACTCCAATCCAAGCCAATTGAAGCTGCATATTTCATAACCTTTGCAGATTTTTGTGCTATACCCTCAGCAATCACTAAGCACATGCCACTTCTTATTCTGTTTGTTTCAACTCTTTTTAGATCGCGATGAATTGCAACCTCCATCTCTTCAGTTGGATCGCCATCAACACAGACAGGTAAATTTTTTAAAATTTCTCTAATCTCGTCATCACTTGGCAAATATTGTAGCCTTGAAATGCGATCATTGTAAAGTTTTATTTCTTCAACATAACGCTCAATTTCCTCATTTGTTGGCCTATATCCCTGAAGTTTTAATTTTTTTTGTATATAGTCAGCAAATACAACAGATATACCTTGAGCAGTTCCACCAGCTGATCTTATAGGTCCAGAAAAATAAATTGAAATGTAACGAGAGCTATCAGGGTTATCTAAAATTTTAACTTTTGCTATTCCTTCAATTGGTGCTGCAACTACGCCTTCGGTTAAGATTGCAAGTGCTGTTCTTATTGCCTTCTCTATACGATTCTCAATCTCTTCTTTCTTTAGGAAGATTACATCTTCACCTAAGATGTCATCTATAATATCAGTTATATTACTCCTACCAAATTTTCTTATCTTTGATGCAATTCCAGCTAAACCAACAAGACCCTCAACTCTTGTTGCCAAATCTCCAGCAGGTATTGCTTCAACTTCAATGTCTGGATCTATTGCCTCAGCTCTTGCTTTACTTGCAATATCATATGCATCTGAAATTTTCTTTTTTAATTCAGAGAAATATTCATCATTCATTTTTGAAATGTATTGCATGAAGTTCAAAATTTTGTAAATTTATTACAGGAACAACTGCAGGTGTAGGCACATGTCCCAATTGCTCTTGATATTTTGTTCTACCTTGAAAAGTTCCTGAGTTGATAACTCTAACTCCTCTATAGGTAGCATATCCATTTGTATGCACATGTCCGCAATGAAGTATGTCAGGAATGTCATCAATAAAAAGAACATCTTTTTTTTCTGGAGAAATTAGATCATTTCCATAGCTAGGAACAAGGTATCTTTTTTTTAGGTATTCTATCATTGCAGTTTCTGGATGTGAATAACTACAATAAGATAAGGAGCTTATTATATTATCCAAAGAAGTTCCATGGTAGATGAGTGTTTTAACATTGTGAGTTTCAACTTGTGCAGGATTGCCAACAAGATGTACATTTTCCAGATCATATAACTTCGGAGCGATATCTTTACTTATTTTTGGTTGTGGCTCTGAGCTGCGAACAGCATCGTGATTTCCAACAGAAATTACAATTTCTATATAACTAGGAATTTCCATAAGTAATTCTGCGAAATAGTCATATTGCTTATAAATATCAGGAATTGAAAGTTCATATTCTTGCGTAGGATAAATTCCAATACCATCAACTAAATCGCCTGCTATAAAAATATATTTCACTTTCTCAGCAATTTCTTTATTGTTGTTATCTTTCAAATTTAACCAATCAATAAATTTACTAAATTCTTTTTTTAGGAAGAGATAGCTACCAACATGTATATCAGAGAGAAATGCTAAATGAACTGGCTCTTCAGCATTTTTTGGTTGATGCACCATTGGTAATTCAGGCTCAACAAAATCATTTGCTATGAATAAATTATTTCTAAATACTCCTGTTACGCCTATAACAGTGTCGAGCAAAATCCCTTCATATGCCTCTTGCAATCTCTCATTTTCCTTCGGTATTAAAATTGTTAGTTCACCTGTTGGATCCTCAACATCTAAAAATTTATAGCCCTTTTTACTTTCCCTCTTTTCTCTAACCATAACTATCAATGACAAATTTTCATTTGGATACTTCTTTAAATTTTTTATTTGTATTGTTCCAGCCATATTTGGCCTTTCCCTTATAACACTTGCTAAGTTGTTATACTTCTGATTAAAATATTCAAGAAAGTCTTCAATCTTGCCAGAACATGTTGAATTTCCACTGATCTCTTTTTTATTAGAAATTTTTAGTTCAGATGAAATTTCCTCTGAAAAAATTTTTTTTGATGGACGAATAACTTCAACTTTTTGTTTTTCTATTTCCCCTTTGACTTTCTCTTCCTTGATAACAAATTCCTCAATAAATTCTTGGGTTATAAGCCATTGTCTCTCGCTAATCGCTCTTTCTATTATTAAATCAATGTCGATGCCATTTTTAATGATAGCATTAAATGCATGAGTTGTTAAAATTAGATTATTCTTAGCAAACTTCTCTATTATTATATCCGAACAAACAACCATTTTATTTACCTGTAAAAAATTGCCTAATCTTTTCAATTATTGTCAAGGAAGCCTCTTCTTGTGCTTCATAAGTTGACGCTCCTAAGTGAGGAGTTAAAACGACATTTTCAAGTTTTAATAAAGGGGAATCTTTTGGTGGTTCTTCCTTGAATACATCTAATGCAGCGCCTCTTATTTTTCCACTACTCAAAGCCTCGAAGAGAGCGTATTCATCAACAACTTCACCACGAGAAAAATTTAAAAGAACTGCTGAATTTTTCATCTTTCCAATTTTTTCCTTGTTTAATAGATTTCTTGTTTCTTCAGTGAGGGGAACATGTAATGTCACTATATCTGAATTTTCAATCAATTCATCAAGAGAAACTTTCTTCACACCTTCATTCTCAGCATCCTTTTTATTTAGTTTAGGGTCATAAGCTAAGATTTTCATCCCAAATGCCTTAGCTTTTTTTGCAACATCTTTGCCAATATTTCCAAACCCAATAACGCCAATTGTTTTCCCCTTAAGTGAATAACCCATAAATTTTGTCCTTTCCCATTTTCCTTCCCTTACTGATTTATCTGCCTTTAAAATTCCTCTCAAAAGACAAATTAAAGAACCAAATACAAGCTCTGCAACTGAGGAAGTTGCTGCTTCTGGTGAATTTAGAATCACTATACCTTTCTCATCTGCTGCCTTTAAATCAATATTATCTAAACCGACACCAGCTCTACCAATAACCTTTAATTTGCTTTTTTCTATAACATCTCTTGTAACTTTTGTTCCGCTGCGAACAACTATAGCATCAAAATTTTCTATCTTCTTTAGCAACTCATCATGTGAAATTCCATAAGCTAATTCAACATCTGCAAATTTTTTTGCCTCATTTACTGCTTTCTCATCAAGTTTATCAGTAATCAAAATTTTTGGTTTCATGGTAAATAATTAAAAGAAAGAGAATAAATTTTGGTAGAAAATTAACAAATGAACCTTCTATAGCAATAAACAGTCATTATTCCTAAATCGAAATTCAACTTCAAATGTGGAAAATCTTGCGAAAGGATCAGAATAATATTTCAATTTGGCTTTTTCTTCAGTAATATCCTCGTTAGATTTTATCTTGTTAGGATTGAACTTGCCCATTTCCGATAATTTAATTTAAGTCTACATTGCTAATCTTCAATGTTAATTCCCAATTGTTTTAAGGCTTCCTTTATTCTATCATATTCTTCCTTTTCTATAGCCCCCTTCCGTGCAACTATCTTAATCTCTACATCATCAAACTTAGATTGAATATAATTTAAGAGTCCTAAAATCTGAGAAACTTTGCCTTTTGGAATTTTTATCAAAGGTAATTCTAATCTTGAGATGGCTTCTTTTTTAGTTCCCATAAATCAGTGGCAAAGATGTCCATTGTTAGTCTACCTTTTAGTATATGCTATGTTGAACCGCTATTATATGAAAAGGTTTCATTTTTCATCTCCTCGGCTATTTTTTCAAAAAATGGCCTTATAGTTGGTAATCGCTCAACAACGACCTTCCATATAATTTCAAGGTCAACACCATGATATTCATGTATTAATTTATCTCTCATTCCTGCCATTTCTTTCCATGGAATCTCGCCATACTTTTTCTTAATATCTTTTGGCACATTTTTAGCAGCCTCTCCAATTATCTCAAGGTTTCTAATAATAGCATCTACAGTTTTTCTGTCTTTTGCAAAATCTTCGAAAGCGTAACCTTCCACAAAACTTTCAATCGCCTTAATCGAATCCAAAATATCAAGAATATAATGCCTATAATCTCTTTTCATACTGCAATAACCTCCTTTAGAATACGTTCTCCTATGTAGGGCTTGAGAGCTTTTTTTGAAACAAGGTCCACTTTTACACCTAGAAGTTTGCTTAGCTCCTCTTCAAATTTAATGAATTCAAATAAATCTATGGGCTCGCTAAACTCAACTAAAATATCGATATCGCTTGTTTTTTTCTGCTCTCCTCTCACAAAAGAACCAAATATGCCAATATATTTAACATTATATTTTTTTCTTAGTTCATCTTTTTGCTGAAGTAATTTTTCTTTAAGCTCACTTATAGTGTTCATTTTACCCAGCTTCCTAATTTACTTTGGGATTTTAAGTTTTTAAATTCTTCCATTAGTCTTTCCTTCTTTCCTGAAGGGAAGCATCCTTCTAATAATTTTTCTCCTTGCTCTAATTTGGTAAGTCTGTCTGTAATCAAAATTTTTGGTTTCATAGTAAATAATTAAAAGAAAGAGAATAAATTTTGGTAGAAAATTAACAAATGAACCTTCTATAGCAATAAACAGTCATTATTCCTAAATCGAAATTCAACTTCAAATGTGGAAAATCTTGCGAAAGGATCAGAATAATATTTCAATTTGGCTTTTTCTTCAGTAATATCCTCGTTAGATTTTATCTCTTTCGTCTTTAACCACTTGTTTGTGTGCCCCAACTAACTCATCAAAAGTCTTAAAATCATGGCTTTCGAATAAACTCTGGTCAATTCGTATAAAATTCCATTTTTTACCTGTTAATTTTGTTAAATCTTCACACCACTTTTTAGCTCTTTCATCTTTTCTTGGAACATCTATATCTACCAATCCTTTAGTTTCAACAAAATAGAATTCGCCTTTTTCAGTTTCTACAATATAATCTGGATAATATTGTTTTATTACACCAGAAGACGATAAATATTCAGCATAAATTCCTATTTTTCTTTCAGGAATCTTAAAAAACTTTTTTACATCTTCTACCTTATCCAGAAACTTACAAAAATCCACCTCCAGATTATTACTGCATGGCTGATAGTTTAAAACTGATTTTTCTGCGGGATAAACTTGTCTGGACCAAACAAATGGCTTTGTATCCTTCAATTCTAGATTATCTAATACTTTTGGTTCCTGCTGTTTAATTGATATTTTCTTTAATTCCTTTGAAAACAAATTTATCAGAAACTCTTCTGAATTTGGCTCACTTAAAACAAAAAGGACCCTTGGATCTCCCAAATCTACCTCTTGTTTAAACATTTTTTTGCTGACATACTTTTTTATGAATGGGTATAAAATTGGGAAATTCGTTGTATCCGGTAGTCTTATTTCTTTTAGAATTTTATGGGTATAATATGATAAAACGGAATTTGAATCTTGTGGGACTGATAAAGTCCATTGTCTTTCAACAACTATTGCTTTTGTGAGCATGTCTTCTGCAATATATTTTGTTTTTAAGACTTTATTCTGTAATTCAAAATTACCTTTTGGTAGCTTATCAAAATCAACTTTGCTTAAATCAAGCTCTTTTCTTTCAATTCTCGGCGTTAAAATTGGAATTGTTATGTTAAATTTATCAGCTTTTTTCTCATCAACAAAGATTGTTGTCATATCAAGCTCTCTATCTACATCAAAAGTCGCTAATTCAATGCCTTCCTGCTGCTCCAATTCTTCAAGAATCTGGATTAATCCCTTTGGCCCAATTACTTCGAGCATATTAACATAGTTTCCGGCAGGTTGATCTGGAAACATCTTTCTTAACCCTCTACCTATAACTTGCTCTGGTAGAACCTTTCTTTTTGAGGTGTAAGAGCGCAAACCAACCACAATTGTAACATTTCTTACATCCCAGCCCTCATTAAGCATCATAACGCTAACAATTGCTTCATATTGCTCGCCTTCATCTATATTTTTGGCAGCTTCTCTTGCTTTGTCTAAATCTGCTTCCACAATATCTCCATTAAGTTTTGTATGTATCAAAAGAACCTTATTTTTTAAGTCAGAAAGAGAATTTAAGTAATTAAAAACATCATCAGCAGCTTCTGTGTTTTCGCACATTATAAATAAGACGGGTTTTTTTCCTATTTTTTCAAGATTCTTTTTATATTCCCTCCATCTTCTTACTCCGGCATTTATCCAAGCCCTGTATCGTTCATGTGCTGCATTTGATGTAATTTCTCTTGCATTTTTTAAAATTCCTTTCATTGGTCTTTTTACTATATTCATCTCAATAGCTTCTGCTAATGCGAAATCTACAATAATCCATGGGAATAATGAACCTGTTTCGGTTTTTGGAGTCGCAGAAAAATCAAGTTCAGCCCAAATACCCATATGAAATCGTTTGATCAGATTTTCGTTAAGTTTCAATAAAACCTTTTTCCAAGCTTTTTCAACATGATAAATATGGTGGGCTTCATCTTTTAGAATCATAATATCAGGACAAGAGGTTAAAACCTCTCTTATTCTGTTTGTTTCGCTGATTCTTTCTCTTTGGACATCTCTTAAGTCAAGAATTTCATTAACTTCCTCTTTCTTTTTTCGTTCTTCTAATTGTTGAATGTTTGTTAAAAATAAAACTTTTCCAGGAATTGTTGTTATTGGGTCTTCTCTTAAAATTATATTTAATTCCCAGTTCTCTTTCCATTCTGTTGGAATAAATGGATATTTTCTAAATATCTTGTTTTCCTCAAAATCTCTTTTAAGTCTTTCATAAACTATAATGTTAGGAGCAATAAGCAGGAATTTTGATGGATATTCTTCTTTATTTTCAAATAAGTTATTAAAATAAGCCCATACAATAGCCATCGCCATGACAAAAGTTTTTCCAGAACCAGTCGCCATCTTGAAAGCATAATTTGGATAAATGTCTATGCTTGGGTCATAACCATACATTGGGCCAGAGCCAAACTCTCTTGCCAAATCAACAAAATTCTTATTTTTCAGGACTTCTTTGACATAAATTAAAGTTTCAATTGCTTCTCTTTGCGCAAACCAAAACTCAAAAAGCTCACCATTTATAATATGGTCTTCTTCAAACCAGAACTGCAATAATCTTTTTGTTGTTGGTGTTGTTCTTGGATAACCCTGTTCTCTCCAACTATAAACAACCTCTCTTAATTTGTTCACTAAATAAGTCTTGCTTGGTTTTCTTTTAGCTGGATTAAGAATGTCTGTAGGTTTCATCCTATTACCTCTATTCTCTCCAAAAATTCTATATATTTTAAAGGAAAATTATGTTGTTTAGCTCCATCAATTAAATATTTCATATATCCACTAGAGGGTTTTAAACTATCATCAGTCATATTCTTTTGTGCGATATAAACTTGTGCCTTTACTTCTTTTTTATTTTTAAGAATAAGGACAGGAATTAATTGTCTATTGTAATGGTTCGGATAACCTTCATAATTATCCAATTTTAAAATATCTGCTTCTTCAATTTCATAAATTACACCATAAACTTCAGAATTTTTATCCGGTATTATATTAGCGTATCCTACGCCTTTATCTGAAGTTGCTCTTTTATTAAAAACTAATTTCCATCCTTTTACTACTGCAATATCCTCAGAAAAAATTTTTACACCTCTATTCACCATTCTGTTTTTGTCCATATTTGAGCCATAAGCAAAATAGAAAACTCTCATTTTATTCTTACCTCAATAATCTTATTGGTATCGTTTCCAAAAATATCAATAACTTTAACCATTATTTGATATTCTCCTACACTTTCATAAGTTTTTGTTGCTTCTACCTCTATTTTTGGTTCTTTTTTTGTTCTGTATGTCTGCCACTGATTATGGAAAGTATCACCTTTATAATCCCAGTCAATTGCCCAATAATCAATCAAGTCAGAATATTTCTTTATGCTGTCTTTTATCTCATCAAGCCAGTCAGAAGGTGGAACTTGAAAGTCAGTTATCTTAATCGTGACTTTTCTTCCTTCTATTTTTGGCTCAATTTCAAGATAAGAAACCTCACTAAACCTTATATTTTTCAAAATCTTTTCATCAATAACCTGCTCTGGAATTTTTAACAGCCTTAAATCAAAACCAACAAGAGCAGATTTTATCTCATTAACAGATGGAATTTGAATTAGTCTTAAGTCAATCTTGTGCTCTTTGGCTAATTGTTTAGCCAAATCATTAACTTCATAACTCCACTCCCAACCAAGAATATCAAGCTTTGTTATCTTGTTGTCAACGCATTCTTTTATTGTGTTCCTGATTTCTTCCATGCTTACAGGAGCATTTAAAGAGCCAACATGAACAAGCCTTATTCCTTTCTTTCCATGAATCCATTTAAACCCTGTTATAGGCTCTGCACCATAAAGCTTAAGCATAAAAATAAGATAATCAAAAGGCTTATCATTCAAATATTCAAGCTCGTAATTACCAATGTTTAAAATCTCAAATGGGCGGGCTGGTTTGCCATAAACCTTATTTTCATCTTTATCAGCCAACAAGTCTTTAGAATTATGAATATCCATTAATCTCTTTCTTGTTATGTGAATAGCAAATTTTGATAAATCACACATAATCCATCTTCTTCCTAATTTCTCTGCTACTGCCCCTGTTGTTCCAGAACCACAGAAGAAATCTGCGACGATGTCGCCTGGATTAGAAGAGGCAAGGATAATACGCTTTAAGAGGGCTTCGGGTTTTTGAGTTTCTATTCCAGTATGCTCTCTTTTCTCAATGCCCCATTTTTGGGCAGGAGGTATTTCTTTCCATACATCTGTAATAGCTAATCCTTTGCGCTTCATTTTTTCTGGATATTTTGTTAAATCCTCCTCAGGATAAGGCATATACATTTTATTAAAAACAAAACTATCCGTTTTGGAATAAAATAATATTGTATCGTGACCTCTAATCCAATTTGGTGCTAATGATTTAAATCCAGACGGATTTCCCAAATCCCATATTATTTCTCTTTGAAAATTTTCGTACCCAAAAATTTCATCCATCATTACTTTTACATAATGTCCTACGTGCCAGTCAAGATGAACATAAATACTTCCATTATCAGCTAATAGTTCTTTCATTAAAACTAATCTCTCATACATGTATTTTAGATAAGAAGCTATGCCGCCTGACCAAGTATCTCTATAAGCTTTTTCTTCTATTATTGATGGTTCTTTCATTACTTCTTCATCTCCGATTTTGGTTTTAACAGTAAAATCTGCTCCTGTAAAGAATGGCGGGTCTATATAAATTAGGTTTATTTTTCCACCCCACCCCTGATTAAGCAAAGAACTCATCACTAACTTGTTATCCCCCCAAATTAAGAGGTTTTTCCAGTCTTTTGGATAGTTTTCAGGCCACTCGTTCTCAGGAAATAAAGATTTTTGCGCTCCACCTTTAACTCTCGGCTGGTTTATTGTTTCTACCTTTTGAAAAGCAAGATTTGGCTTTTCAATGTTTATTGTTGCTTTTTTTCTCAACTCAAAAAATTCCTTAAACCAGTTTTCAGGGTATTTTCCGTTCCAGAGCAATTCAGTATATTTTTTGTTGTTTTCCATTTTTACACCGTCTCTTTATCCTTTTTATCAAGTTGCATTTTATCTCACTTTATCCCTCTCAGCATTTACAATAATGGCTTTGCATTTAGGAAATCCTTTGCTTTTTGTTTGTTGTTTCTCGAG
>JAWAEV010000012.1:0-15722 GCA_038891095.1 Candidatus Altarchaeota archaeon
CCTATATGTGCTCGATAATACTCTCCAAGTTCATACTGCGAAGATAATTGAGAACAAGTAATCTGATAGGTATACCTCTCTCCAGGGCGCAGTTGGAATTTTGTTGTATCTGCGCTGCAAAGAGCATCACTTATATTCACTGCAACTCCTGTTATGTTCATTTTCAATCCTGCTTCGTTTGTAATGCTAAGTATAAATTTATTTGTGCTTTTTTGCGCTACCCAATCAATAGGTTTAATTTCAGAGAAGCCGCTACATCCTGGAGGTGGTTTTGGTGGAGAAAAAGCGCCAAATTGCCAAAGTGCGACCCCTATAATTAAAACTGCTAAAATTGCCCATCCATATGTGATAAGATACTCCATCGCTGCTTGTGCTGTTTTGGCTTTTTTCTTTTCCATTTTATATAATGATTTTATTTTTTGGAATATATAAACTTAAAGAATTTCTAAGTTTACAGGAGTACCGTTTTGGTCATATGCATGAACATCCTCGATTGATTCGTATGGATAAGAAACTATGATATGTAAAATGCCCGTTCTTTTAAAAAATTTTAGATCTTCGTTTGATGGCAAAAAATTTTTTCCTGGATGTGAGTGAATGCTACCAATAATTGTTTTATCTATCGGCACCATATCCCTGCGTTGCATTGAAAAATTTTCTCCAAAGATAGTTCCTGGTAAAATTAAAATTTCCTTAATCTCTTTTTTATTTCCTCTCAGCAAGCCTGAGAATTCTTTTGGATAAAAATTTTTCGAAGCGTTAAGTGCAAATTCTAATGCACTCTTACGAATTTTCATTCTAAAGGCTCAACTATAAGCAAAGTTCCCTCTTTCCTAACAATTCTTACTTCTTCACCTTTTTTTATTTTTCTTTTTCCTTTTTCAACTTTTGCTTTCCAAAGTTCTCCATTATAAAGAACAAAACCACCTTCTTTATCACTCATATCCTCTTCAGCTTTTGCTGTCTCACCACTTAATTCGCCAATGACCGGCTTCTTGAATTTTATCTCAGCGACTTTAAATAGTGCAAATAATAAAAAAAGAGCCAGAATTACTGCAGGCAAAGAAATTGCAAAAAATAAACTCTCTTTAAATTCTCTTGAGAGAGACCAATTTGGTGAGGTTAAAGGACCAATTAGAATTATCCCCAAAACTACTGCTATAATTCCTGTGATACCCACTATACCAAAACCAGGTGTTGTAAATTCAAATAAAATTAAGATACCACCTAAAAAAATAAGTAATAAACCAATGAAATTTATATCAAAGCCAATTCCAATAAGTCCAAGTAATATCATGAAAATTCCAAAAATTTCAGAACCGAATCCAGGGGAAGAAAGCCCAAAAATTAATGCATAAATACCTATCATCAACAAAATTGAAGCTATTACAGGATCGGCAACTATTGATAAGAATCCAACTTTCATAGATGGCTGAAATTTTTCCACTTTTACATTTCTTGTTTTTAGAGTTATTTCGCCAGTTGTTGTTTTTAATTTCATACCATCAATTTTGTTCATTAGATCTGAGATATCTTCAGCTAAAATTTCTATAACGCCTGCATTCAGAGCTTGAACATCATTTAAATTCAAATTTTCAGTGATAAATTTTTTAGCAATTGTTATGTTTCTGTTATGCATTCTCATTCTCTCCTCAATGAAGGCAGTTAGAGCATTTATAATTTTTGACTCATTTATAGGTTGGGAACTTTCCAAGCCCAAAGATACAGGTTGAGATGAACCAATAACAGTATAAGGTGCCATTGCAGCAACATGAGTTGATAATAAGATAAAAGTTCCGGCAGACCATGCTTTAGAGCCTTTAGGATAAACATAGCCTACAAATGGAATCTCTGAATTTTCAATAAGCCTCATTATCTCCAGAGTTGCAGTTAGCTCTCCACCTGTAGTATCTAATGTAAGAACGATAATATCTGGTTTCTCCTCAATTGCTTCTTTGATTAATTCTACATGCGCTTTAGTTATTACCTTGTCAATATTAACAACTAATATATTAGTTGCTGCATTTACAAAAGAGATTGACAGGAGTATAAAAAATAAAAAAAGTAGAATTATTGTTTTTTTCATTATAATTCTATTATTTACCTTAAATCATAAAAAATAAGATAAATTCGAAACTATTTAAATTGTAGATCATAAATTATTAAAAGGACATTAGGTTTACAGATGGATCCAGAATTTAAGAAAGGACTTAAGAAAGGACTTAAAAAAGGACTTATTGTTGGACTTATAATAGGACTAATACTCTCAATACCTTATATAATATTGTCGCAGTTTGGGATATATAAGCCGGCAATATATCTTTATCCTAAGGAACCAACAAATGTTTCTGTAAAACTTATTACTAATGCAGCTATAACAAAGTCGATTCCTGAATATACTAATGAGTGGCTTGTTTTTGCAACACCAGAAGGGAAAATAAACTCTAAGTATGATTATCTATACTATGAGGCAGATGCACATGGTAGAATAGATGTTAAAGATGGATGGATAATAGAAAAAAACAAGATACGAGAGTGGTTTAATGAGTATCTACCTAAACTTGGATTAAACGAACGTGAGAAATCAGATTTTATGGATTACTGGTTGTACACTCTACCAAATGCAAATTATTATCTAATTACGCCGCTAACTCAAGAAGAAATTGATAATCTCATAAAACTTGAAATTAATCCAAAACCAGATACAGTAATTAGAGTAATGCTCTATTTCAAACCATTATCTCATAGGATTAATATTAAAGAACCAGAAGTGTCTACTCCAAAAAGAGAGGGATTTGTTGTAGTGGAATGGGGAGGTATAATGGACAAATGAAAAATAATAAAGAAAAAACTCAACAATATAAAATAGGATACCTTATGGGTCTTTGTATAGGTGTTTGTATTATGCTTCTTTCTACCATGCTTATAGTAGTAATACTAACTAGCAAACCATCTACTTCTACCTTCTCAAGAGGTTTTGGAAAAATAAAAGTACTTAACCCAAGTATTAGTTATTCCGGTACAACCTTAAGATTTCGTATATTCAATGGTGTAGGCAAAACAATTACCGGAACTAACATTACAGTAGAAGGTTGTACTTGTGCCTCCAGCATATGTCAAAATATTAAAATAGGTGCAGGAGATTTTTACCAAATTAATGTAACTTGTCCTTTTAAAGACAGAGGAGAAAGTTTTTCTGTCTTTGTGAACATAACTTATTTTGAAAATGTTGGAGGTACACTAGTATTACATCAGGATAAAGGTATATTAATGGGTTCTGCTGACTAGATATAATTTTTTCACTCGTTAGTTTTCTTCCCTTTCCTGTCTAAAATTCCTTTAGCTAAGCCAGCAATTAATCCAGAATCACTTGAAGGCACAACAATCAAATTTTTTTCTCTTGCTATCTCAGTCAAAGTTTGGAATTCTCTCAGTTTAATTGCTATTGGTGTTTCCTCATATAACTTAGCTGCTTCTTGCATTTTCTTTGCTGCTTGGAATTCACCATCTGCAATTATAATTCTTGCCCTTCTCTCTCTTTCAGCTTCTGCTTGTTTTGCAATTGCTCTTAGCATACTCTCTGGAAGAGCGACATCCTTTATTGTAACACTACTAACTTTAACTCCCCATGGGTCAGTTCCAAGATCTAAAATTTCCTGTAATTTTTTATTTAATTCCTCTCTTTTAGATAGGAGATCATCTAACTCAACTTGTCCGAGAACATCTCTAAGTGTTGTTTGTGCTAATAACATTGTTGCTAAGGAATAATTTTCAACTTTAACAACAGCATCATTTGGATTTGAAACTCTGTAATAAACAACAGCATCCACGCCAACTGAAACATTATCTTTTGTAATTACATTCTGTTTCTCAACATCCAAAACAACTGTCCTTAAGTCAACTAAAACCATCTTGTCGATAATAGGTATAATAAAAAAAACTCCAGGACCCTTTGCTCCTACTAATCTCCCTAATCGGAATATAACACCTCTTTCATACTCTTTAACAATCCTCACAGCACTAAAAAAAATAAAAAACAAAACCAACAAAATTGTATAAAAAAACAAAGACATGTTTTCACCTCCTTCCATTATAATTTATATCTCAATATAAATTTTCCAATATTTAAGTTTCACCTTACACTTTATATTCTTTTTTATTATTATATACTTACACTTATAAATTAATTCTTTAAGATATATAGGATAAGGAGGATAATTAGGAGAAAAAGCATTAAAAATTAACTATACAACTTTCCCTCCTTGATATCTACCATTGTATGGTTTACCTCCTTCAGAAACTTCCTCAAAGATTAATTGGGCAATTCTTGCTCCTTTTTCAAATTTAAATTCATTTTCTGAGAGATTTTTCAAACCTATTGTTAAAGTTCCTTTAAATCCAGGGTCAATTAGTGCAGTCTCAACTGAGCAACCCATTCTAAATAAAGATGATCTAGGTAAAATTCTTCCTGCTAAATTTTCAGGCATGTTTACTCTCTCTATAGTTTCAACTAATAGATATTCATTTGGCTTTAATTCATACTCACTAAAATTTAGTTCCTCAATTTTTGGACTCTTATGCTTTTTACTACCAATAAAACCAGGAGTTTTTATCTTATAAATTTTTCCAATTCTTAGATCATAACCAGAAGAGCTTAAGCACTCTAAGGAAAAATTTTCTATCAATGATTTTTCTTTTACAAGTTTGAGAATTTTTTCATATGATAACAGCATTTTAGCTTTTACTCAATTTTAAAATTTCAATAACTCTTCTCGTTATTACATCAATGAAAAATAATAGCAATGCAGCAAATATAAAATAATCTTGTAAATTTTCCCTACTGTTTACTTTCATGACAGATTTCTCTTTTGCATAATTCAAAATTTCTTCTATTGCAGATCCCTTTTCTGTAAAGTTGTATAAATTGCCATTTGTCAGTTCTGAGATTTTTCTTAGTCTTTCAATGTCTATACCTAAGTTAAAGTATTCCTCTCTTTGATTTACTGCAATTGCATCAATGTCTTTTCCAAATAAATTTTCAGCAGTGATTTCATAGATGCCCGAATTTTCTGGTGTAAAACTCAAGGAGAAAAGACCTATGTCAACTTGTTTAGCATCAAACTCCTTAGTTGAATTTTTTTCTTTTATATAGACTTTTGGTTTTTCCTCTGTTTTTATCATGATACTTGCCTTATCCCCCAGGAAAATGTCATCAGTTGTTATCTTTAAAGGCTTTTTCTTTTCTAGATCATAAATTGCCCAATTCATTATTCTTGATATTAACTTTCCACCCTCAGCAGTGTAAAGATTTCCTGCCCAAAGAGCGCCATTATCAGTTGTTATAGCAGCAACTCTTCCTAAACCAAATCTCCAAACTGTGACAACAGGTTTTTTATCAACTGTTGAAATTAAAACTTGTGCAACTGTTTTAGCACTAACACCATTTAAATCATTTATTTTAGTGTCAATCCTAAGCCCTTCTGTGATAAAATGATATGGATTATAAATTTTCACTGTATGATAGCCAGAAGATTCTTCCTCTTCCCTAAAAACAGCGCTTAGTCTTTGGTTTTCTTCCATCCAGAAATAAAGTCCATTGCTTTCTCTTGCAATTTCTTGCATAAGTTCTTGGCCTTCTTTTGCTTGTGCTCTATCGCCAACAGAAACAGAATAAATTTTTATCCCTTTACTTGCAATACTTTTGACTTTTGATAAAATTGCTTCTTTTTTCTCACCACCTGGAACACCATCTGAAAGAAATATAATATAGGCTTCGTTTTCATATTCTTGAAGAATTTCTTCTGCCTTTGAGAGAGCAGGCAAAAAATTCGTGCCGCCAGTAGAAGAAGCTTTTAATTTTAAGATATTCTCCTCAATTAATTTTTTATTTGAACCAATTTTTGTTAAATCTATTATAGTATAAACAGGAACATTAAATGCAAGCACAGCAACTGAATCCTCAGAGCTTAGTTGTCTTAATAAATTTATTGCAATTGCTTTTTCTTCATCAACATATGTTTCATATGCTTGTGCTCCTTTATATCCCATAGATGCTGAGACATCAATTAAAAAAACTACAGCAATTGGCTTTCTCTTTTCTTTTGGTTTTTCACCTGAAATAACAGGTAAAATTCTTTCAAAATTTGAATTTTCATAATTACCTCGATCAAAAGAATTCTCACCTCCAATAACAACCAAGCCATTACCTGAGCTAAGGTAATTGCTAAGGGAATTTACTATATTAACAGAAAGATCCTCTATATTCTGATCGTCTAAAACAACAAGGTCATAATTCTGAAAGCCTTCTTCAAGTTTTTTTGAAACAAAAACCTTATAGTTCTTTTCTAAAACTCTTATCAATGGCGAATTTGAATTTTTGCTTATAACTAAAATTTGTGGTCTTTCAACAACCTCAACAATTTTTCTTACATAATTATTTTCAGTGAAAAAATCTTCACTATACGGAGTTACTTCTACAGCAATAGTATGTATCCCTGGCTTTACAAATGATATCATAAATTCAAATTCTCTGATATTTGAATCTTGCTCAACTCTTTCTGCTCTGAGAACATTGCCATCAACAATAAACTTTAAGCTATAGCCAGCCCTGCCACCAATTTTTGAAATTTTCACCAAGACCTTATATTCTGTGTTCATTGGAATTGTTCTCTCTCCTATAATTTCTGAAATGTAAATTTCACTTTTATTGAGTTTTGGCATTATCGAAAAAATTTTTGTTGTATCAGAAAGTAATTTTGCAACATCTTCTGGTTTATGAGCATAGTTGTTATTTCCATCAGAAATTAATAGCAGTATATCACTTCTTAAATCTTTTATTGATTCCTGATATAGTGCATTTCCAATTTCTGTCCTCCCAGATGATTCTGAGAATCTCTCAAATTTTAATTTATAAGAACTTTTGTTTTTTATTTTCTCTGAGATCTCATTATAAAGTTCTTCACCAAGTTTATTATAAATTTTCATGCTAGCTGAGGAATCCTCTAAAATTTTAATTGAAATTTCTCTTGGCTCTTCCTTAGTTGTAAATGTATAAGGAGAAGAAATTGCAATTATGATAAGTGAAAATAATACAAATCTTATAAACAGGAAGAGCCATCTACCTAAGCTTAATTTTTTCTCCCTTCTGAAGTATAAAAATAAAGTAATTCCCAATACTAATGGAATTAAAAGTAAAATTGGCTGTTCAACTCCAAATTTTATACCATAAATCTCTATCATATTGCACCTCTAGATTTATAGAGTATTGCCTCAATCATGAGTAAAAGCAAAGAGAGAGAAAGCAGATATTGCCATATAAAATTTCTCTCCTTAATTCTCTCCTGAAAAATATTAAAATTTTTGTCATTTATTGTTTCTATGCCAACAGAGTTAAAGATGTTTGATTCTTCAGAGTTACAAAGGCTAACTACTATGGTTTCATTTTTTCTTGTAGTATTGCTTTCTATTGTTGCTTTGTAAATCCCAATTTCATCAAGGATAATTTCTTTTGAGTATAAAACTTTTCCAGATGGTGTTGTTAAATTTGCTATGGATGGTAATATAAGATGCTCTCCAGAATTTAAATTTTTTGTTTGAATTATCTCTTCTTTATTTAAAAATTCTATAAGCTGTGATATGAATATTGGAAATGAAGATGCTATATGAAAATTGCTCCACTCAGGCAATGGATTTATGCCAATAAAAGCAACTTTCCCTTTGCCATAGTCTCTTAGTGCTATAACTGCAGAGTTTTTTGTTTTTGCAATAATAAGAGTATTATTCTTCTCCCTATTTTTTATGTATTTATTTAGGAGTACACTCTCAAGTGAAACATCATCAAGAATTTCATGCTTTTTTTCAATATTTATTGTGCTCGTTGCTTCTACTATAGAATCAACATTCACAGGTAAAATATCAGCAAGATTTTCATCCTTAGTGTTAACAAGGTAGCTACTTGCAATTATAACTAATTTCCCACCCTTCGCTATATAATTTTTAATTTCTGTAAATACTGTTTGTATTAAAAGCTCTTTATTAACATTGCCAAGTATAACTAAGTCAAATTCATTTATGTTTGGAATAACAGGCGGATTTGAAACTTTAACTGAAAACTTAGGATTAGATTCAAGAGCAATTTTTAAGTAGGGATCTGAATTTGTTATGAGCAAAATTTTATAATTTTTAACTTCTGGCAGAAGAAAGTATGCTAAGTTGTCCAATGCTAGGGCATCATCATTCTTTATCTTTACAGTTATTATGTGCTGATCATTTGAGCATTCACCTCTATAGTAGAATAACTCTTCAGAAAAAGGTCGAATTTTTTTTGAGATTTTGTTGTTTACGAGTTTATCATCAATATAAATCTCTGCTATAACCTCTTCAGAAAAATTGTTAAAATTTTCAACTGTGAATGCTGAATAAAATTCATTGATTTTAGTTAAAAATCTTTTTGCATTTATATTAGTTATAGCAAAATTTTTTCCACTACCTATAACTTTCACAAATTTGACATCGATATTTTTATTTAACGAACTACTTTTTGCGAGTTTTACATCACCAACATTTGAGAAGTCTGAGAAAACATAAATTTTCTTTGGTTTTAACTCAGACGATGATAAAATATCATTTGCAAGCATTATTGCACTATATAAATCAGAATCTGAATCACTTGCAGAGAGTTCTTTTATCAGAGAAATTGCAGTTTCTTTATCAGAATTTTTTAAGAGCAATATCGGCACTCTCTCAGCAAAGATAATACTAATGTAGCTATCATAGCTTTCATCATTGAGAATTGAAATTGCTAATTCTTTGGCTTTTTCAAATCTACTTTCTTTAATATCATTTGACTGCATTGAGATAGCACCATCAATTATCATAGCTATGCTAGCTCTCTCTTTTTTTGATGTTTCTGAAATAAAAAAAGGATTTGCTATACTAAGTGCTAATAGCATAATGATAAAAATTTGTACTATAAGCAATGGATCCCTGATAAATTTCTTGAAAAAAGAGCTAAACCTCTTGCTCTTCTCTATGTGCATTATAAACATAATGCTCGGGAATTTTAAATTTTTTGGTTTTGGTTTTAGTAGATAAAGTATTATTATTGGTAATAACAATAGTAACAATAATAGCGCATCAGGCCTCAATAGGTCAATTGGCATTTTATTTTAATAATTTTTATTATACTTGGTAGCTAATAATAATATTATGACAAATTATAAAAAGCACCTATTGGTTTATTTTTTCATCTCAGCAATAATATTTTCATTTTTTCTCCATTTTAAATTTTTTATAAATCCTGAAATTCTCTTAACTTCTTTCTTTGTTGGTATGGCATATACTTTCCTTCCTGATATTGATGTGCCAAGTTCTAAGATTAGAGTAATTGTAACAAAAATTTCACTTGCTGCAATACTTGTGGCTTTATTGCTATACGCTTTCTATATACCTAATAAGACATTAATTTTCATTTCAATTTTTTTGGCAGTTCTTCTATATCTCTTAGAATTTACTAAGCATAGAGGATTTTTTCATTCGATTTTAGCAGGAATATTTCTTTCTGCTCCCTTCTATTTTATAAATCTATACTCTTTTATTTTTGCTATGCTCGGATTTATTTCACATATATTAGCTGATAGAATATAAATGTTATATAAAATATAACAATATCATTAATAACTCCTTATTTTTTCTCTCCAATATAGAAATTCATTATAGAGCACTATTGTATCCTCATGCAAAATTTGATCTTTAATAGCTCTGAATTCACTTAAATTTAAAATTTTCATTATTTTTGATTCTGATAAGCTTTCACTTGAATAAGAGGTAATTAATATAACTTCAGAGTTTTTTCTATTATATAGAACAATTGCTGGCTCCCAAATTAAGGTCAAAATGTCATTTGTTATGTCCTGTAGCTTTAATAGCGATGGATTTTTTCTGAAGAATTCTTGCCTTCTTTCTAACTCAAAATATTCAAAGATTTTCAATAAAAACTCATTTTTTAAATTCGCTCTAAAAAAACTCCTATTCTTCTCTTTTCTAACATTCAGAAAGCCTTTTTTTAAGAAATAATGCAGGTATTTATGTGCATTGTCCACAGGAATTTTTGCAATTCTTGAAATTTCCCTTAAATAATACTCCTTAAATGGTTCTTCAAAGAAAATTTTTAAAATCCTCTCCTTGCCTTTTTTCATTTCCATATTTTTGTTATATAATATATAACAAACATTTATAAATCAATCTATTCTTTTATGTTAACTAATTTAAGTTACAACAATGCCAATACAACAATGCCAATAAATTTAAATTATTCTCCATTCATTTTCTGAGGAGTTCAAATTTTTTGATTTGTTTTTCTTTTAAATTTCTATAAATTCTATAATTTACAATGAAAAATTCAGATAAGCGGTTTTCTGATCAAAAAAAATTTGCAATGAGTAGGTTAGAAAAAGCAATAAATAAGGGAGAAGTTGATCACGCTATACTATCTTTAATCAAATATATCAACTCCTTAGATGATTTCTATACAACATCAACATGCTCAGGGAGAATTGCCCTTCTCCAAGATGTTGGCTCAAAAAAAGAAAATTTCCATTTAGCGAAGTGGCATAGAAATGTTAAATTTCCAGAGTTGAAAAGTGTTATAGTGGGGCTACCAACTAAGGGCATAACTTGGTTTATTCAGGAATCTAGCATTATGCATATCGTTTCAAGAAATTTTGATGGAGGTGCAAATTTGCTTAGATTGGCTTTATCAAATGGTTTTAAGCATTCTGGTTTTCAAGGATTGAAAGATGGTAGGTTTGTTGTTGAAATATGTAGTAGTGAAAGGATGGAAGTGCCAATTGCATCTAATGGTAGTTTACTTGTTTCTGATGAGTATCTTAGATATCTCTTAAATTTAGCAAATAAAAAATTTTCAAAATCTCAGCAGAGATTAAAAAAATTTGAGAAAGTTCTGAAAAGAAAGTTAAGAGAGAGTTAGTTGATTTTTAAATAAGAAAGATATAAAGAATATATGTCTAAAATGCTTCAAGCAAAACAAGTTCGTGAAGGTGTTTGGGAATTTTTTCCTGAAAATGCAAAGGTTCCTGTAAGAATTTATGCCACTGAAAAACTGCTTAGGCAGATGGAAGAAGGTGTTTTCAAGCAGGCGGAGAATGTTTCTAAACTACCAGGAATACAAAAAGCAAGTTTAGTTATGCCTGATGGTCATTATGGTTATGGTTTTCCTATTGGTGGAGTTGCTGCATTCTCTCTTGATGATGGAATTGTAAGCCCGGGAGGAGTTGGTTATGATATAAATTGCGGCGTCCGTCTTTTAGCTACGCCATTATCAGAAAAAGAATTGAGGCCAAAATTGAATTCTCTTATTGAAAATTTATTCCGAAACATACCCTCAGGTGTTGGATCAGAGTCAAAGCTAAGGGTTTCAGATAATGAGTTAAAAGAAATTGCTATAAATGGGGCTCGTTGGGCAGTTGAGCATGGTTATGGAACAGAAAAGGATTTACAGCATACTGAGGAGCTTGGATGCATATCTGGGGCAAATCCAGATAAAGTAAGTAAAAGAGCGGTTGATAGAGGTAAACCTCAAATAGGAACTCTTGGTGCTGGGAATCATTTCTTAGAAGTGCAGAAGGTTGATAAAATTTTTAATTTTGAGATTGCAAAAAAATTTGGTATTGAATTTGAAGGGCAAATTACAGTGATGATACACTGCGGCAGCAGAGGTTATGGACATCAAATTGCTGATGACTATATAAAAGTGATGCTTTCTGCTGCAAGGAAATATAAAATTTCTTTACCTGATCAAGAACTTTCATGTGCTCCTCTGAACTCAGAAGAAGCTAAAGCCTATATATCTGCAATGAAATGTGCTGTAAATTACGCATTTTGCAATAGACAAATGATAACTCATTGGGTAAGGAAAACATTTGAAAATTTATTTGGAGATACTGAAATCAACCTAATTTATGATGTCTGCCATAATATCGCTAAATTTGAAGAACATGAGATTAATGGCCATAAAGAAGAAGTTTGTGTTCATCGCAAAGGTGCGACAAGGGCCTTTGCATCTGGAAGAAAAGAAATTCCTCAAGAATATAGAGCTATTGGCCAACCTGTTATAATTCCTGGTAGTATGGGAACAGCCTCTTATCTTTTAATAGGAACTGAAAAGGCAATGAATGAGACTTTTGGGTCAACATGTCATGGTTCTGGTAGAGTCATGTCAAGACATGGTGCCCTAAGAGAAGTCCGTGGCGAAGAAGTCAAAAGAAAATTAGAAGCTAAGGGAGAAGTTATCAGAGCAGCATCATGGAAAGTTCTTGCGGAGGAGATGCCTGAGGCTTATAAAGATATTGATGAAGTTATTCAGTCTGTAGAAATTAGTGGAATTTCAAAGCCAATAGCAAAAATGATACCGATAGGTGTTACTAAAGGTTAATTGTTCTTTATATCTAAAAAAAATTAATACAAAATTTGTTTTTATTTCATTAATATGTTAGTATGTACTTATTTTTGCCATTTGTTTTTCATTATAAGTGACATTTTCAACTAAATTTATCAAAAAATTAAAAAAAATTTAAACAAAATGCTTGCTCTATCTCATTTTTAAATATTAAATTCAATATTATATATCAATTTTTGTTCTAATATAAATCACATAAAATCACACATATATAATGAAAATAAACCTGCTATCGTTGAAGGCAATATTTATTAAATCGACCTCTATAATATTAATTTTATCCTTACTTCTCTCACTTTCTGAATATGCTTTTGCATTGGAAAGTAGCTTAAGCATAAGTTCAATTGCTTCATCATCTGCTAATGTACCTAATCTATCAATTTCTAGCTCTGTAATAAGCACAAAATCTACTGGTAGTATATCAAGCTTATCAGCTTCATCATCAACCCCAACACAAAAACTCTCAATAGCATCACAACCAACAAAACTCCAAATAAGCACAGCATCTACAGGCAGTATAGCAACCTTAGCAAGCTCAACCCCAACACAAAAACTCTCAATAGCCTCACAACCAACAAAACTCCAAATAAATACTCCAACAATAGGCAGTATAGCAAGCTCAAGCTCAACACAAAAACTCTCAATATCACAACCAACAAAACTCCAAATAAGCACAGCATCTACAGGCAGTATAGCAACCTTAGCAAGCTCACAACAGACACCTCAGCTTAAAATCTCTCAACAACCAACAAAACTCCAAATAAATACTCCAACAATAGGCAGTATAGCAAGCACCTCAACCCCAACACAAAAACTCTCAATATCACAACCAACAAAACTCCAAATAAACACTCCAACAATAGGCAGTATAGCAAGCACCTCAACCCCAACACAAAAACTCTCAATAAATCCTGGAAATTCAAATACTTTGCTTAGTGGTTTAACTATAGGAAATTCTAAAAAAGAAAATCGTCTAAGTATTGCCTCTATTTCTAAGCAGAAGGGTCAATTACAAATATCCCCTAAAGCAGGAAACAATATTGCTAAAATTATTGCTGACAATGGCGGTAAAATTGCTAAACTTTCATTAACAACTTCAAATAAAGTAGATAATCCTAACATTGCAACAACATTAAAGACAGCAGAAAATAAACTTAGTGAGTTAAGCATAGCTTCATTAGCCAATGAAAAAGTATCACAGCCAAAAAATAAACTAAGTATCGCATCTCTAACTAATGGTACAAACTCAATGACGATATCTCAGATATCAATTCCAAAGTCTGAGATAAGTAAACTAAAAGTATCAGACACGCTTTCAGCAAACAAAATCAATAGCAAGTTTTCAATTGCAAAACTTAGTGAAAATATTGGAATAAAATATGATGCAAAACAAGATAATACTCTTACTACGGCATCTGTAGGTGGAGGAGTAGGCATATTTGCTCATGCGGCTAGTTCTGGGAGAATTGGAAAACCGATAACAACACCTAAGTTAGAGCTAGATCAACTTGTCGCTATTCATTTAACTGATACTTTCCCCGAAAATGGTATAATAAAAACTACGGGCAATTATAAAACCTCTTTGAGTAGTATAGGAGGAAAAAAAGCAGTTGTTCCAAGAGAGACAATTCACTTCTCACTTAATGGACCTGTTAATGCTCACATGGGAGGAGACTGGACCAAAAAAAGAATTGCAATTGTTGTCCCTCTCGAGGATATAAAAGAAAATGTAGTTAACCTATACTCAGTTGATACATTTACATTTGGAAATGTAAAACTTCCTACATCAGCGACGATACTTGTTAAAGAAAGTGGTCACTCTCTTATAGGAAACCCTGGAAAAGCCAAAATTGTTGTTGTTCCTAATAATGTACCCATTCAAGAATCCGTAATAGAAGAAATTAAAAGAAAGGGCTACACTGTTGCAAGTGTTGGTGCTAATTATTGGACTAGAGTTGAGGCTGAAAATCCAATTTATTCAGCTGATGATATTGGCGATATCAGATACAATACAATGCATTGGACTGACGAATTTACACGACTTTCAGAAGAACTTGGAAAATCAACTGGTTTACATGATCTTACTCCTTACTCTAATGTAGCGGATTATGCAGTAGATGCTTATAGACTCCTAAATTTAGAAGGATATGAAGCAAATCCAAAGGGTGTTATAAACAGCCTAGCTGAGAACATGTTAGAAATTTATGATGATATAGACCTTTCAATTCCAGAACAAAGAAGAGCATATGAAAGAATGGAAAGAGTTGTTAATGGGCTTATCAAAAATGTTGAAAATAAATTTGGAGTTAGACTTGATCCAGAACTTAAAAAACAACTTGAAGAAATTGCACCTGGCTCAGATTTAAGAAAAGCGAGAATTGCTGGCTTTAGACCAACTGGAACTAAAGCGTTAGTGCCAGTAGAAAAAGCAAATTTGCCAGTCGAAAAAACAAAAAATCCAATTGTTTTGAGCAAAATGCAACCTGCTGAAAATCCTAAAATAGGACTAATTCCAAAAGGTAATCCACAGATAACATCAACAGGGGTCATATCAAATATAGGAGGCAAAGTGCAAAATACTTTAAGCTCAGAAGCACTCCAAGTTGGTAGTAAAACATCTACCGGCGCATTTAGTGGGGGGGAAGTTTCAGTAGCGAAGAATATGTTGAGTAAAACCGGCATAATAAAGACTACGACACCTAAAGTCCCTATTGGAACATTAGTTGGTAAGTTTTTTGGAGTTGTAGGTTGGGTTGATATGGCTGCACCAATTGTAACATTTAAAGGTCAAGAATGGCAACAACCAACTAAGGCAGAAAAAGAGCTAGAAGCAAGACTTAAATATGATCCCAAATTTAGAAAAGCATATATAAACTCATTGATAAATAGAGAAAAAGAAGGGCAAAATGCCAGAATTGAAGCCTATGCTTTTAAGGAGTTGACAGATGAAGAAATAGATCTTATGGTAAAAGACCCAATGAAATTTATAGAGAAAGTAAAAGCAGATATGGAGAAAGAAAATACGGAAAAGTAAAAAAGTTCCTGAGCTACTCGACCACACCCCAACAATCTCCTCTGCTGCTATGGCTTATCAAGGATTGCGGATTTGTGTAGTTTATCCCTATATGTGCTCGATAATACTCTCCAAGTTCATACTGCGAAGATAATTGAGAACAAGTAATCTGATAGGTATACCTCTCTCCAGGGCGCAGTTGGAATTTTGTTGTATCTGCGCTGCAAAGAGCAT
>JAWAEV010000013.1:0-14028 GCA_038891095.1 Candidatus Altarchaeota archaeon
CCCCTCAATCATACGCATTGTATATCTGTTGAGATTCCCGATTGTTGTAACTGTTTTGTTAGCAATATCCTCTCTTGTAAAGAAACCCTCAAAGTAAATAGGTAAATGGAAAAAGCCAGATAACAAAGAAGCATTCAAGCCTACAGTATAGTTATTCTCAACAACAATAACATAATTTTTTACACTAAAGTAAGTATCATACAACACAGAGAAATTTGTTACTTCAAAAAATCTAATTGTTGCTGATGGATTTAGATTATACCAATCAATTGTTGCTCTATTGTCTAAGATGTGTTGATCTCTAAGCCAATAAGCAAGAACATCATCAAAGTTAGGGTGCATTCTTGTCCCGTTTGGAATGAAAATTGTTACATGCTTTGGTTTATATTTTTTCATAAATTCAATTGCTGAATCAATATCAAAATCTCCATTTGGCTCCTGATGATAAATAAGTAAAGGGTATTTTTTATCCGCATTAGAATTCTCTAAGGATGGCCAAAGAACAATTGGCATTAATGAAAGTATAAGTTTCCAATCAGTATCTGGAACTAAAAAAACTTCTCTGTCTCTGTAAGCAGTTAAATTCCAAGAATTTTCCACTTCTCTAGGATCTGTTATAGCAGAAGCAGAAGTTATATTCTGTACTGGAAAACTGAAAATTTTTTCCATCCTTTTCGAGAATTTCATATTTCCTACATTATCACAAGAGCTTATATTAAGGTAAATTTCATATCTTTCATATGGTGGCTCACTTTTTGGAATTGAATAGGAGCATAAATCTGAATAACATTCCTTTGAAAATGTTTCAAAGAAAGGAAATTCCTCTTCATCACAAACTTCTACTATCTCAGGAATGCCGCGCTCTATTTCAACTGTTTCATTTCTGCAGTGGCCTCTTAGCTTAATAATTTTTTTAATTAAACCATCAACTTTAACTCTTTTAATTCCTGAATCATCAAATGCTTTAACAATTAGCTCAATATTCTCCTTAGTTGTTGCATTTATTGGGGAAAAATAGATGTCTACTTCAGGAGGATTAACTTCTATAGGCTTGAAAATAAAGTCAAATGAATTTTCATTGCTTAAATTAACAATTCCAAAACCTGCGAATGTTAAATTTCTATTCCAAAAATTTCCTCTCCATTCACAGACATCATCAAATTTCTGGTAGAATGGAACAATCATATAAACACCTAAACACAAATTTTCAAATTTATATGAGTTATGAGATGAAAGATTAACATATCGCTCTGTGCCTCTTTTACATATCCAGTTAATTTCTCTTGAAATTAAATCAGTTTCTCTAACTCCTATGGGAACAAATTGCAGATGAAATTCTGGTGTTATCCCAACAGGGGAGTAAGAAAATTCTGTGTCAATATCAACTCTCTCCTGAATTTCTGAAGAGAGTTTTTCAACTTCGCATAGTGAAATAGATAATGTCTTTGGGTGATAGGTAAAATTCATAATTTTTCCACCAATTGAATAAAAGCAACCTCTATGCTCTATCGGCTTTATAGGATATTTGACTATAGAAATCGTGGTTGTAGTTGTTTTTTGTGTTGTTGTAGTTATTCTCTTTACCATTGTTGATGTTGTTGTGATTGTAGTGAAAGTTTTAATTTTTGTGCAAGTGCATTTATCTTTATATAAAATACAAATTTCTCCCTTTGGACAAATTCCTTGAGAGCAAAATTGTGGTTTCATTAATGAGCAAGTATATTCACCTAAGGTAGTAGTTGTTGAAGTTATTATCGTAGTTGTTGAAGTTACTTGCTTTAATTTCACGCATGTGCATGAATTACTACTCGGCATTAACTCGCAAGAATAACCTATAGGACAAGTTCCTTTCATGCATGAAGGTGGTTTCATTGAACTGCAGGTATAGAAAATTAACCCATTGACATTAAAATTCAAATGGATAGCAGTCAAAAATGCTAAGAGGAACACTACTAAAAATTTATTCAAATTTAATTGAAAAAACTCTCTGTGTTTTAGTTTTAATGGGAACATAAAATTTGTAGTTATAGATAAATAGGTATAAATTTATAAAAAACCAATAATAACAAAAGATAACAAAGGAAAATGCAAAATGACAGAAAGAATAACCCTTGAGCTTAAGGACGAAGATGCATTAGTTTTAGAGCATTTAATAGACAAGAAAAAAATAAAAAACAAAAAGGAAGCGATTATGTTGATAATAAGAAATTCTATTGCAAAAATTTTTATAAAAGAAGCATTTATTTTAGCTGGTGGTAAAGGCACTAGAATGAGACCGTTCACTTATGAAATTCCCAAAGCTTTAATACCTGTTAAAGGAAAACCTATTCTTGAATACATTCTCGAACTACTGAGGAAATATGAAATAAGAAATGCTATAATCTCTGTTGGATATTTAGGCCAAAAAATTCAGGAGTATTTTGGTGATGGCTCAAAATTTGGAATGAATATTACCTATATCGAAGAAAGAGAAGAATTTGGAACTGCTGGACCTTTAAGATTAGCAGAAGAAAAGCTGAGAAGACCTTTTCTTATGTTCAATGGTGATGTTCTCTCAAATATAAATTTAAACAAATTGATAAAATTTCATTTATTGCATAAAGGTTTAGCAACAGTAACCTTAGTTAAGGTTCCGGATGTTTCAAATTTTGGAACTGTTAAGATGGATGGCAATAAAATTTCTCAATTTGTAGAGAAGCCAAATATTTGCTGTGAGGGCTTCATAAATGCTGGAATTTATGTTCTCGATCCAAAAGTTATCAGCTATGTACCCAAAGGATTTTCAATGATTGAAAAAGATGTTTTTCCAAGATTGGCTTCTGAAGGCAAACTATTTGGCTACAAGTTTCAAGGTCAGTGGTTTGATACTGGAACTCATGAAGCTTATGAAAAAGCAATAAAGGAGTGGAAGGGAATTTAATTTAAGTTAAAATTTATCCAGATAAAACATTATAAAAATGTCAATTTTCAGAGCATATGACATAAGAGGAATTTTCGGCAAAGATCTGACTTTGGAAATAGCTGAAAATATCGGAAAAGCTTTTGGAGTATATATTGGCAACAAAGGAGAAGTTGTTGTAGGAAGAGATTGTAGATTAAGTTCTCCTGAGCTAAGAGAGGCTATTGTTAATGGTTTGACCTCTTCTGGGTGTGATGTTCTTGACATTGGTATGGTGCCAACACCAGTTTTTTACTTTACTGTTCGTCATTACAAAAAATGTGCTGGAGTTATGATAACTGGCTCGCATAATCCTCCAGAATATAATGGCTTCAAACTTTGTAAAGGAGAGCATACTTTATATGGCGAAGAAATTCAAGAATTGAAGAAGATAATAAAAAGAAAAAAATTTAAAAAAGGAAATGTTAATGGATATGTAAAAGAGCAGGATGTTACTCAAAGCTATATAAATTTTTTGAAGAAGAAAATAAAGATAAAAAGAAAATTAAAAGCAGTTGTAGACCCTGGAAATGGAACCTCAGGGCCAATTGTTAGGAGGTTATTCAAAGAGTTAGGTTGCGATATAATTGAATTGAACTTTGAGCCAGATGGCAGATTTTTAGCACATTTTCCTGACCCAACAGTTGACAAAAATTTAGAGCAGTTAATTAAAGCAGTAAGAGATGAAAATGCAGATTTAGGTATAGCATATGATGGCGATGCTGATCGTTTGGGCTTAGTAGATGATTTAGGTAATATTGTGCGAGGAGATCAAGCACTAATTTTGTTCTCAAGAGAAATTTTAAAGAAAAACAAAAGAGCTAAAATAATTTTTGAAGTAAAATGCTCTCAAGCATTAATTGAGGAAATTGAAAAGAATGGTGGCATTGGGATTATGTATCGCACAGGGCATTCTTTCATAAAGAAAAAAATGAAAGAGGAAAATGCTTTGCTTGCTGGAGAGATGTCAGGACATTTTTTCTTTAGAGATAATTATTATGGCTACGATGATGGAATTTTTGCATCTGCAAGGATGTTAGAATTACTTTCAAAAACTGAAAAGAAGTTCTCAGATTTAGTCAGAGAAATTCCAAAATATTTTTCAACTCCTGAGATAAGGATTCACTGCCCTGATAATGAGAAATTTAGAGTTGTTGAAGAGCTAACAAAAAATTTTCAACAGAAGGGTTATGATGTCATTACAGTTGATGGTGCAAGAATCCAATTTAAAGATGGTTGGGGTTTAGTTAGAGCATCAAATACCGAGCCTGCCCTGATCTTAAGATTTGAAGCAAAAACAGAAGAAAATTTAGGAAGAATAGAAAATTTAATTAAAGAGGAATTAAGAAAGTTTCTATCATTACAGCTTTGAGTGATGAAAATTTTATCTCTGAACCAAAACTGGTTGTGATGAAACTTATGAGCGCTGATTTTATAGTATATCAAAGCTAAAGTCATGAAGATTTATAATTGGTTTATCAAAATAATCTTCAGAAATTCTTGGACATGCTGTATTTAGCCACAAATCAACTTTAAATCCTAGTAATTTTTCTGGAGAAATTTCATCTCCAACAAATATAAATGCTTTTCTACCCTTTTTCTCAATTTGTTTTTTTATTTCAATAGCTTTTTTAAAGTTAAACTGATTTGTCTTTGTTGAAACAAGAATTCCAAAAACTTTTGCAGAAAGTGCCTTTAAAATTGCTGCTTTTTTTCTTGCAATATACTTTTTTCTTTCATCATCTGAAATTTCATCTATGGAGTTAGTGTATGGATTAAAAATAATAACTGGTTTTTCAGTTCTTGCTGAGATTCCTAAAGCATGAAATTTTCCAGAGCCTATATAGATGAAGACATCGACTTTGTTTTTAACTTTTTCAATTTTTCCAAAACTACAACCCAAAATTTGTCCAAAAGCCACTACTTTTTTTCCTTTGCTCTGAAGAAATTTCTTTACTTTACTTAGCTGTGCTAAATGTTGTGTAGTTGTAAATAGAGCAACTCTCTCATATTTTTCAATTTTTTTCAGAATTTTCTCATTAAGAAAAATTTTCTTTTTTGAATAACAAGGGATAAAAAGAATTTTCATGACACTAAGTTTTTTTCTTTAACTCAACTTCCTTAAGCACATTTTTTATATCATGCGCAACATCTTCTTGCTCAGACCACTGAAGCTTTGCTATTGGCAATTTATCCAGTTTTGTTTCAATTATATAATGTAAAATTCTTTTTTCTTTCATACCAAGAGTGCCAAGATACCACTTGGCGACTTTATCTTTCAATTTTTCATCAAAACCATCATGTGTTATAACATCAAGATTAGTTGCATCATCTGGCAATGGATCAATAACATAAACATCCTTTATTGGGGTTCTCTGGTTATTTTTTACTGTTAGATAGACAAAAACCTTTTTATTCTTTCTGGAAACTACTTTTTTTATTTCTGGCCCTCTACTTGGGGATTCTTCACTTGTTATTTCCTTTAAACCTATAGAAGAGATATCAACCTTTTCTGAAATTTTTTTGCCCTCAATTTTTTCTCTCAATTTATCTTCAACTTTAGTGCTAAAAATAGGTGATATAGTATCAACATTAGCTACTAATTTTTTTTCATCTGTGACATTAGGGATTTCCTTTACAATCGTGACTTTTGGTTTCTCACTTATAGTGCTTTCTTTTTTAATTTCAATCTTAGCTTCATCCTTAAATTTACTCTCATATTCCGAATTTATTCTTGGTTCAAGTGACTCAAGATAAAGTTTTGCAACATCAAAGCTGCCTTTTTTAACATTATCAAATGCTAAATTTAGCTCCAATTCTAAATCAAACACATCAACACCCACTTCTTTAAGTTTTTCTATTTTATCCTTGAGTTCTTCTATTTTTATGTTAAATTTATCATATCTCTCAAGCTCTTTATCACTAATTCTCTGAACACTATGTAGAATAGGTCTAAATGAGATGAAATATGGTCTGCCTTTATTATACTCAGCATTTTGCAGCATTCCAGTACCAACTGCAGCCTTTACAACAGACCTTAAAATGTCTTCACCATACTTCATTTTAATTCTTTCTAAGTCACCTTCATACCTTGCCCTCATCTGAATTTCTGTTCCAATGTTTGCTTTTATTTCTCCTACAAAATCTGAAAGAACTTGTGATATGAGGATAACTCCTAAGCCCCACTTCCTAAACTCTCTGACAGCATGCTCTACTTGAGTTAGACCATTGCCTGAGCCACCAAATTTAGGTAGCAATCTATGAACTTCATCTATTATTATTAATGTTTTCAACTCATAAGTTTCTTCAAAACCACCAAGGAATACATCTCTAATAGCATTACTTATAAATGTCTCTATCTCAGGCGTCTCCAATTTATTCAGGCAGAAAACAGTAATCTCTCCTGGCTTTTGATATTTTTTAATGTCAATTTTTTTATTTGGATCTTTTACTATGTAAATATTCCCATTAAATGCCCTAGCATCTTTTTCTTTCATTCCAAATTTTCCATACAAGGCAAACATTCCTTTGTCTTTATTTTTTCTAAGAAATCCTGTCCACTGAGCTGTTGGATCAAAAACTATAGCTGAGACATTTCTTTGTAAAGCTTCTTCAACAAGAACTTGTGCAGCAATTGTTTTTCCAGAACCAGTTGCTCCTGCTATTAGAACATGGGTTGTTAGCTTATCTATATCAAAAAATGCTCTCATAGCTGTTTCAGCTAATCTTCCAAGGAATCCTGCTCTTGGACCTGGCTGCGGTAAGGTACGCATTTCAATTGTTTCAAGATATCTGCGTTTTCTTGCTTCTTCTCTTTTGTGTAGGATATAGACTATAAAGAGAATGAAAATTAGTACTAAAGAACTTAATATCATCCATATAGGAATTCCAAAAATTGCAAATTCAAATAAAGAACGCTTTACTGTTATGGAACATGTTGCTAGCTCTCTTACCTTCACACCCTCTCTTGAGAATTCAGCTATTCCTCTGATTATATATCTGCCTTCAGGGATATCTTTTGATAAATTTATTTCTGTAATTACAGAAGTTGATGTTTCAACACTCGCCTTTTGTGTTTGCTCTATAATTATATTATTACTTATTGGCTCAATAAGTTGGATTATCAAATCTAAATCTATTTTCCCAGAACCGCCGAGATTATAGAGAGTTGTATCTACTCTTAAAGTCTGTCCTGGAGAAATCATCTCTGTGACAGGACTAACTTTTATATCTAAAATTTTCTCTCTTGATTGCAGAACTCTTATAGTTACTGGAACTACAGGTAAACTAATATTTCCAGAATTTATGATAATGTTTCCATAATATAATCCAGGTGGAGTCCCTGGAGGGATATATACACTTAAATTTATATGTCCTTCTGCTCCAGAAGGCAATGTTAATGTTGGGTTTTCTATATTTATTAGATCTGCAACAGTTCCATCAACTTTTGATGAAATAATTTTAGTTGAATTCAGATTATTTTTCACTAAAATCATAGTTGGAAGGTAATCACCAGGATCTAAATCGAAACTTATTGCCTGCGAGAGAACTTGTAAAGTTCCGCCTTTAGATTCTGATATTAAATTGTTTAGATTATTATGAATTTCATTAACTGTATTTCTCATTTGTTGGATTTCAGTATCAGTCGCTTCTCTGATTTTAGCAAGATTATCTTGAATTTCTTCTATTGATTTCCAAATTGATGTTGTGTCTATAGTAGCATTTGTTGTTTTATTTAGAGAAGAAAGCATTTCCTTGATTGTAGAAATCTCTCTTTCAATTCCAGAGATGTCTACTCTTCCACCACCAGCATATGGCGGGATAGTTATAGTTGTTGCAGTAGGTTGAAGATAATAATTATCACCATAGTCAATCTCGTAATATGTACCATTCTGAACATAAGCAAAAACAAACACAGACATCAAAAGAATTGCTAATACTGTTTTATATACAATTTTCATTCTGTCTTATCTAAATTTATTAAATATTTTGTATATGAGCATATAAACCTTTCGCTCTCTGATTTCCAGTTTAAAAAATCCGTCAAAAAAGAAAAAAAGAAAAATTAGATTATGCAGTGAATATCGTTGTCTCTGTAGTGCACTTGTATTTTTGCTCATCAAATACTGGACCTTCACAGAGTGTTATTGAAAGTTCATAGTCTCTACCTTTAATAAGGTTTAATTGTTTCTCTTCTCCAATTCTTAGTTCATAAATTCCATTACTAATGACATCATTGAAAATTTGTGCCCAAGAAGCTAATGGTGTATAAGTATCGGTTATAACAACTTTCAAGCTTCCATGTAATAAATTCCTTTCACCTTTTAATGTTAAAATTGTTGGTGTTGGTAACTTTTGTGCATAGCCTTCATCAATTTTCTCATTGTCTACATATATATTATCTTTATCTGCTGTAACGCTACCAACACCTGTTCCTTGTAGCTCATCATAAGTATCTTCAATAACCTCTATTGAGCCTATAGGCCCACGAGCATGAGTTACCCATACATACTCTGGATCAATTTCAACTTCTCTAACAACAGTATAATTGCCTATACTAAGTGATGGTCTAAGAGAGATATTTAGGGTGTAATTAAATGTTGGTCTCACGATATATTGAGCAACTAAGGGATTACAATAAGGCTCAACATTCTTGAATTCTCTATTCTGGTTAACACAAGTTTGATTTATATAAGGATCAGTTGCACTCCATCTGAGGAACCAGAATTTCCATCTTATTGGCAAGTAGTCAGTTGAATCGAATCCTTGCTTCAATGGAACTGTAATGTTGTAGAATATGGTTATGTTTGCTACTCCACTCAAAAATCTTCCAGTCATGTTTTCAAAGCGTATCACTTGGTCATTTCTTCTTACAAATCTTTCCCATATCCAGTGTGTTGTTGTATTTATCTCTGTGACAAAAATTTTGACTGTGTTTAAAGTTGAATTAACAACAAGGACATGATATGTTATGTTATCTAACTTCTCACATAATGCATCTTGTACATAATTTGCAGTACAATTTGTCATATTTCTAATTTCTCCAGCTTTTAAATTTATTTCTTCTAAAGTAACATTCATTCCAAGTAATCTTGCATGTAGGCTATTGTTTGTATTTGTTATTAACTCTACAATAGTATCATTGTGTGAAAACAGCTCATTTTCCATTCTTGTTATGTTCTCTCTTAAGAATTGTGTCCAGTTCATTATATACTTTA
Organism: Candidatus Altarchaeota archaeon; assembly: GCA_038891095.1. Taxonomy (GTDB): domain Archaea; phylum Altiarchaeota; class Altiarchaeia; order IMC4; family QMZM01; genus JAWAEV01. Next base: position 9,157 of record JAWAEV010000013.1, read on the forward strand.
GTCTCTGGCAAATTGAGTAATTTTCTTGATTAACTATTGCATAGTCAGAACAATTTAATGTATTATAAATCCAGTCAGTATCATTTAAAATTTTTGAAATGTTTTCATTCATTCCTTGTAAATATGGATAAACAGTTCCTGTGAGATAGTCATAAATGTTTGTTGTATTGTATTGAGTTGCTCTTAAAAATCTTAAAGCTGCTGATGAGGTATAAATTATTGCATAATCTAAAGCAAATGCATTGTCATAGACTTCTAAAACAAATGTGTTTTGTCCTGTTTGTAGTATACTCACATTCACTATCTCAGTTTTCATAGCTTCAGAACTTCTGTCAAAATTCCAGTTTTTGAATACATAGTAACCATTTATTGAAAGATTTACCCTAGTTGTTGCTGAAGTTCCATAAGGTGCTGTGATCAATTCGACTGTTAAGTTATCTAAAGGTATTTGCTCAAGATAGAAATAATATGTTCTTGAAGTTCCTGTTGAGAGAACCTCATAAATTTTATCATGAGATGTCAAATTCTGATCAACAGTTGTAAGATCATTGGAAACAACATACAAATTCTTACCAAAACTTGTAAGAATATTACCGGTTAATTTCTTTGTTAAAGTTGCTGTTAAATTTGTTGAATAAGTAGTTGCATTTATCTCTCTCAAGAATTCTAAGGAGCTAATATTTAACTTCTGCAATGTTGTGTTTATTAAATCTAAATACCAGCATTTTGTTCCAACCTCTGCAATATGGTTATCCTTAGTACAGTTCTCTCTATCAAATAGATATGAAACATTCCAAAGAGTTCTCCATGTTGTGTAATTTATCTCTGCTAAGTAATCATACACATCAGGAACATAAACATCTTCTGTTACAGTGACATTTCTTAACTCTCCTGATGAAGAGCCAACAATATTCTCAGAAAATACAAAATTAGATGCAAACAAAGCTAAGAACACTAAAGCTAAAAAACTAACCATAAGAGCCCCGCTAAATACCCTGCCAATTTTATTTATTTGTTCCATTTTAATTTTATTTTTACTTTTTGAATTTTTTATTTTGAACTTTCTTAGGGGTTTAAAAATTTTGCATTTGAGTATAAATACTTTTCGGTTTTTTAAACTTTTATCTCTTTGACACGGAAGTATTTTACAACTGTTTTTGTTGTTGGATCTATTAGCAGCATTATTCCTTCTTTTTCTGAGTTATATTCAACTTTGTAGATTTCTTTTGAGTTTATATTAGAGTAGATTGCTGGTGAAGTTGCAATCAATGAGCGAAGAGCAGTTTCATCTAAGAAGGTTACTTTTGATTTATAAAGAGGATTTTCTCTCATGAACTCTTTTGTTAAGGGATGCTGCGAGGCTATCTTTAAAATTTCCACATCTGTAAATTTTAATTTTGTGTTAGCTCAGAGCTCAGCTAAAGTTTGTGGAATGCACAACTTGAAAATTTAGAAGGAAATTTCCTTAACTCTGTAGTATTTTAAAATTTTTTGTGTTTCAGGGTCAAGTAGAAGAAGTATGCCTTCATCCCTTGCTTTATATTCCACCTTATAAAGCGCTCTAACATTTAGGCCCCCATAAATTGCTGGCGCTGTTGCTGCTAAAGATTTTAGCATTGTCGCATCAACAAAGGTTATCTTTGTTTCATATTTTGGATTTCTTGCAACAAAGTCTTTTGTTATTGGCTCTCTGCTTGTAATAGATAAAATTTGTGCATCTGTAAGTTTTTTCGCCTCAATAGGCTTCTCTTTTTCTTTGGAGAGCATTGGTAAAACAAAAATTACAAATAAAATTACTGCTATAACTAAAGCAACTGCAAAAATAATTTTTGGTTCGACTGGGAATTTAAATTCCTTCTTTTCAGATTTCTGAAGTGTCATTTTATGCTACATTTTATGCTATAAAATATGTTGTGAAAGTCTCGCAAGTGTAGAGTGTTGGATCAAATGTTATTCCATCACAAACCGTTATATCCCTTTTATATTTTCTTTTTGGAATTAAACTTAAATCATGAGTACCGCCAATCATTATGTTGAACATATTATCATGTATGATATCGTTATATTCATGACTCCAAATAACAAATGGCACATAAGCATCTGTTATATTTACCTGAATACTTCCGACTGAAAGATAGTCATTTGTGCCCTTTCTTTTAACTTTACCTTGTAAAATTAAAACTGTTGGTATTGGTTGTGTGTATGAGAAATTTCCCCATTTAACCTCATTTATATAATTTACCATATTTAAAGTTTCATGGATTGTTCTATTTACTTCTGCTAATAAATCAGCTAAAGAGCCACCTCCAGTGGTTGCGTTTTGTATTAATTCTAAACGATAGCAAACATCTGAAGGATTAACTGATGTGCAATTAAATTCAATAATTAAACTTTCTACATAATCATGGATTGTTGTTATGTTTGAAAGCAATATATTAACTTTTGAAGCAATATAAGTTGCATTGTTCAATGTGTCAATTGTTGTTATGTTAATTATTTCAATTAGAGTATTTATATCGCTAATTTTTTTGCATATATCATTCTCAGAGTTATCACAATCTAATGCTTCAAAAATTGCAGTTGTGTTAGCATTAATTGCATTTATAGTTGTTTCAATATCAAGCAATTTATCCCATATAGTTTTATTATGGTCAGTTAAAATTTCTCTTAATAACGAGAGATTACTTTCTATTCTTTCAGCGTAATTGCAAAGGTCAGAGTTGTTGCCAAGATTAGAGCAGTTTAACATATCTTGAATTTTATTTACTGAGGATTGCAAGTTAGAGATGTATTCACAAATAGGTGAGTCATCAATCCCATCACAATCTAACATCTTTGAAATTGCGGATGTATCTAAGGTTATAGTGACATTTAAATCAAAGCCAACTTTGAAGCCAGATGTTGCTTGAGTTTTCTTTCCAAGAGGATCAGCCTCAATTAGGACAGCATAACTACCATGAAATGCATTTGATGGTATAGTCCAGCTATAGTAATACCACCCAGTTGAAATTTTATTCATTGCAATTGAGTTTAAATCATAAATTATTGAAGAACCATTCCAATGAATTACTGTTAAATTTATATATGTATCTGGCTCAATAGGCTCCCCATGGAAAGTTATTAATGCGTATGCTGTTATAGTGTTGCCTTCCCCATAAATTGTGTCAAGCCCAGCAATACTTATCATAGATGAGGTTCTGTTAATATAGCTAAGTGTAGTGTCAATTCTATGAGTTGTTGTATTAATCTCATTTAATATTCCGAGCAAAGGACCTGTCGCATTTTGTATTAACTCTAAACGATAGCAAACATCTGAAGGATTAACTGATGTGCAATTAAATTCTTTTATGAGAATTTCCAAATAGTTTTTCACATCACTAACATTTGAAAGAAGTTCTCTAAGCTGAGGAAGCATTAATGTGACATTATCTAATGTTTTATGTGTTGTTGAATTCACTTCTTCAAGGAAAATTCTCAACTCATTAACTTTCTTGCAGACATCATTTTCAGAGTTATCACAATCAAGAGCTTCTGATATATTTTCAACATATGATCTTATTGTATTTGATGTTGATTCTATCAACAATAATTTATTCCACATTGAATAATTCACATCTCTAAGCAAGTTTCTAAGGTCAGAAATATTTGTTTCTAAATTTTTTGTGTAGTTACAAATATCTGAATTGTTGCCATTATTTTCACAATTTAGCATATCAAGGATAATTGAAGTTATATTATTCATGTTTTTCGTATATTCACAAATAGGTGAGTCATCAATCCCATCGCAGTCCATTTGTTCTGTTATTAAGGAAGTGTCAACACTAATTGTCGCATTTATTGTAAATCCAACTTTGAAGCCAGATGTTGCTTGAGTTTTCTTTCCAAGAGGATCAGCCTCAATTAAAATGCTATAAGTGCCCTGATGCTTTATGCCAGAAGGAATTGTCCAATTTAGATAATACCACCCAACAAAAATTTTCGTCATTTGAGTTGAATTTAAGTAAAATTGTAAAGATGAACCATTCCAATGAACTATTGTAATGTTGCAATATGACTCAGGATCAACTGGGGCTCCATGTAAAGTTATTGATGCAAAAATTGCTATATTGTCACCTTCACCATAGATAGTGTTAACTCCGCCAATTGTTATTATTGGCAAAGATCTATTGCTCTGATTTTTTATTTCTTGGATATCAAGCCATTGGGAATATTCATCAGGTCTTGAAATATTTTCAGTCGCTGAAAATGTTGAGCAATTTGGACCCACACAATTATCAGGAGAAGTTACACTAATAAGTAAAAAGACAGCTACAAGTGAGGAGTATAATAGCAAAAATTCTCTAAAAAAATTTCGCTTATTTTTTTCCATTGTTAATTAAAATTTATCATTTGAGTTTTTATACTTTCCTTTTTCATTACTTGTTATACCATTTATCTTTCATTTGCTCTCCGCCTTTAGATTTTTTCTTTTCAATTAGGATAAATAAAATTAATAAAGCAGTTATCGCAACTGGTAAAACAGTATAAAGGTCCAAATTTAATTTCCAGCTTTCTCTTTCTTTTGCTGACTTAGCTAATGCTGCTATGACCTTTGCTCTTTTTTCAGTTGTTGTTGTAATTTGTTGAGTTGTTGTTATAGGTAATAAAATTTGTATTACATATGGCTCTTTCTTCTCTTCTGTAGGTATAGCCATTGTTAATGCTTCTTTCTCTTGCTCAAGAAGCTCTGGCATAGTAACATTGATCAATGGCTCAAAATTATCTTCGAGAACAGTTATATTTCCGATAGGACCGTGAGCATAGCTAAGCCATACTTGTTCTGGATCAACTTCAAGCTCTCTGATCATAGTATAGTTACCTCTTTTTAGAGAA
>JAWAEV010000014.1:0-13725 GCA_038891095.1 Candidatus Altarchaeota archaeon
ATGATATTAAAATACTTACTAATGAAATAAGCAGAAGGTAGATAAAATCCATTTTATAAATATGTGTGATAAATTAGAAAACAATTTAAATATATAAATGATCTCACTCTGTGAACTACAGTCTGGGTAGTATTAAATTTCCATATTTTTAATCATATAGAACGAAATTTGGTAGGAGCATAAACAAACATGTCATCATACGACTTTGAAGTTCAAAGAATTTTAGATGAAATTAAAAAGAGTAAAGCAGAACTTGTTGGCTTGCAGTTTCCTGAAGGCCTAAAGCAATATGCTGTTGAAATTGCAAATGAAATTGAGAAAAAAACAAATGCAAAAGTAGTGATTTTCATTGGGCCCACATATGGTGCTTGTGATTTAAAATTAGACACTGGGAAAAAACTAAAGCTTGATATGATAATTCATTTTGGGCATAATAAATTTAATCCATAGTTCCTTTCATAATTAAAAAAATTATAAAAGCAGAGAGTTGCGTTATAACAACAAAAATTAATAAAAAAGGGAACGATAGGTCATACAAAAAACCAATAATTGCTCCACTAAGAAAAGTAGCAATTCCGTAAATTGTTGTAAAAATTCCATATGCTGTGCCTCTTATACCCATAGAAGAGATATCTGCTATTGCTGCTCTCATTATTGTTTCATGAGCACCTAAAGCAATACCCCAGAGGAATACTCCTAAAAATATAAAGCTAATGTTTTCAGAAAAAATGAAAAAAGGGACTAACAAAGTCGTTATTGGAATAAATATTAAAGTTAATAATCCTGCTTTCTCATTCTTTCTCTTCTCTTTCAAAAAATCATAAAATTTTCCTATTGATATAGCAGTGAGAGCATCAATTATCATTGCTATTCCGTAGAAAAAAGGTATTTCTGCATCTGATAAAACATTTTTTATTTTAAAGTGATATCCAAAAATTGCAAAACTTATGAAGCCAATAGTTGTCATAAATGTAAAGACAAGATAATAGAAAAAAATTTTTGGAAGCTTATTTGGAGTTTTATCTTCTCTATCTTCTGCACTAATCTTTTCATCTTTTTGTAAATTTCTATAAAGAAAGAATGCTACAAAAAGTATTATCATCAAGGCTATGAATGGCAACCAAAGCAGATTATAAGCATTTTTATATTCTACAACATTTTTTGAACCTCCTGCATTTATAAGAAAGAAAAAGGTGATTAACAAAGGTCCTAAAAGTGCACCAATTTGGTCAAGAAATTCATGAATTCCAAAGCCAATTCCAGTTCCAAGAGTTTTTGCTGCATTTGAAATTAATGTATCTCTTGCAGGTGTTCTAATCGCTTTTCCAATTCTTTCAGAAATTATCAAAAAAGCAGCAATTTGCCATATTCCTGCAAGTGCTAGTAAAGGTATGCTCACAAGTAGGGCATAACCAAAAATTGTAAAAAACCAATAAGCTCTTGATTTATCAGAAAAATATCCTGAGAGCAATCTGAGACCATAACCAAAAAATTCTCCAAAACCAACAATTAAACCAACTAAGGCAGCATTTGCTCCAAGTATTTGTAAGTATTGACCATTAATGCTTCTTGCAGCCTCATAAACAATATCACCAAATAAACTAATTAAACCAAAGAGTATTAGTAATTTTAAAGCTTCATTTTTTTTCAATTTTTAAATTTTTAACTTTCAATTTTTTAGAAATTTTTTCAATCATGTCTTTAGTCATTCTTTCTAAATCATATTCTGGTTTCCAACCCCATTCTTCTCTTGCTGCAGTGTCATCTATTGATTTTGGCCAAGAATCTGCAATTTTCTGTCTAAAATCTGGCTTATATTCACAATGAAATTCTGGAATGTATTTCTTTATCTCAAAAACTAATTCTTTTGGAGAAAAACTCATTGCTGCTAAATTGAAATCACAATGATGCTTTAATTTTGAAATTTCCGCCTCTGAGAGTTTTATAAGAGCATTTATGGCATCAGGCATGTACATCATTGGTAAAGTAGTATCCTCTCTGAGATAACAGGTATATTTCTTATGTTTTATTGCCTCATAAAAAATTTCAACTGCATAATCAGTTGTGCCTCCACCAGGCATTGCCTCACTACTTATAATTCCTGGAAACCTAACACCACGAACATCCAAACCATATTTGTGAAAGTAATAATTTCCAAGAAGCTCACCTGAGACTTTTGTTATACCATACATTGTTGTTGGCCGCATTATAGTTTCATTTGGAGTTTTTTCCTTTGGAGTTTCCATTCCAAAGGCAGCAATTGAACTTGGCCATATTATCTGTCTTAATTTATGAATTCTTCCAACTTCTAAAATATTGTAAAGTCCAATTAAATTTACTTCAAATGCCAATTGTGGATTTTTCTCACCATTTGCAGAAAGCAGTGAAGCAAGATGATAAATTCTTGTTATGTCATTTTCTGAAACAATCTGCTCAATTGCTTCTTTATCAGTGACATCTAACTCCTGAAACTCCAAGCCAAAGTCATAAGTTGGTTTTCTTATATCAGAAATTATAACAGCATCTTGGCCATATTTTTTCTTAAGCACAGGTGCTAATTCAGAACCAATTTGTCCAGAGGCGCCAGTTATGAGAATTTTTTCTGCCATTTTAATTTACTTATTTTTATTTATGAAAACATTAAGAAAAATCACTTTTTGTGGTTTTTCTTTTATTATTAATTTTTTCAAGAAGTAAAAGTGCTATTTTTTCCGCTTTTTCAGGAGCTATGCCATCAATGTGTGCATTTAGTATAGAGCGAACTGTAACAGTTGAAACATACAAGTCTCTGAGATTAAATATCCTATCAAGAATATCCTGATCGATGAAAATATCCTGGGAGGTACTCCGCCTACTGAGATATCGCCCATATAAATCTCAGAACTATCTGGAAGACTACCTTGAAAAAAAGCGAAGATTACACTACAGAATATCAAAACGAGAGCAAAAACTGTAAAAATTACAATGATGGGAATCTTCATTTTTTCAGTTTATACTTTATCATCCAAGTTTAAAATTATTTCTCTTTTTCTTATCTTTTGCATAAATATTTATATATGGAATTTTCAGAACTTGTGAAGGTTTATGAACAATTGGAGAAAATTTCTAGCAGAATAGAGATGACTCAGATAGTTGCAGATTTTCTTGGAAAGGTTCATGAGGATGAATTTAAAATTGTAATTCCTTTTCTTCAAGGTAGAATTTTTCCTGAATGGAGTGAGGAAGAAATTGGAATTGGAAATAAACTTGTTATAAAGGCAATCTCAAAAATTTCTGGTGTTAGCGAAACAGAAATTGAGAATAAAATTAGGGAAACAGGTGACACTGGAGTTGCTGCCCAGTTTTTGCTCTCTAAAAAAGCACAAATGACTTTGTTTAGAGAAAAACTTTCAGTAGAGAAGGTTTATGAAAATTTAAATAAATTAGCAAAACTTTCTGGCCAAGGCTCACAAGAGAAAAAACTGCTATATATCTCAGAACTTCTATCATTTGCAGAGCCTTTAGAAGCTAAGTACATTACAAGAATAATTCTCGAAGAACTCCGCTTAGGTGTTGGTGAAGGTATAATAAGAGATGCAATTGCACAGAAATTTAATGTTTCTCCAGCCTTAGTTGAGCGTGCTTTTTATCTCATAACTGACTTAGGCGAAGTTGCAAGAATTGCAAAAATTCAAGGCGATTCTGGTTTGAAGAAAATTGAAATCACTCCAGGTAGACCAATAAGTGTTATGTTAGCTCAAAAGTTGAACTCAATTGGAGAAGCACTTGAGGAAATTGAAAATGTTGCATTCGAGATTAAATATGATGGTGCGAGAATACAAATTCATAAGGAGGGGGAGAGAATAAAGTTATTCACTCGCCGCTTGGAAGATGTCACAAAACAATTTCCAGAGATAGTTGATGCTGCAAGAAAAAATATAAGTGCAAATACAACAGTAATTGAAGGCGAATTAGTTGCGATAAAATCTTTTACTGACAGGCATCCAAGACCATTTCAAGAACTTTCAAGAAGGATAAAAAGAAAGTATGACATAGCGGAAATGATAGAAAGAATTCCTGTTGAGATAAATCTTTTTGATATAACTTTTCTAAATGGCAAGAGTTTAATTGAAAAAAAATTTTCGGAGAGGAGGAAAATTCTTGAAAAAATTGTAAAAGAAAGTGAAAATTTCTTACTTGCAAAGCAGTTAATCACAAGGGACATAAAAAAAGCAAATGAATTTTATGAAGAAGCATTAAGGTTAGGACATGAAGGAGTTATGGCAAAAAATTTAGATGCTCCTTATCAGCCAGGCTCAAGAGTTGGCTATATGTATAAGATAAAACCAATAATGGAAACTTTAGATTTAGTAATTGTTGGTGCAACATGGGGCGAAGGTAGAAGAGCTCATTGGCTTGGCTCTTTTTTGCTTGCTGTTCTTGATAAGGCAACAGGAAAATTTTTAACTATTGGCAGAATGGCCACTGGATTTACAGACGAGCAATTACAAGAGATTACTGAGTTATTAAAAGATGATATCTATGAACAAATTGGAAAAGAAGTCAAGTTAAAGCCTAAAAAAGTTGTTGAGGTTGCATATGAAGAAATTCAGCGCTCTCCAACTTATGAGTCAGGTTATGCTCTTCGCTTTCCAAGATTAGTAAGAATAAGGGATGATAAGAGAGTTGAAGATGCTGACACAATTGATAGAGTTGAAGAAATATTGAGCAAAGGTTAAAATGCAAAATTTAAAAAATTTAAGAAATTTTCTGTTTTTTGGAGTATTGCTATTCTTATCTTCCTGTGTTGAGAACTCTGACAATAAATTTAAAGAAGAAAATTTAAGTCTCCTCATAATTAAAGATAAGGAGATTTATCACTCCAATGATAAAATTAATCTTTCTGTGAAAATTGAAAGTTCAATTTTTATTGGAGATGTTAACCTAAAAATTTATGGGATCTATGCGAAGGGGAATTATAAAATTGAAAGTTTAAAGAACATTATTATTTACCCTGGAAAAAGGGAAATTTCATTTGAATTTACAGTTCCTGAATGTTATAGCTGTGCAGGAATTTTACCTGGAGTTTATAATTTAACTGCAGAGTTAGTTAAGGGAGAGAAAACTCTAAAGAGAGAAACAATAGATTTAAGGATAGAACAATAACTATTCTCTTACAGGTATGGCAAGTATATTACCAACTTGCCCTGGACGAGAAGTAACCTTTGCTTTTATTTCTTGCCCATCAGGTGTTTTAACTTTTAATATTGCACCCTTTGTTATGATATTTCTCCTTGTGAGATCCCTACCCGCAGGATTCAAAACAACAGTCAAAATTTCACATTTAATATATTTCCCATCTGAAAGAACATGAGCATATTTATCAGAGAGCAATTTTATCTTAGCACCGCCACCTTTTGTTCTTACCTTTTTTACTTTTCTTTCTTCAATTTTTGTTTCTGCTGGCTCTCTCCCAAGGTCATACTTTCTTTTTTTTCTAAACCTTATTTTTTCTTTGTGGTACATTTTTATATCAATGAGTTTATTTGGAGTTTATTTGTTATTAATAACTATATAAATTAAAAAATTGAAATTATGTAAATAACATTAAAATGCAATTTGGCAAAAGTAAAATACAAAAAAGGGGAAAATTTAAAACTTATGAGTTAATTCTTAGTAGAAGAAGTATAAGGAAGTTTCAGCAAAGAAAGATAAGTAAGAAAATCCTCTTAGATTGCGTGAATGCAGCGAGACTTGCACCTTCTTCAAAGAATATGCAACCTTTGGAATACATAATAATAACAAAAAACATTGAAGAAATTTTTTCTTGCATAAAGTGGGCATATTATCTTGAGGATGGTGCTCCAAGAGATGGTGAAAAACCAAAAGCATATATAGCAATTCTTTTGAACAGAAGTATTAATGAGCCGAAACATGATGTTGGATTAGCAGCAGAGAATATTGTTCTGACAGCGTTAGAGCGCAATGTTGCTAGTTGTATACTTGCAAATATTGACAGAGAGAAGTTAAGGAAAATTTTAAATGTTCCTGAAAATTACAGCATTGAACTTTTGATAGCTTTAGGATATGGAAAGCAAACTGCTGTTGTTGATAAATTTGAGGGAGACCACAAATATTGGATTGACAAGGAAGGCATTTTACATGTACCAAAAAGGAGTTTAAAAGAGATAGTGCATAAGGAAAAATTCTAAATTGATTTAAATTTTATTTTATATGTATTCATTTCCATTATTACAAAGTTTATAAAAAATTTATAGGAAAATGGGACTAAGACCTGCACATTGCTATAGGTGGGACTCACCAGCATATACGAGAATATCAAACAACCCAAAGGATGCCTTCATTGTAGGTGTTCCTGGATCAAGACTTACAAGGCTCGAGATGGGCAATCCAAAGGGAAATTTTGATGTTGAAATTTCAATTGTCTCAGAGCAAAATTTTTTAATAAGAAGCAATGCTCTTGAAGCTGCGAGAAAAGCAATTAACAAAGTTCTTGAGGATAAAGTAGGCTCATCTAACTATAAATTCTTAATTCGTGCTTATCCACATCATGTTTTAAGGGAGAATATAATGGCTACAGGTGCTGGAGCTGATAGAGTTCAATCGGGAATGAGAGCATCATTTGGAAAACCAATTGGCACTGCTGCGAGGGTTAAGAAAGGTAGAACAATTATATCAGTCTATGTGAAGAATAATGAAGAAACTATAAAAAATGTAAAGGAAGCACTTAAAAAAGGTCTTGATAAGTTGCCAGGAAAGACAAAAATAGCTGTGAGAAATATAAAGTAAAATGGAATTGAATGTTGTTGTTAAAGTTGAAATTTTACCTAAGGAAATTTCTTCTGATCTTGAAAAAATTCAAAAAAATCTTGCTGAGATAGTTTCTGAGTATGGAAAAATTCATAGCTCAGAGATTAAGCCAATTGCATTTGGGCTAAATTCTTTGCATGCTACCTTGCTCTTAAATGACAAAAAAGGTGGCATTGAAAAAATTGAAGAAAAACTCCTTAACTTAGAGGATGTTTCTGAAGTTAGAGTTAATGAAATTTCTCTAATCTGAACTTTTTATTTATGTCCTTTAATTTATAATATGAAAAAAGATAAAAAAACTTTTGATAAAAATTTTGAGAAAAAAGAAAATTTCCAAAGATACTTACCATTGACAGTTCTTCTTCTTATAACCCTTCTTGGCTTTTATATAAGAATCTACCATTTGGATTACCCGGTTATAGGCTATCATAATTGGAAATCTGTCCATTATTTAAGTGAAGCAAGAAATTTTGTAAGAGAGGGTTTCTTTTCTAAGGGATTTTTTGTTCCCATGAATGATTATCCGCCTATGGATACAGATCCTTCTGGAGCTCATTCTGACACTTTCCCATTAACTCCGATAATAATTGCGGTAGCATTTAAAATTTTTAGCTTTGAATTGTGGATTGCCAGACTGGTTACTATAATTTTTGTTGTTGCTACTATTCCATTAATGTATTTAATTTCAAAACAAATTTTCAAAAGAGAAGATTTTGCTTTAGTTTCTGCTTTTTTAACAGCTATATTACCATTAACTTCTTTTTATCCACACAGTGTTGAGCTTTCTAACCATGCTCTCTTCTTCTTTATTTTATCAATTTATGCATTTTTAAAATGGAGAAATGAAAATAAAGGCCATTTTTTAATTTTAGCATCTCTATCTTTCGTTCTATCTGCATTAACAAAATATGATTTCCTAATTATGGGTTTACTATTCACTTTGCTTTTCCCATTTGAGAGGATAAAGATTGAAGAAATTAAAAAGTCATTCAAGCTTTATCTTCTCTCCATTTTGATTTTACTTCTTTTTCCTGCATGGTACTATTATTCGAATGAAATTGTTGCCCCTAAGTATAAATCAGCACCTGTCGCAAGCCCAGAAAAAGTAAACTACTTGCAAATTTTAAATCCATCTGAATGGAAGTTTATAAACTCTTACATTGAAGAATGTTTTACCTTTATAGGTTTATCTCTCGCATTTTTAGGTGTTTTCTTTTCTGTGCTATCTTTTATAAAATCAAGGAAATTTGAAGATAAATTTCTTGTGTCATTATTTATTGCATCGATAGCTTTCTTTATTTTAATGTTCTTTAAGATAAAGGGGCATAGCTATCATATGTACCCTTTAGCTCCACTCTTTGCAATTTCAATTTCTTATTTTATAATTAAGGTTGCAGACTTCTCAAAAAAAATGAAAGTTGAAGGTAAAGGTGTTCCATACTTAAATTTTTTTGTTATTATTATCATTTTATTAATTTTATTCTTTCCGATGCAAGAAGCTACTGCAAGACAGTTTGATACACAATTTTTTGGTTTGGATGTTGCTGGCGAATATGTAAAAGAGAATAAAAAGCCTGGAGAAAGAATAATTCATTCAACACATCAAGCTTATGGTATCTTGTGGCATGCCGATGCAAAAGGCACAAGAGGAATCCCTGAAACTGTTGAGAAGATAAAATTTGCAGAGGAAAATTTAAATGCAACTTGGCTTTTCATTTACAATTGGGATATGGAAATTAAAAGCAATAAAATAAAACTTTCTGGAGATGAATCACGCTGGCAATATATAAAGGAGAATTATGCTCTAAAACAATTTGCTTTTATTCAAACACAACAAGGAATTCAGCCAATTTATATGCTTTTTAGGAAAGGTGGTAGTTATGATGATGAAAAATTGAATACAATGTTGCAAGGTAGGCAGATATTCAAAAAGGATTATGAACTTACAAAAGGAAAAGTTAGACTAAGCTATATAAATTTTTAAATTGAAAAAAAAGAGTAGTATACTTAAAATACTTCCTAGTTTAATTGTTAGCATATTTTTGTTATCTATCTTACTTTCACAAGTTGAATTTTCAGATATTGTCGATACATTAAAGAAAATACATTTTGGTTACTTACTGATAGCATTTATTCTTTATATAACCTTTAACTTCTTTCGTGCGGTAAGATTTCAATTACTTCTAAATAAAATTTCTTTTTTTGACATATTATTGATAAATTTTATGAATGTATTTCTTTTAAATATTCTACCATCACGCACAGGAGACCTTTTTTATATATATGCACTAAAAAAAAAGAAAATTTCTCTAAAGCTGAGTGCTATTACATTGTTTATAGCTAGAGTGTTGGATGCGATTTCAATAGCAATTTTATTTTTTATATCGTTGCTCCTAATTGGACCAATGCCTACTCTCATACTAAATACGTACTTAACTTTTATTTTAGTTTTATTAGTATTTTTATTTATCCCAACTATAATCTACTTTCTAATCAAAAGCCCTACAATTAATAAATTACTTAAGAATTTTTTCTGTTTAATAAACTTAGATAGAGTTAAATTTATAAAATTTACAACTTCTAAATTCCAGGAATTTTCTTCTATATTTAACGAAACTAAAATCAGAGAGAATTTTGTTGGATTGTTTATATACTCTTTATTAATATGGATTTCCAGTAATGTACTATCATTTGTTTTAGTTCAAGCTATGAATGTTAATGCAGATATATTTATTGTTATTATCACATCCTCTCTCGTTGTTTTGTCATCACTCATACCCATTCAGGGTATTGCAGGGTTTGGTATAATTGAGGGTACATGGGCAACTACTTTTATTCTATTCGGTATTCCAAAAGAATTAGCAATTAGTTCTGGCATTGCACTACATATTATAATATTAGTTTTTTCTACGATTCTTGGTGTTACATCGTACATAATCTATAAAAACATATAAATTGATTTATCAATGACTTTCTATAACTTTTTTGTATATATGAAGATATTCTTTCGCTATTTTCTCCCAATTAAATTCATTTTCTACTCTCTTCCTTGCTTTTTTACCTAAACATTCTCTAAGATTCTCATTTTCTATAACTTTAATTAGTCCCCTTCGTATATCTTCTGGATCTTTAGGATTTATGAGTATTGCTGTATCCCCAACAACTTCAGGACAACCACTTGCATTACTAGTTATTATCGCACAACCTGCAGACATAGCTTCGAGTAAAACTACACCGAAACTTTCATGAGATGAAGGAAAAACAAATATACTCGAATCTTCAAAGAATTTTATATATTCTTCTGAATTATTATCTAACCACCCCCTAAAAAATATATTTGCTTTGATTTCTCTTGCTTTTTTAATCAATTTCTCTTTGTATGGACCATCACCTATAATGTTTATCTCATAATCCAAATTAAGATTTTTGATAGCTTCAAGAAAGTATTGAATGCCCTTTCTTTCCAATAGTCTACTTGAGAGGAGTATTTTCTTTTTTTTATTTTTTGGTTTAAATTTATAGTAGTCAAAACCATATGGAATGACTCTTATTTTTTTGTTTATGTTTATATTACTCAGAATTAGATATTTCAAACTATTTGATGGGGAAATTACATAGTCAGAGGCTTTAACTATTATTTTCCAAATAGGAAAAAGAAATTTATGTTGGAGAGAGAACCTATCTGGATTGTATCCTGGAACATCAGAACCATGGGATGTAATTATAAATGGTAGATTCGTAGTTTTTTTAAGGAAGTAAGACACTATGCCGGTGGGTAGTATAAAATGTGTATGGTTTATATCATATCTATTCTTTTTAGTTAGGTAAAGAGAATACCAAAATGTAGGAAGACAGTAAGTAAACATTTCATAGGTATTTGATAGTTCTTTTCTTCTTCGTATACAAGGAACACGATAAACTGTTAGATCCCCTATTCTTTCCTTTCTTTTGAGATTGTTATATCCAGATGTAATAATATCAACAGTATTTCCTAACTTTGTTAATTGTTCTGCTAAATTTCTAATAATTGGCGAAGCCCCACCACCAAGTGGAGGATATTCATAACTTAACATCAAAATTTTCATTGTTTTTTTATTCTATATAAGATTATTTAGCATGTTCTCAAACGTAAACTATAAAGGTAGTAGTTAGCCTACTATGCTAATGACACAATATACCTTTATTAATATAGTGATTGCAGTCTTAAAAGTTATTGGTAATCGAGGGATATAGATGGATACGATGAGTTTGGTTGACTGAGTTCCGGGCGAGAGGTTATAAAAGAGTTAAGATACATACATTTCTTCAATGTGCATTGAGATTGGGATATGCTTCAGCAACACATGAACAAGGAAAATAAGTAGCTTGTACATTTACTGCTTTATAAGAAAAAATAGTAAAAAGTAAGGCTGAATCAGCACAGGAAAATAGCTTTCTCAGGAACATATAAGCAAGTTGATGGTATATATAATGCTGAACGCTCTCGACAAACTTTCTGATTTAGATAGGTATTTCTATGATACCTCATTGGGAGCACACAACTAAGAAAAGTAAAACATATCAGCAGAAATCATAAGATTGTGATAACTATAGATGTAACTCACGATGCATCCTATGGCAATGTAAATCGACATAGGCATATAGTTCATACCTCTATGTGTTGGCGATAGAGAGGTGCAGATACTAAAAAAGCTACTCACTAAAGCTAAGTTTAGTTCCAATTGATGTCGTTCTTTTAGATATAGTTTTAATTCTGCTGTTATCTGCCTGCTAAAAAGTTTCATTTGTGGTACATGTTCCCACGGAGAGAATATGGGCAAATACGAATAGCAAAAAAGTCTTTAAGTCAGTACCGCAGTAGACAGATATTGTGTTCGTCAAAGGTATTAAAGTCGAGAGTGATAAAAAACATATCGATGAGTCTCTGATACTAGCACTCACAGAGAGAAGCCAATTCACTCCATTCCTTTATACAAACATCGCTGGAGATTATCGAAACCAAGTTTTGAGTAACTAATGACTTTTGGTATTAAAACTAAAACAAAGGACACAAACAGAGAATCTTCCTTGCTTTATTCACTTCTTTTGATAACTCTATAAGTAGTTTCGATTTATTGCGAATATATGGTACATTCTATGAGTTTATTACACCCCATAAAGTGCATTTGTTGCTCTCACAAGAGCTGAAAGAAAAACAACGAGTTATTAGAGAGCTGATAAAACAAGTATACTTCAGTAGATATTCCTTTAAAAGGTAGATATCTTTTAGCTTGATGTTTGGAGTTATTAATATTATTTCAATCGTTTTCCCACATTTTTAGAAAAAACGCAGTTCGATAAGTAATTCAGTTTATAGGCACGATTTGTTTATTTGCTTATAAGTTATACAGAACGTTCGAGAATACTATCGATATCATATGTGGGTTTCCCTTTATTGTAATAAATTCTAATCATAATATCAGCAAGCAAACCAAATATTATAAACTGGGCGCCTAGTATTATTAACAAAATAGAAAGAAGCAGTAAAGGTCTATTGCTTAAACTCTGATTGTAAAAAATTTTCATTAATGTTAAATAAACCCCAATTAAAAAACCAAAAAAACTTAAAACTATACCTAAACTCCCAAATAAATGTATTGGTCTTGTTGAATACTTACGCCAAAAAACAACAACAAGTAAGTCAAGAAAGCCTTTCATAATTCGCCATAAACCATACTTTGTCTTTCCGAATTTCCTTTCATGATGCTCTACTTGAACTTCAGAAACTTTAAAGCCTCTCCATGCAACAATTGCAGGAATGAAGCGATGCATTTCGCCATAAAGCTCAATTCCTTTTAATGCTTCTTTCCTATAAGCTTTTAATGTACAACCGAAATCATGTATTTCCAAGGAAGTTAATTTTCTTGCTAAAAAATTTGAAATTTTTGATGGAATTTTCTTTTTTAGCCAAGGATCTTTTCTGTTTTTTCTCCACCCAGAGACAACATCATAGCCTTCATCAAGTTTGCTCAATAACCTTGGGATATCATTTGGGTCATTTTGCAAGTCAGAATCCATCGTAACTATTACTTTACCTTTAGAATTTTCAAAACCTGCAGAAATCGCAGCAGTTTGACCAAAATTTTTCCTAAATTTTATAACTCTTACTGTTTTATCTTTTTCATGAAGCTCCTTGAGAATTTCAAAACTTCTATCAGTTGAGCCATCATCAATAAAAATAATTTCATAACTTTTCTTTAAATTTTCAAGAACTGTCTTTAGTTTAGAATATAAAACTTGCAAATTTTCCTCTTCATTGTAAGTAGGTATCACAACTGAGAGATCCATACTTAATTTAGTTAGACTTTAGATTTTTAAAATAAAAGTAGAGACTATATTACATTGATTTAACATAGCACTCTATTTACATTCTCCCTTATCACAAACACCTACAGAACCACTGGGAGCAATGCATCTTTTTCCATTATCCTCCGGATTAAAACAACATCTATAATTACACCATTCTTTTTCTGTTTTACAGTCACAAGAAACATACCCTTTTGGACACATCTTCAGGCATACATCAGGATCTCCAGGAGAACCATACATAGTTACAGTGATATGCACATCAACTAAACTGATTGAGTTGAGAGCATCTGTAACTTTTAATGTGACTGTGTGTTTTCCAGGCGATAGTTTATCAGTAGTGAAACTATCGCTATCACTTAAGATATTATCCAAGTTAGAAGACCATTCATACTTATATGGTTGTTTGCCTCCGTACACCTTGCTCTTAAACAATATCACTTCTCTTTCTTGGAATAATGAACCTTCCTTCGGAGAGGTTATGCTAGCTGTTAAATCTACTTTCTCTTTACATTCTCCCTTATCACAAACACCTACAGAACCACTGGGAGCAATGCATCTTTTTCCATT
>JAWAEV010000015.1:0-7738 GCA_038891095.1 Candidatus Altarchaeota archaeon
TTGGCAGGCAAGCTCCTGCTCTGCAACCATATTCACATCTCTTATATTCATATGTGCATTTTTCATTTGAGCAATACCATTCTTTTAGGGTTGTTGAATCAAGACAATAGTCTTGTCCCTTATCTTTATATGTATATGTACCTTTTTCTTTGCATATACCACTTGACTCATAATTCCTGCCGCCATCAGAGTCACTACATACTTGTCCTGGTATTGTTGTTGTCGTGGCTGTTGTCGTTGTTGCCCCTGTTGCTGCACAATCATTTAAATTGTTTTTACATGTTCCCATATAACAAGTAAAGGAATCACAAACACTTGTACAGTAACTTGCTGAGCCTCTTTCACACCACAGACATCCGCCCATCAAACACGAGGGACAACTATTAAAATCCCTACAGTTTACTTCCTGTTGTTTTTGTTGTCCCTGCACAGAAATTATTGCAAACAATAAAAAAACCAAAACAAAAAAACAAGCCCGTTTATTCACTTTTGTATTTTCCATTTCTAATTTATTAATTAAATTAACATACTTTTATATATAGTTTTTTTATATTATATTATTCTATTCTATAGTTTAAAAAATATTTAAACATGTTAAAAATGCGGTGCAAATTTTTAATTTTAGGGCTTGTTTTTTTGATTTTTATTCAGATATCCTCTGCACAGGTGTGTAATTGCTTGAATTGCACAGATTGTATGCAAAAATTGAATGCTGCCAATTGCTCCACAGTTCGGTTAATAGCAAATATCTCAGATTACAACGGGACCTGCATAGACAACCCTGAAAATTTCTCTAACAAAATTTTTGATTGTCAAAGCAATAGAATTGGTGGTAATAACTCATTTGGTATATATGGAATTTACCTGAGCAATAAAGCAAATAACACAATAAAAAATTGTAAAATCACAAATTTTTACTTTGGCATTTATTTAGTCTCTGCAGTGAATAACACAATTTTTAACAATAGTATTTTAAGCCACAATATTGGACTTAAAGTTGAAAGTTCAGAAAATAACAGCTTTGTTGGGAATAATATTTCTCACAATAACAATGTTGCATTAGAGTTAAACAAATCAAGTAGTGGAAATTTTATTTTAAGAAATACAATATCATTCAACGCATATAATGGGATTGTAATTTATACAGGCAAGAATAACCACTTAATCTCGAATGTGCTTTATGGCAATGATAATCAAACTGGCAATAATCCAGCAATTTCTATTAATGATAATTATACTCTACTGCAAGATAACATAATCTCTGATAATGGTGGAACTGGGCTTCAAATATTATCTGCAAATAATTATGTTTTCAATACAACAGTGTTATCAAACAATGAAAGTGGCATACACCTAGGAACTAATTCATTTAATAACACATTAATAGCAAACATTTTAGATTTGAATAAAAATGGGATTTTTTTGTATAACTCAGCGAATAATACTATAAGAGGAAATAGCATAAATAAAAGTCTCTGGAATGGTATTGCATTGTCTAACTCTCAGAAGAATGTTATAATTAACAATAGTGTAAAATACAACAACTATCATGGTTTATACATTATGGATGCATCCTCTACAGAAAATAACATAACTTTAAATATTTTCTGCTATAATAATCGCTCTTCTGGGAATTATTATGACATTTATGACTCTGATGCAAACAATGGAAGTGATAACACATGCAATACAGCTTACAACTATAATGATAGTGGCAAAGAAAAATGTACTTATACTTGCGCTATTCTCCCGGAATACTGCAATTCATGCATTTCTTGCACAAATAAATTAAATGGAAATTATCCTTTGATTAATTTGAATAGTTCAATAACAACATCAGGAAGTGGAACATGCATAAATATTAATGCAAATAACATAACTTTTAACTGCAGCAATTATTTAATAACTGGAAGTGGAAGTGGTATCGCTATACAAGTGAATAATAATTTCACGAAGGTTATAAATTGCAATATAAGTTCATTTGAGAGAGGTATTTATCTATACTATTCATATAACAGTGAGATATCAAGCAATGTGCTGCATAATAATTCAAAAGGAATCTGGCTTTTCAATTCAAACTCTACAAAAATTTCAAACAATTTTGCATATAACAACAGCAATGGTATATATCTTGATAGATCATACTTTAATGAAATTTATAGTAATAGAATCCAAAATAATAGCCGAGGGCTACATATTGAAAATTCAAAGAATAACACCATTATCAGCAATACTATAACAGACAATTATGTTGAAGGACTGTATTTCACTTCCACCGCTGAAAATAACAGTGTATTAAAAAATACGATATGTTATAATAAAGGATATGACATACAAAATAATGCAGGATTAGGAAAAAATTTTGGCTCAGAAAATTTCTGCAATATAACGCTTTCGTGGAAAGATTCAAACGCAACATTAACAAATTGCACTTACTATTGTGGCCAAATTTTATCACAGACTTTTAGCATATTTCTCAACTATGGTTGGAATTTAATTTCAATTCCATTAAATCTTGTTGGAATATAAAGTTATGCAAAGATTTTAGGCACAACATGGATACTCTTATTCTATTTTTTCTTTTTACCTAATTGCTAAAATTTATTTTTATTAAAGAAATCACATGAATAACAAGAAATTATCAGGTCTAAAAGCTATTCAACAATTATCCTCTTTTTCTCGTGTTTTTTTGGCAATTTTATCTGCAAAATCCCATTTTTAAATCTTGCTTTTGATTTTTCTGGAATTATGACAGAGGGTAAAGTCAATATTTTATGGAAATACTCAAAATTCACTTCTCTATGAATTGCACCAAGTCTATTAAATGTGCAAATCCTTTTAAGTTTTGCTTTTATTTCAATTGTATTTCCAGTTGTTGTTATTTCAATATCTTCCTTATTGACATTAGGCAAATCAGCAGTTACGAGAATTTCATCACCATGATCCTCAACATAGACTAATGGCTCTAAGCATCTTCTGTAGATACTCCAACCAAATTTTTCAATGTCATCCAAGAAACTAACAAAATCTTTCATCTTAGCGATACATCATTGGAATTTCATGTTCTTTAACTTTTTCCATATTTCGCATTTCTGCTTCAGTACTCCTCATTAAATCTCTTGCCTTTATTTTTATTTCCTCGCCTTTTTCAATTAGCTCCTTTACATCAATATCTAAATTTAAAATTTTATTAACCGCTTTGATTACTGATGCTGCTGCTTCTGGGTCAGGATAACGATAATGCGATTCTGCCATTAGATACATTGAAGGTAATTCTTCTGATATGCATCTTCTTAGCATAACTCCATGAAATCCAACAATTATACCCTCTTCAAAATTTTTTACTTTTGCCTCCTTCATTTTATTCTCTAAATCAGAAGAGCAAATTCCATATATTTCTGGTTTTTCTATTTCAATTCTCTTTGGATGAGGAATACCACCAAGAGATATAACCATTGATGCATTCTTCTTTTTAAACCATTCTGCAAGTTCTTTTGCTAAAGGTGCTATAATATCTGGCTTTATTGGAATTTCAGAGATGATAGCAAAAATTTTTCCATCACCATAAATTCTCATTGGAGAACTTGGCTTCGAGTCATGAACAACAACAATTGCTGGAAATTTTTTTGAATCTACATGTGCAACTTCCTTTAATTTTAACTTATCTATTATGTGATAAACAGCAATTGTCCCAACTAAACCAACATCTGGAAAACCCAAAATAAAAACAGGTTTATCGAATTCTACTGCTTCTACTTCAGTTATTTCAAATAATTTTTCCATTGTGTTATTAGACAGCTTCAACTTCTTTTATCTCAGGTATACTCTCTTTCAATGCAGTTTCTACGTAATTCCTTAATGTCAGTTGTGACATTGGACAACCATAACAAGCTCCAGTTAATCTAACTTTTACAATTCCTTTTTTTGCATCAAAGTCAACCAGCTCAATATCACCACCATCTGCTTGGATTGCAGGTCTAAGCTTATCTAAAACCTTTTCAATTTTTTCTTTCATCTTAGTTAATCTTAATTAAGAAATTAATGCATAATAATTGAAAATATAAAAATTCGCCCCGGTCGGGATTTGAACCCGAGTCGCAAGCTTTCTGCAACAAAGCTCCCAAAGAAAATTTCTTTTCTTTGGGTATAAACACCTTTCTTTTTTTAAAAGAAAGGGGTTTCGACAGGCTTACATGATTGGCCACTACACCACCGGGGCAATCCCGCCTCCCCGATTTGAACGGGGGATCTTCCGGTAACTGCTATCATGCAGCTTTTTCTTGGTTTTATAGCCAAGTAATTCACAACTACAGCCGGACGCGTTTACCAGGCTACGCTAAGGCGGGTTACTTTAAATTTGTAAATTGTAAATAAATATAAAACTACAAATTAAAAAAAGACAAATTATGCCGAGGTAACTCAGCCTGGTTAGAGTGCCACGCTCATAAGTATAAAAAAGCACTCTGAGCTACGTGGAAGTCGCGGGTTCATATCCCGCCCTCGGCAATTTTTGATTTTTAAGCAATCTCCCTAATAGATTTTTATGGAAGAAATTTCAAAAATTTTGAAAAAAGCACTTGAACTTGAAGTTAATGGCTATGAGTTCTATAATAAATGCTCTGAGCTAACTGATAGCAAAGAAGCAAAAGAAATGTTTAGCTTTCTTGCAAAAGAAGAACAAAGGCATTATGAAAAAATTGAAGAGATTTATATGGAAAATTTTAAGGGAGATTATTTTACATATGAGAGAAATTTGCTATCAGAAACAAGGAATGCAAATTTTGAGAAAATTTTCAGTTTGGGAAATTTAAAAGAAAAGGCAGATATTATTGATGCTTTGAACCTTGGAATAAAAGCAGAAAAAGATAGTATAGAATTATATAATAACTTATCAGAGAGTTTTGAAGACAAAAATTTAAAGGAATTATTTGAAAAACTTGCTGGAGAAGAGAAAAAACACCTCATTATTCTTGAGGAGGAAAAAGAATTTATTACTGACACTGGGGCTTTCAAGGATTTCAGAGTTGTGACAATGTAAATACCCTGTTTTGAATTTTTGCTAAATTTACTCAAGCTATGATAAAAATCCTATAATAATTAAAGGGAAAATTATGGTTGCGTCACCTTCAATTGTTACATGAGTGCTATCTTTCTTTATTTTATTCCATGAAATTGCTTCTTTTGTTTTAGCACCTGATAAAGATCCATCATACTCTGTTGCAGTTGTTACATAAATTGCATAGTCAAAACCTCCTCTAAGAATGTTAACACCAATAGCATGATGCTTTGCAACACCACCACCAAGAATAATAGCTCCGGTCTTTTTTGCATTTAATGTTATCTGAGCTAATTCTTCTTCAGCAGTTGCGTCAATTATGAAATCCTTATAAATTTGCTTGAAAAAATAAAGTTGCAATCCAAGAGCACCATCTGTTATTGCTTGGCAGAAAACAGGAATTTCATTTTTTGCACACCAATAAAGAAACGAGTTTTTATCTCTTAAATTTTTTCCAAGAATTTTTGCTAATTCATAAGGCTTCCAAATTTTCTTTTCTGAGTACATTTCATAGAAAATTTTTTGAATTTTTTTCTCGAACCATATATAGCACTCATTTGGAACAAAAATATTGCCTATTCTATGAACCCCTTTTTTTTCAAGTTCATTGTCATCTGCATCAAAGTCACCTAAGAAAAAAGATTTCTCACTTTTTATAAAATCTTCCTCAAGAGAGCCGACTGTTGTTATAACCACATCAATAAATTTTTCCTTTGCTAAAAATGCAAAAATTTCTCTAAGTCCGGAAGATACCATATTTGATGTAAATGTCAAAAAAATTGTTGCTTTCTCCTTTCTCATTTTTTTTAATATCTCTACAGCTCTCCAAATTTGTGTTGCCTGAAATCCAACATTTTTCATTTGCCTGACCAATTCATAAGCACAAATTCCTTTTGATAACTTATAGCCTCTAACTTTTTCCATTTTTTTAAATATTTATGCACCAAATAGCTTCGCTCTATTACTTAGATCTAAAAGGATCCCCATGAGATTCCTGCCACAAATTCTATTAAGGCCACCTTTTGCGCAATCTCTCTCAGTGAATTTTTTGATATCATCACTGCGAACATCACCAAGGATTGCAACCGGCACAGGATCAGCAGAATGTTGTCTTATACTACATGGTGTAGAATGATCAGCAGTTAAAACAATTGTTGTGTTTTTTACTTTCTCAATTATTGGCTTTATAACTTCTCTATCAATTCTCTCAATCATCTTGACCTTACCGTAAAAATTCCCATCATGAGAAAGTTCATCAGCTCCCTTTATGTGCAAAAAAACAAAGTCATAACTCCTTAATGCTTTAATTGCCGCTTCTGCCTTTGCATGAATATTTGAATCAAAATGTCCTGTTGCACCTTTAACTTTTATAGTATCCATTCCAACAGCTCTGCAAACTCCAGTAATGAGAGAAACAGCAGAAATTCCTACTGCACGCATCTTATATTTCTTTTTGAATGGAATAATGTGGGGTAAAACTCCTGCACCTCTTGATAGAATTATATTCGCAGGTAACATTCCTTTTGAAATTCTCTCCTTGTTTACAGGATGCTTAGAAAGAACTTTTCTGCTAAATTCTGTAAATTCGTTTAAAATCTCTGAAGTTCTTCGTGCTTCTTTTGTTTTATCTAATGCTGCAGAGATTCTATATTTTGTTTTTTTTGATGATTCGCCCTCATGATCGACATCACTGACTTTTGGTGATAAATCCCTTCCTTGAAAAATTAAAACTGCTCTATGGCCAACACACTTCTTAAATTTTATCTTTACATCATTTATCTTAACTCCATCAAGAGATTTTGCTAATTTTTCAAGGCCATATTCTTGTCTACCAGCTCTTCTGTCAATTATCCTACCATCATCTTTTATTGTTGCAAAATTGCACCTAAAAGCTACATCCCCCTTTTTTAAATTTAAACCAACTCCTAATGCTTCGAAAGGTCCTCTACCAGTGTAGACTTCATAGGGATTATAACCAAAAAGTGCGAGATGTGAAGTATCACTTCCTGGTCTAACTCCTTGAGCAACAGTGTCCATGATTCCACAAATTCCATTCTCAGCAATATAATCCATATATGGCTTTTCTGCTTTTTCTAACGGTGTTTTCCCATCCTTAAATGGCCTATCACCTAAGCCATCACATACAATCATAAAAATTTTCATCATTTTACCCTTCTCTTGTCTTTGCTTTTATTTGAAGTTATGTAATTTATTTAATAAAACATTTTTATATAGTATATGAGTGCTTATATTAGAATTATTGAAGCTCTTTGGTTTATACTCCCAGCATATGTTGCAAACTCTACACCTGTGCAAATTGCAAAAATTCCTTATTTAGAAAAATTTTCTCAGCCAGTTGATTTTGGAAAAAGTTTTAAAGGAAAAAGAATTTTTGGTGACAATAAAACTTTTCGTGGTTTAATCTTTGGAATTTTGCTTGGAACTTTAACATCTTTTTTGCAGATTTCTTTTCATGAGCAAGCTGAAATTTTATTTAAAACTTCTTTGCCTGAAATGACAATCCCGCTTGGTTTTATGCTTTCCTTAGGTGCCCTTATAGGAGATCTTATTGGAAGCTTTGTTAAGAGGAGAGTTGATTTAGCTCCAGGAGCACCAGCACCTCTTTTAGATCAGCTAAATTTTGTTTTTGGTGCTTACTTTTTTTCATATTTATTAACTCAG